>CAXXYJ010000065.1:0-12481 GCA_963664795.2 Chloroflexota bacterium | reverse complement strand
GCAAGTGGGTCAACGCCCACGAGATGAGCACCGCATTCAAGGGGTTGCCCCGGACGGAGATCCTGTTCTTGCCGGTACTGGGCTGGATCGCGGTCATCGCTGTGGCGGCATGCACGGTCATGATGGGCCGCACGACTCTCGGACGCGCATTCTATGCGGTCGGCGGCAACCCGCGCGCGGCGACCTACGTCGGCATCGACGTGGGGCGAACGCGCTTCGTCGCCTTCTCCCTCGCGGGTGCCCTCGCGGGGCTGACCGGCTATCTGTGGGTTTCGCGCTACGCGGTCGCCTACGTCGACATCGCGGGCGGCTTCGAGCTAGACGTCATCGCCGCTTGCGTGATCGGCGGTGTTTCGATCGCAGGGGGGATCGGCTCTCCGGCCGGCGCCCTGCTCGGCGCCCTCCTGCTTGGCGTCGTGAAGAATGCGCTGCCGGTCGTCAACATCTCGCCCTTCTGGCAGCTCGCGATATCGGGATTCGTGATCATCGTCGCGGTTACCTTCAATGCGCGGGCCCGCAGGGCGAAGGGCCGAATCATTCTACGGAGCGCGGAGAGCGTCTCATGAACTCGGGTTCAGAAGCCAGGAGTCCCTGTGCCGGACGACAGCTGAATTCTCGCGCGGGAATGATCGCCATCGTTGCCGCGGGAGCGATGCGCTCTGCGAGACTGCCGCCAAGCCCGCGCAAGCGGGAAGCCATTCGAGTCAACGAACCCTGAAACTCGAGTCATGAACAAGTCCGCACGGCAGGTACCGGACCGGCTTCACGGTTTCTGGGAACGGGCGCTGAAGAGCTGGGAAGCGCTCCTCCTGCTCGTCGCCGTTGCCATCTTCGTCCTGAACTCCTGGGCATCGCCCTGGTTCCTCGACGCCTGGAACCTCTCCGACGCGACCTTCAACTTCACCGAGAAGGCGCTCATCGCGCTTGCCATGGCGCTCGTTATCGTCAGCGGTGAGATCGACCTCTCGGTCGCCTCGGTCATCGCTCTGGCGTCCACCGCGATGGGAGCCGCCGCCCAGGTCGGCGCCGGAACCTGGGAGATCGTGGGGATCGGCCTCGCGACGGGCTTCCTCTGCGGCGCCTTCAACGGGGTTCTGGTGACCGGTCTCGCCCTCCCGTCGATCGTGGTCACGATCGGCACGCTGAGCCTGTTTCGCGGGATCAGCTACATCGTCCTCGGCGACCAGGCCTACCGCGGATACCCGCCCGACTTCGCATGGTTCGGCCAGGGCTACGTGTGGTGGGTGATCTCGTTCGAATTCACGCTGTTCGCGCTCATGGCGGTCGTCTTCGGGGTTGTCCTGCACATGACGTCGTTCGGAAGAGCGATCTACGCCATCGGAAACAACCCCACCGGAGCCTTGTTCTCCGGAATCCGGGTGCGGCGCGTCAAGCTCGTGCTCTTTCTTCTCACGGGCCTCATGTCCGGGGTCGCGGCCGTCTGTCTCACCTCCCGGCTTGGCTCCACCCGCCCCTCGATCGCCTTTGGCTGGGAGCTCGAAATCGTGACGATGGTGGTGCTCGGCGGGGTCTCGATCCTCGGCGGGTCGGGCACGATCCCCGGGGTAGTCATCGCAGCCTTCGTGATGGGTATGGTGACCTTCGGGCTCGGGTTGCTGAACGTGCCCGGAATCGTGATGTCGATCTTCATCGGCGCATTGCTCATAGGAGTCATTGCGCTGCCCCGGCTTGCAGCGACGTGGCGCAGTGGCCGATGGAAAAACCCGGATTCGCAATAGCGCCCTGTCTTCCCTTCCGTCCCGCCATCAGGCGGCGGCGGTCGGGCCCGCCCGCACCGGTGGAGACGCATCCGTGCACCGACGCGACCGGCAGCCTCCACGCCATGGTGTTTCCCCCCTCTCGTCGCCGCGGCGTTGCGCCTTTCCGTGACCCCAGAACACGTCGCAGTCATTGATGTCGGCAAGAGCAACGTCAAGCTCGCGGTGGGTCACCTGCCCGACCTCCGTGAACTCGCCGGACCCGGCCGCGATCGAGTCCAAGATCAAGCAGCACTTCGCACCGCCGCCCGAGGGCCGGTCCGGCTACGAAGCGGCGGCGGCCGGGGACCCGGCCGCGCGGCCGGTGATCGAGATCCCGGGCCACGCCGAGCCCCGGATCGAGGTCTTCACCGATCCCGAGTCGCCCGGGGTCCAGTTCATCCTGGTGCGCAAGCTCTCCCCGGAGACCGGGCAGGACGAGGCCGCGTTTCGCCGGATCGCGGTCGACCGGCTCGCCATCATGATGCTGAACGCGCGCCTGTTCGAGCGCGCCCAGGTCGAGGACCCGCCCTACCTCTGGGCCGGCGCGGCCCGGTCCCCCTACGTTGAATCGCTGGACATCCTCACGTTCTCGGGGTGGGTCGAACCGGGCGGCGTCGAGCGCGGCCTGGGAACAATGCTCGAAGAGCTGCAGCGGGTTCGCCTGCACGGATTCACCGAATCCGAACTCGCGCGCGAGAAGGAGACCCTGCTGCGGGCGATCGAAAGCGCCCACACCCAGCGCGAGCAGACGCCGTCGGCCGTCTTCGTGGGCGAGTACGTCGACCACTTCCTGCGCGGTATTCCCGCGCCCGGCATCGAGGCCGAGTGGGAGCTCTACCAGGCGGTCCTCCCGCAGATAACCCTGTCCGAGCTGGAGCTCTCGACCGCCGCCTGGACCCGGCCCCAAGACACCGCCCTGCTCGTGGTCAGGCCCGGCGGGGACGACGCGCCGTCCGACTCGGACCTGGCGGCGGCCCTGCTTTCCGATCTCGAATCGGCGCCCGAACTCGAACCCGGCGCCTACGTCGATTCGGCCGAGGACATACCGCTGCTGGCGAACCTGCCCGCGGGCGGCAGCATCCTGGCCGAGGAGGAGATCGATTCGATCGACGCCCGCAGGTGGACCCTGTCCAACGGCATCACGGTCTATGCCAAGCAGACCGATTTCCGCGACGACGAGGTGGTGTTCAATTCCTACAGCCCCGGCGGGCATTCGCTGGTTGCGGACGCCGACCACGTCGCGGCCGTCTACGGCGATACGATCGTCGCCGGCAGCGGGGTCGGCCCGCACGACAGCGTGGACCTGGACCGGCTGCTGGCCGGCAAGCGGGCCGCGGTCTCGCCCTACATCGCCGAGCTCTACGAGGGGTTCTCCGGCAGCGCCTCGCCGCAGGATCTTGAGACCATGTTCCAGCTGATCACCCTGTACGCAACCCAGCCGCGCCTGGACCCGGCGTTCTACAACCGCTACCTGGCCAGCCTGGAGAGCGTGGCCGAGACCCGCGCCGCCGATCCCAACGCGGTCCTCTTCGACAACGTCGGCCGCCTGCTGAGCCAGGGCCACTTCCGGGCCCGGCCGCTGACCGCCGAACTGCTCAAGGAACTGGACCCGGGACGGGTGCAGTCGGTCTACGTCGACCGGTTCGGCGACCTCGGCGATTCGACGTTCGTGTTCGTGGGGGCGTTCGACTGGGACGAACTGCGCTTTCTGACCCAGACCTACCTGGCCAGCCTGCCGACGAGCGGATCTTCCGAGGACTGGCGCGACGTGGGGATCGACCCGCCGTCCGGCCTGATCGACGAGGTCGTATACAGCGGCCTGGAACCGCGCGCGGCGACGGTCCTGATCTTTGCCGGCGAGGCGGAATTCAGCCAGGCGGAGGCGCTCGCACTCTCGGTCGCCGGCGACGTGCTCGGGATACGCCTGCGCGAGGTGGTGCGCGAGGCCCTGGGCGGGACCTATTCGATCCAGGTCGACGCCTCGCGGACCCGGCTGCCGGACGCCGAGTACCAGGTTTCGATCATCTTCGGCAGCGACCCGGAGCGGACCGACGAGCTCCTGGCCGAGATCCTGGAAGAGATCGAATGGCTGCGCGCGGGCGCCGAGGAGCAGTACCTGGCCACCGTCAAGGAGCAGTTCCTGAGCGCGCGCGAGGAACAGCTGCGCGACAACAGCTTCTGGATGCGCCAGATCCTTAGCGCCTCGCAGCGCGGCGACTCGTTCGACCAGATCGCCGACCTGGAACAGCGGCTTGCGGGCCTGACGCTTGACCAGATCGCCGCGGTCGCCCGGCGGGTCCTGCCGCTGGAGGAATATCTCCGCGTCGTCCTGCTGCCCGAGGAAGGCTGATCCCGCGCCCGGGATCCGGGCGGCAATAATCGCAGGCGGACCCCGAGGAGCGATCGATGAAGCTTTCCTGCCAGGAGAACCTGGTCCCCGGCGCGACGTTCGCCGACCGCCTGGCCAATCTTTCCGCCTGGGGCTACGAGGGCGTCGAACTCACCGACTTTGACGGAATGCTGCGATCGCGCGTTGGCGAGATAGAGTCCGCCCTGGCCGACAGCCCGGTCCGGGCGAGCACGATCTGCGGCGGCAGCAACGTGCAGTTCATCCACCCCGACAGGGCGAGGCGCGACGAATCGGTCCGCCAGCAGCGCGAGATCCTGCGGCTCTGCGCCCGGTTCGGGGCGGTCGGCTGCATCGTCGTGCCGCTGTTTAACCGCGACCAGCGCATCCCCGGCCTCGAACCGCTGGCCACGACCGGCCAGCTCCAGCGCGACCTGCTGGTGGCCCTGATGCGGCCGCTGGCGCGGGAGGCTTGCGACCTGGGCGTCTGCATGCTGCTGGAGCCGCTGATCCGCTACGAATCCGATTTCCCGCGCGACCTGGCCGAAGCCGCATCGATTTGCGACGAGGTCGACAGCCCGGGCCTGAAGCTGATGGCCGACTTCTTCCACATGAACGTCGAGGAAGCCGACATCCCCGCCAGCATCAAATCCGTCGCCCGGCACCTCCGCCACGTCCATCTGGCCGACAGCAACCGCCAGGTCCCGGGCCACGGCCACACCGATTTCGTGGCCGGGTTCAGGGCCCTGCGCGAGATCGGCTACGACGGCTTCGCCGCCCTGGAATGCCAGGTCACAGAACCGGTCGGCGAGACATTGGCCGGGGCCGCCCGCCATGTCCGCGACTGCCTGAGCCGGGCCGCCTAGCCATGCCCGTCCCGGAATTTGCCGACGTCGCCTACTCGGATATCTCGCCCCGCAACGTCTGCGACATCTACCTGCCGCCGGGCAGGCCGGAGGGCGGGCGCTGCCCGGTCGTGGTCTGGATTCACGGCGGCGCGTTCCGGTTGGGCGACAAGCGCGACCTGAAGATGCCGGATCCGATCCTTGCCGCCGGGATGGCGATCGTGAGCATCAACTACCGCCTCAGCCAGCAGGCGACATGGCCGGCCCAGCTGGAGGACCTGGCCAACGTGAGGCGGTTCATCCGGGGAAATGCGGCCGAATACGGGTTCGACGACGGCCGGCTGGCCGCGTTCGGGTCCTCGGCCGGCGGCCATCTTTCGGCGGTGATGGGGATCGCGTTCGCAGACGACCCGGAGCTGCGGGTCAATGCGGTCGTGGACTGGTTCGGACCGATCCACTTCCAGCACATGGACCGCGACATCGGGCTCACCGGGGTGGAGCGCAGGTCGCCTCCCAACGGCGAAGCCGGATCGCCCGAATCGGACCTGATCGGCGCGGTCGTGAGCGACCATCCGGAACTGGCCTATGCGGCCAGCCCGCTCAGCTACCTGGAACGGTCCGGCTCGGCGCCGCCGTTCCTTATCATGCACGGCGACAGCGACCCGCTGATCGGCGCCCCGCAGTCGGTGCGGCTAAAGGATGCCCTGCAGGGACGGTTCGGACCCGGGGCGGCCGAGTATCACCTGCTGCCCGACACCGGCCACGGCGGCGGCGCGTTCGATCAGGGCTGGGCCCAGGACCTGGTGGTCGGGTTCCTGGAGCGCGAACTGGCCTGAACCGGACCGGTCCGGCGGCTTAACCCACCCCGCGCCCGCCGGTCGAAGCCAGTCGGCCGCGGTTAAAGCCGATCACTGCAGCGCCTGCAGCGCCTTGATAACGGCCGGTCCGTGCTCCTTGGCGCGCGCCCGCTTCCACACCTTCAAAAGATTCCCTTCGGGACCGATTACGAAGGTGGAGCGGGTAAGGCCCAGGAACCGGCGCCCGTACATGACCTTCTCGCCCCAGGCCCCGTACGCCTTGGCCACGCCAGCGTCCTCGTCGACCAGCAGCGGAAACGGCAGCGCGTGGTTTTCCCTAAAGCTCCGGTGCGATTCGGCGTCGTCGGCCGAGACCCCGAGGACGACCGCGCCCGCGGCGGCGATTTCAGCGTGCGCGTCCCTGAACGAACAGGCCTGGACGGTGCAACCCGGGGTTTCGTCGCGCGGATAAAAGTACAGGACGACGGTCTGCCCGCGGTAACCGGTCAGGGAGTGGATGTATCCGTCCTGGTCGTGGAGGTCGAATGCCGGCGCGGGATCGCCGGCCGCGAGCGTGATGGCCACCTGCATCTCCTCCCGGAGGTCTTGGCACGGTGCGCAGTGTCCAGATTCTGTACCGGCGCCGGCGCTCCCTGGCCCCATCCCGGCCCCGGCCCGCCGGCCTCCGGCGCAAGCCGGAACCTCCGCCGCGCCCGAACTAGCCTCTAATTCGAAGGGGCTCGTCCGGTCCTGCGCGATCGAGGGATCGCCTTGCGGGAACCCGAATCGCGGGCGGTTTTTGACGCCTTTCGACCACCAGGAGGTGACCAATGCAGGGGTTCTGGGATCTGCTTGCCGAAATTACGGCCTACGACGTTTCCGCGCTGGATCTTCGGATTCAGGCGGCGATCGTGGTGCTGGCGAGCGTGGTCGTTGCCAAGACGGCCGACTGGATCATCACGCGGATGCTGCTGCGCTGGGTGCGCAACACCGCGAACGACTTCGACAACCGCCTCGTCGAGATCGTGCACCGTCCGATATTTCTCCTCGTGCTGCTTGGAGGTTTCGCCGTCGCGTCCACCCTGCTGGCCCTGGACGGGTGGGCGCGCACGATCACCTTCGGAATACTCGGCACCCTGGCCATACTGGTCGGTCTGGTCCTGGCGATTCGCGTCAACCAGCTGACGCTGGAGGGATTGAGCCGAAACCAGGAGCGATTCCGCTATGTCGGGCAGCACACGATGCCGCTCTTTAGGAACGTGAACAACGTGCTCCTGGTGGGCGTGGCGGCCTATTTCCTGCTGCTGGTCTGGGACCTGGACGTGACCGCCTGGCTCGCCTCGGCCGGGATCCTGGGCATCGCGGTCGGCTTGGGGGCCAGGGACACGGTCGCCAATTTCTTCGCCGGCGTGCTCATACTGGCCGACGCGCCGTACCGGGTGGGCGACTTCATCGTCCTGGACACGGGCGAGCGGGGCCAGGTCACCCACATCGGCCTGCGCAGCACCCGGCTCCTGACCCGCGACGACATCGAGATCACGATCCCGAACGGAATCATGGGCAACATCAAGGTCATCAACGAGACCGGCGGCCCCCATCCCAAGCACCGCATCCGTATTCGCGTCGCCTGCGCCTACGGCTCCGACATCGACCGGGTGCGGCAGGCGCTGCTGGAAGTTGCCGAAGGCCACGCCGGAGTCTGCCGGGACCCCGAACCCCGGGTCCGGTTCCGCACCTTCGGCGCCTCGGGCCTGGACCTGGAACTTCTGGCCTGGGTCGACGAACCGGTGCTGCGCGGACGGGTGACCGACGCCCTGAACACCGAGATCTACCGCCGCTTCGCCAGCGAGCGGATCGAGATCCCGTATTCGAAGCAGGACCTTTATGTCAAGGAACTGCCGGCGCCCTCCGGACGCTAACCGGCGGTCGGCCGCCGCCGGGCCGGGAATTCGATCTCGCCCGGTCCGCCCACGCGCCCGGGGCCCGCTTCCCGGTCGGGGCCGGTCAGAAATTCCCGCACGCCCTCGGCGAAGGTGATCTCGGAATCGTCCTGCGGGCGGTACCCGAGGTACCGGCGCGCGCTCTCAAGCGACCAGAACGCGCGCGTGTTGTCGGAGATCCCGTACACGACCTGCCAGGGGATCCCGTGCTCGTTTTCGATGTTCTCAGCCTCGACCGCCCGGCGGAACAGCTGCGTTATGTCGCGCGGCGAGATGTAGGCTCCCAGGTCGCGCTTGTAGCCCCTGGGGTTGCCGGGGAAGTCCTCGGTCCGGATCACGCGCGGGGCGCCGATGCGCACCATCACCACCTCCAGCTTGCGCCCGAACACCCCGCTGGCGAACAGAAACCCGATGTGCTCGTAGGTGGCCTTGGCCCAGCCGTAGAAGTTGTCCGACAGCGGCAGCCGGTACGGGTCGAGGTTTTCCAGCCCGCGTTCATGGGTGAGGTTGTGCTCGTACCAGTCGGCGGCGTGGTTCGAACTGGCCATCACCACCCTCCCCACGCCCGCGTCGTAGGCCGAACGGAAGACGTTGTAGGCCATGGCCACGTTCAGGTGTTCGTCGAAGAAGTCGTCCAGCGGATCCCAGCGCCGGCGCTTGTAGCCCAGGTGCACGACCGCGTCCTGGCCGTCAAACAGCCCGGCATACCGGTCCCGGTCGGGGGCGGTCAGGTCGGAGATTTCGATCCCGTCCACGGGGCGGCCGTTGCGGTCCTTATCGACGACGTCGGTCATGGTCAGGTCGAAGCGCTCGCGGAAAGCGGGCAGGAGCTGGGACGCGACGTACCCGGCCGCGCCGGTCAGCAGAACCTTGCGATCTTGCATTTGGAATCCTCCTTGGCACTCAGATTTTGGCCAGCGTGCGCGACCCGCTCGCCCCACGTCCGGGACAGGGGAATACGGCCGGGTCAACGCCGGCGGCAACCCCGGCTCGAGCGTTTGGCCCCTATTTGGCGGCGCGGCGGCGGGCGGGCAATGAGAATCGGTCTGGGCGCCGGAGCATTCCGCACCGGGCCCGCGCGCGAACTTCCAAATGGCAGAACTTGCAAAAGGTACGCAACCGATGTACGTGATACTCGCCCCCGTTCAAATCAAGCCGGGTCACAAGGAAGAGTTCCTGGAGGCGATCATCGGCGACGCCAAGGGGTCGGTGGAGAACGAGCCGGGCTGCCGCCGGTTCGACGTGATCCAGGACGCCGGCGACGAAAACCGGGTCTGGTTGTACGAGATCTACGACGACGAAGCCGCCTTCGAGGCCCACCTCGAAACGCCGCACTTCATCAAGTTCCGCGACGCGACCGCGGACATCATCGTCGACGGTCTGCAGGGCGCCGCGCTCGGCAGCACCAACATATGGCCGACCGATGAGGACTGGAAGTGACATTCCCGGCGCCCGCCCGTTCGCGCCGCGGACTCCTCGCCGCCGGACCGGAACCCTGGTTCCTGTTCCGGGTGACGGCGAATCCGCCCGGACGCGGCGCGATTTCCGCCGGGGATGGCTGACCGCGCGCGGCCGGTGACGGCAGGGCAGTTTCGGTCCCGCGCCGCCAGACCGGACAACCGGTCCGATCCGGCGCGACTGTTCCAAGCCCGCGGCGGACCGAGGCGCTGCTGGCGCGCCCTGTGGCGGCCGGGGACACCGTCTGCAAGCGCGCCGAGTCGCGCCGACCGGGTTGCCGGCCTGCTCCGGCCCCGATCAGGTCAGGCGGTGACCGGTCGGCCCGCGCGAGACCCTACGCGCCCCCGGCGAGGGTCGGCACGAACCCCGCACCCGGGTCCGGGCGGGGGCCTGCTGCTTCGTGCGGCGGGCGTCGCACCGCCCGGGCATCCGGGTCCGGCTGCGGCGGGGCGACCGCGGGCCGGCGGCCGGAGCCGACGCGATCGCGGGCTGTCCGGTGGATCCGGTAACGCCACGCTACCGGTTCATGGACCTGGTCGCCGCGTTCCGGGCGGCGGGCTATTGGGAATTCGGACGAATCGCCAAGCCCTGTCACGCCATGCGGCGCTGGCCCGGGTCCTAGCCCTTGCGTCCCCTGCGGGGCGGACCCGGTATCAGCAGGTTGGTCGCGGCCGCGTATTCGCGATAGGCCGGGTCGTTGCCCCATTTGCGCTCGGCGCTCTTCTCGAGCTGCGGAATGCCGGTTCCGAACCTGAGCAAGCCGACCAGGGCGAGCGGGCCGATCACGCCCAGCCAGGACCAGCCGGCAAGGTCGGCGGCAACGAAGACGAACACGCCCCACCAGAGGATCATTTCGCCGAAATAGTTCGGGTGCCGGCTCCAGCGCCACAGTCCGTGCCCCACCCATCCCTGGGATCGGCCGGGGTTGCGCTTGTGGGCAAATTTCTGCGCATCGGCGACCGACTCCAGCCCCAGGCCGACGGCCCAGATTCCCAGACCCAGCCAGTGGACCGGTTGCAGGCTCGCGGGCGCGTGCCAGGCGAACCACGCCGTGACCGGAAGCATCAGCCCCCACACGAAAAGGCCCTGGAACGTCCAGAACGCCAGGAACCTGGGAAAGTTGCCGCGCATCCGGTCGAACCGCGGATCGTGTCCCATCAGCAGGATTCGGCGCACCAGGTAAGCCACCAGCCGGACCGCCCAGACCACGATCATCAGCGCCAGAACGATCTGCGCCGGGCCGGCCGCTCCGGCCCGCAACAGCAGGAATCCTGCCAGGGCGATGAAGCTGAGACCGTAGGAAAGGTCGGTGACCTTGTCCGACCGAAATCCGGCCGCGAATGCGAAGAAAAAGGCCTGGATCGCAAGACTCAGCGCCAGCGTGGCCGCAAGATGGGTCATTGCCGCCTGCCTCTCTCGCCCTTCCGCCCGGTCCGGCGATCTCCGTCTGCCCGCGCCAGCGCCGCGGGAGTTGATCCACACGAACGCCTGGAGCGTATTACATCTCAGTTTCAGGTATGAACCGGACCCGGCGCGGATTCGAGCCGGCGGGACCCCGGACGCTGGCGTCCGGCCGGTTGCCGCAGCCGAGGGAAAGCGGGCCCGCGTTCGGATCCGGAGAACCCCTCCAATTCGAACGGGCCCGCGGCAGGTTCGCCGGATGGACGGAGCAGCCATTGCGCATCGCGATCATCGGATCCGGGATCGCCGGCCTGACCGTCGCCCATCACCTGCACGCGCGCCATAGGATCTCGGTTTTCGAACGCCGCCCCAGGATCGGCGGGCACGTTCACACGGTCGCCGCCCGGGTTAAGGGGCGCACTTACAACGTGGACACCGGGTTCATCGTCTACAGCGAGGAGACTTTTCCGAATTTCACGGCGCTCCTGCGGGAGCTGGGAGTGGCGACCCGGGCGACCTCGATGAGCTTCGGCGTCCGCCATGAGCGCAGCGGGGTCGAATACAGCGGCGCGTCGCTGAACGCCCTCTTCGGCCAGCGCCGCAACCTGCTGCGCCCGGCCTTTCTGCGCATGCTCTGCGACATAAACCGTTTCAACCGGGAGTTTCGGGCGAGGATCCGCGAGCATTGCAGTCGGCGACGGGCCGGTGGCCGATTTCCTGCTCGGCCGCGGATATCGACCCGAATTCCTGGAACTGTACCTGGTGCCGCTGGGGTCAGCGTTGTGGTCGGCGGCGCCGGTCGACTTTCGCCGGTTTCCGGCGAGCTTCGTGATCGGGTTCCTTCGCCGCAACCGCCTGCTGCAGACCGGGCGCCGGCCCCGCTACCGATTCATCGAAGGCGGATCCGCCAGATACCTGAACGCCCTGACCGCTCCTTTCGGCGACAGGATCCGGACCGGTTGCGGGGCGTGCCGGATTCATCGCCGCGGCGATCACGTTGAACTCGAGCTCGAAGGCGGTGGCCGGGAGCGGTTCGACCAGGCGGTGATCGCCTGCCACGCCGACCAGGCGCTGGAGCTGCTGGCGGACCCGGACGCGCTCGAAAGAGACCTGCTGGGGAGTTTCACCTACCAGCCCAATTCGGTCGTATTGCACACCGAAACCTCGGTCCTGCCGCGACGACGCCGAACCTGGGCGGCCTGGAACATCCACGCGCCGGTCGACGATGCGGAAGCCCTCCGGATCACTTACAACATGAACATCCTGCAAAAGATTCCCGGCCCGCACGTGTTCAACGTAACCCTCAACGACCCGGGGGGCATCCCGCCTGAAAAAATTCTGGGTCGGTTCACCTACCGGCATCCACAGTACGGACCCGGCTCAGAACGCGCCCAGAGCCGCCACCACGAGCTGATACGGCACCGGCGCATTTCATATTGCGGGTCGTACTGGGGCTTCGGATTTCACGAGGATGCGGTCAACAGCGCCCTGGCCGTGATCGAAGGCCTCGGGAGCGATTGACAGGGATGCACAGCTGCATTTACGAAGGAGTCGTCCGGCACGCCCGGCACCGTCCCGTGCCGCACGAATTCTCATACCGGTTGTTTCTGCTCTACCTCGATCTGGACGAACTCGACCTGGCGTTCGCAGGTCGCCTGCTCTGGTCGGCGCGGCGCCCCGCATTGGCCCGGTTCCGGCGGTCCGATTACCTGGGCGACCCCGATCTGCCGCTCGACGAATCAGTGCGCCGGCTGGTCCGGTCCCGGACCGGGAGCCGGCCCGGCGGCCCGGTGCGGCTGCTGACGCACCTTAGCTATTTCGGCTACTGCTTCAACCCGATCAGCATCTACTACTGTTTCGACCCCGAAGGTTCTGCGGTCGACTTCGTGGTGCTGGAGGTAAGCAACACCCCCTGGGGCGAAAGGCACTGCTA
>CAXXYJ010000064.1:0-5192 GCA_963664795.2 Chloroflexota bacterium | reverse complement strand
AAGAACATGGGAACCACGATCAGCGCCGCCCCGGCCAGGGCCGATCCCGGCTCCCTGATCAGCAGCGCCAGGGCGTACATCGTCGTCCCGCCGACCGCGGTCAGAGTCATTCCCCCGAAAAGCAGCCAGGGCGCCGGCACCCGGCCGACCAGGGCCCCGCTGATGGCCCCGCCGGCCATCAGGCCGGCCGAGACGATTCCGAATGCGATTCCGTACAGACCGGGCGAGATGCCGATGTCGTCGATCAGCACCAGCGCCGAGGTGGAGATGAACGTCAGGTGACCGGCGAACACGATCGCGACCAGGGCCACCGGCACGACGTAGGCGCGGGTGGAGAAAAGCGTCCGGTAATTGCGCAGGATCTGCGGAACGTACAGCGCCCTCGGATCGCGCTGCAGGTTGGTTTCGGGGATCTGGTAGATGTAGGCGGCGATGAGGCCGATTCCCATCAGCGTCAGGGTTGCAAAGACCCAGCGCCAGCCGACCGTCTCCTGGTAGATGCCGCCCACGACCGGCGCCAGCATCGGCGCCAGGGCCATGACCACCGACATGATCGCGATGATCCGGGTGGCCCGGTCGCGCCCGTAGACGTCGATGACCGTGGCGCGGGCGATCGACATCCCGGCCCCGCTGCCGAACCCCTGCACGATCCGCGCCGCCACCAGCATTTCGGCCGTAACCGAGAACCAGGCCAGGATCCCGCCCAGCACGTACAGCGACATCCCCACCACCAGGGCGGGCCGGCGCCCGAAGCGGTCCGAGGCCGGGCCGAACAGCATCGCCGAGGTTGCCGACATAAGCAGGTACATCGTCACCGCCAGCCGGATCGTCGCCGAGTCGGCTGAAAACTCGGCCGTGATGTCCGGGATCGACGGCAGGAACATGTCGATCGAGAGCGGCGCCAGGGCCGAGAGCGCGATCAGGATCGCGGTCGTCAGGCGCGATTCGGCGCGCGAGTCGTGCTCGGCGGCGGAGGGCGAGGCCGCGGCCGCGTTGGCGGGTGAGGGCATCAAGTCCTAAGCGTAGGCACCGGCCGCAGCGTTCGGGCCATTGCATTCAACCAATGATCCCACCGCGTGCATTCCCTGCCCGGCGCCGGCGCGCAATCCTTCAGCGAATGACCTGGCGGCCGAACAGCAGCACCAGCAATATGGACGCGACTCCCGAAAGGGCGATCGCCCCGGCCATCGAGACCGCCGACGGAGCCAGCAGCGCCGCGAACCCGATCGCGTAGAGGGACGACACTGCCATCATGGAAAACTCCAGCACCGCCGCGGCCAGGCCCGACATCTCCCGAAAGGGCGTCAGCGCGGTGGCGGTGGCGACCGGCCACGACATCGCCGTTCCCAGCAGCGTAAAGAACATCGGCACCACGATCAGGCCCGCGCCCACAAGGCCCGATCCGGGCTCAATCAGCAGCAGCGCGGCCGCCAGCAGGGCCAGCGATCCTAGCGCGGTCAGCCCGATGCCCGCCATGAGGATCCGGTCGGCCCGGAGCCGGCCGACCAGGGCGCCGCCGATCGCCCCGCCTGCCATCAGGCCCGACGAGACGACCCCGAAGGCGACCCCGAAAAGCCCCGCGCTGATTTCGATCTGGTCGATGAGCACCAGGGCCGAGGTGGAAATGAACACCAGGTGCCCTGAAAAGGTCAGCGCGAACAGGGCCACCGGGACCACGTAGACCCGGGTCGAGAAGAGCCTGCGGTAGTTGCCGGCCACGCGCCGCAGCCGCAGCGCCGCCGGGTCCGGCCGCAGGTTGGTTTCCGGGATCCAGGCCAGGTAGGCTGCGACCAGGCCGGCCCCCCCCCAGCAGGGTCAGCGTGGCAAAGACCCAGCGCCAGCCGACCGTCTCCTGGTAGATCCCTCCCAGGATCGGAGCGACCATCGGGGCCAGCGACATCACCACCCCGATGACGGCCAGTATCCGGGCCGCGCGGTCGCGGCCGTGAACGTCGATGACGGTGGCGGTCGCAATCGCCATGCTCACCCCGCCGCCGAAACCCTGCACGATCCG
This sequence comes from Chloroflexota bacterium, assembly GCA_963664795.2. Classification (GTDB taxonomy): domain Bacteria; phylum Chloroflexota; class UBA11872; order UBA11872; family VXNJ01; genus VXNJ01. The sequence continues at coordinate 3,178 of CAXXYJ010000064.1, read as the reverse complement.
CGCCGCCACGAGCATGGGAGCCGAGATCGCGAACCAGGCCAGCACGCTCCCAACCACGTATAGCGCCATCCCGGCGATAAGCGCCGGGCGGCGGCCGAACCGGTCCGAGACCGGGCCGAAAAGCAGCGCCGAGGCCGCCGATACCAGGAGGTATCCGGTAACCGTCAGGCGGATCGTGGCCGAGTCGGTCGCAAATTCGGCCGTGATGTCCGGGATCGACGGCAGGAACATGTCGATCGAGAGCGGCGCAAGGGCCGCCAGGGCGACCAGGATCGCGGTCGTCAGGTGCGATTCGGCGCGCCTGCGGTTCAATCGGTCGCGGCCGGACCCATCGGCGTCCGCCGCCGCCTTCTCCCTCAAGCCGGCCCGGCGATCCGATCAACGAAGAACATTTCGCCCGGCAATGAGCACGAGCAGGAACGAGCCGACCCCGGTGACGGCGATCGCCGCGGCCATCGAGAGCGCGTTGGGCTCAAGCACTGCCGCGAACGCGATCGCGTAGAGGGACGAGACAACCATCATCGAGAACCCCAGCACGGCTGAGGCCAGTCCGGCCATCTGGCGAAACGGGGTCAGCGCGGCCGCCGTGGCCACCGGTCGCAGGATCGCCGAGCCCATGGCGGTAAAGAACATCGGAACCACCAGCAGCGCGGCGCCGTAGAACCCCGATCCCGGTTCGATCAACAGCCAGGCCGCCGCCAGCAGCGCGAGCGCGGCCGCCGCGGTCATGCTGACGCCGCCGACCATGATCCGCTGGCCGCTCTGCCGCCCGACCAGCGCTCCGCCGATCGCCCCGCCGGCCATGAATCCGGAGGAGACCACCCCGAAGGCGATTCCATACAGGCCCGGTCCGATCCCAATTTCGTCGATCAGCACCAGGGCGGACGTGGAAATGAACACCAGGTGCCCGGAGAACATCACCGCGAAAAGGGTCACCGGAATCACGTAGACGCGCGTTGAAAAAAGCGTCCGGTAATTGCCCAGGATTCGCCGCACCCGCAGGGCGTCGGGGTCCCTTTGGAGATTGGTCTCCGGAATCCAGAGCAGGTAGACCGAAATCAGGGCCGCGCCCATCAGGGTGAGCGTCCCGAACACCCAGCGCCAGCCGACGGTTTCCTGGTAGATCCCGCCGACGATCGGGGCCAGCATCGGGGCCAGCGACATCACCACGCCCATGATCGCCAGGATCCGGGCCGCCCGGTCGCGGCCGTAAATGTCGATCACGGTGGCGCTGGCCACCGCCATCCCGACTCCCCCGCCGAATCCCTGCACGATGCGTCCGCCGACCAGCATCGGGGCCGAAACCGATACCCAGCACAGAATCCCGCCCAGCACGTAAAGCAGCATGCCGGCGATGAGCGCCGGGCGGCGGCCGAACCGGTCCGAAATCGGACCAAACAGCAGCGCCGCGCCCGCCGAGACCAGCAGGTACATGGTCACCGCCAGGCGGATCGTGGCCGAGTCGGCTGAAAATTCGGCCGTGATGTCCGGGATCGACGGCAGGAACATGTCGATCGATAGCGGCGCCAGGGCCGCGAGCGTGATCAGGATCGCGGTGGTCAGGTGCGATTCGGCGCGCGCCGAATGCGGGCGCGGAGGAGCCGGAGGGGCGGCTTTGGACTCTGCCGAATTTGCTGCTGGCACGAGGCGGTGATCTTTGCTTTAAAAGCTCGGTTGACGGAGGGCCCGGTGACGGCGCCGTCCGGCACGCGTCGGGGAAACACCAGCGTGAAAACGATTCCCGGCAATTGCGCTCGGCGCGCGGGCGTTAATAATCGCCACGCGGTGATCAGCGATAAGCGACACAATGCCCAATCGAATCAAGTTGACCCTTGACGATGATCTCGAGACTTCGCTCCGGGAACGCGCCCGACGACTGAACGTCCCCTTCGAGCAGGCGGTCAACGACGCGATTCGTCGCGGACTTTCGCCGGACGCATCGAGCGGGACGGCGACTGCATACCGGGTCCGGACGTTTGATGCGCGCCTGAATCCAGAAATCGATCCAACCCGATTTAAGCAATTCCTCGACGATGAGGAAGTCAATAACTTCCTCGAAGGCCGGAGCCCTTCCGAGCCTCCGCTGTCTGCGGCGGGCGGGCGCTGAATCACCTGTTCCCGCGTCGAAGCCGTCGATACCGAATACAAGGTGATCGCTGTCGAAATCGGCCGCCACCCCCGCCGCAATCCGGGCCCGAGATCGCGCAAATCGATTGAACGCGGCGAGCGATGCGGATAACTTTGGACTGGGGCCAGGATTGGCAATAAGGAAATAGAGCGTGTGGTGCCCGCACTGCCAGAGCGTTGATCTGCGCGTAATCGACAGTCGCCATGCCGACGATGCAACCCGGCGGCGGCGCGAGTGCGGAAACTGCGGGCGACGTTTCACCACCTATGAGCGGGTCGAGCGCTTCATCTGCCCGACCTGCGGTTCCCCCAATTCCCGGACAACCAAGCTTGATTTCGAGCGCGGGGTCTCCTGGCGGCGGCGTGAATGCCTGGCCTGCGGCACGCGCTACGAGACCCGCGAAAGCGCCGTGGCGCGCGACCTGGTGGTGGTGAAGCGCGACTCCCGCCGCGAACCGTTCCGGCGCGACAAGGTCCTTGCCAGCGTCCGGATCGCAACTGCCAAACTGCCGATCTCAAGCGATCAGATCGAATCGCTGGTTGACGACGTCATCGCCGAAATCTCGCGCCTGGCCCTGCACGAGGTTCCAACCGTGCAAATCGGCAAGTTGGTGATGGAAAGGCTGCGCGCGCTCTCGGAAATCGCCTACCTGCGTTTTGCCAGCGTCTACGAATCGATCACCGACCTCGAATCCATGTCGACCCAAATCTCGAACCTGCGACGGCGGATCGGGCAACGGGTCGATCCGCGCCAGGCCGTCCTGATCCCGCCCGAGGAAGACTCCGGCAATTAGCGGGGCGGTTCGTAACTCCTGAAACGGTTGCGATAATTGCCGACAACTTCATAAAGCCCCAAAGGCTGTGAGCGGGACTAGTAGCCTGATCCCGGCGCGCTTACAGAGAGTCGGTTGGCGGTGAGATGCCGACGACGTGCCGCCAGGTGAATGGACCCGGGAGCTGCGGCCCGAACCGGGAAATCCCACAGTAGGCGTCGACGGTAGAGGAACTCCGTTAACGGGACTGGGTATCGACCCTTTGCGGCGGTGAGCCG
>CAXXYJ010000063.1:0-20876 GCA_963664795.2 Chloroflexota bacterium | reverse complement strand
TATCGGCGACCCGAACGTCGTCCTGATGCCCCGGGTGAGGGTCAGGTCCTTGTGGGCGACCGGGAGCCCGTGCAGCGGCCCCAGCCGGTCGCCGGCGGCAACCGATCGATCAGCCTTCTCCGCCTCCGCCAGCAGCGCATCTTCCGGGAGAAGGGTGACGATGGCGTTAAGGCGCGGGTTTTCCGCCGTGATCCGGTCAAGATGCGCGCGCATTGCCTCGACGGCTGAAACCTCGCGCCGGGCTATCAGGCGCGCCAGCTCGCTCGCTCCGGCCAAATGCAGTTCCGACATGCTCAGCGCTTATCCAATGTGATTCCATCGGGGCAGTGAATGGCCGGTCTCCTTTCCGCAGCCGATCGATTCGAACCTGAAATCCGACTCCGCGGGCCCATCACACAATCCTTGCGTGTTGCTCCGGACGGCACGACTCTCACCCCGAATTCTGCGGGCCGCGGGTAATCGAAAAACCGGCATTCGTGACCGCCGATATTCCGGGCGCCGTCGCTGCGCCAGCGACACGGGCCGCATAATCGTGGCGGCCAACCGTATGGCCCCAGCCCCGCCCGCCATCTCGACCACTACCGCGCCCGCCAAGCCGGAATCCGCCGTCCGGCTGAGCCCGTTCTTCACGCCCGCATTCATGTACGTGATGTTTGCGATGGTGGTGCTGCGGCGCATTTACGGGCCGCTGCCGCAGTTCATCGCCGCCGACCTGGGCGTCTCTGTGGCCCTGGTGGCCCAGTCGCTGACGGTGGAGACGATCTTCTCGGTCGCCGCCGCGCTGATGATCTCGCCGCTGGCCGATTCGCTCGGCCGCCGCCCGGTCATCCTGGTCGCCATCGCCATGCGCACCGTGGGGGCCGGCCTGATCTGGCTCTTGCCCGGCATTCCCGCCCTGTTCATCGGCGCGGCGCTGCTCGGTTTCGGCAACGGGATCGTGTTTCCGCAGATCTTCTCCACCGTCGGCGACCTTTTCAAGAGCCAGCCGCGCGACCGGCTCATCGCCTGGCTGCTGGTGATCTCGCGATTCGCCTTCCTGGCCGGCCCGCTGGCCTCGGGATTCCTGGCCGAGGCCTTCCACTGGTCGGCCGCATTCGCGGCCGGGTCGCTCGTCTCGACCGTCGCCCTGGTCCTGGCCTGGTTCGTCACGCCGCGGCGCACCACCCGGCCCGGATCACTGCCGGCCGTAATCGCCACCATGGCCGGCGCCTACCGGCACCTGATCGGCGACCGGGTGACCACCCTGACCCTGATCGCCAACATCGTGTTCGTGATCGGCGGCTACGGCATCGACGTGTATTTCGGGGCCTTCGTGGCTGTTTCCTACGGACTCTCGCCCGACCGCGTCGGCCTGCTGCTCACCGTCGGTCCGGCGGTCGCGATGATCTCCACCTGGATCTCCGGCCGCATCCCGGCCCGGCGCCGCGGCTGGGCCCTGGTCGGGGCCAGCGTCATCTTTACGCCGCCGCTGGCGATCCTGCTCAATTTCCCGCTCGGTCCGGAATTTGCGATCGCCATGTCGGCGGTGTGGTCGTTCGGGGTCGGCCTGCGCTCGGCGTCGCTGAACGCCACCGTGCTGGATCTTGCCCCGGAGCACCGCGGCGCCATCACCGGCCTGATGCAGGTGAGCTACTCGGCCGGGATCATGCTCGGTTCGGCGCTGGGCGGAGTGGCGCTGGCGCTGGGCGGCTACGCGGCGATGGGGATCTTCTTCAGCTGCTGCACGCTGTTTAGCGCAGTATTGTTCGCAATCGCCTGGCGCGGCATCGCCGAGCGGGTCGCGGAGCTGAGATGACCGGTACCGATCTGCCGCGCCCGAACGGCTCGCAGACTTTGCGCCGCGTCGGCCTAGCGGCGGCCGCCCTCTGGCTCGGGGGCATGCTGCTGGCCGCCTGCAACGGAGCTTCGACCGAGCAGACTCCGCCGCCGGCTGCGCCGGTCCAGTCGGTAACGGTCCGGGATTCGGAGGCCCCGCCGCCGCAGAACGGCCCGACGCTGGTTCCGGCGCCGGCCGGCGAACCGCTCCCCGCCGGGCCCCCGGACGTTGCGCCGCCGCCAGCGGAAGGCGACGATGTGCGGCCGGCCGCGCTCGGCGGAGTGGACCTGGCGCCGGTTTTCCCGGGGCTGACCTTCGAGCGCATGCTCGGCATGCAGTACCCGCCCGGCGATCCGAGCCGCCTTTACGTCGTGCTGCAGGAGGGCCGGATCGTCTCGGTCGAAAACGACGAGAACGCAGCAGCGCATCGCCCGTTCCTGGACATAACCGCCCGGGTCAACCGGGCCGGCAACGAGGAAGGCCTGCTGGGCCTTGCGTTCGACCCCGAATTCGCCGACAACGGCTACTTCTACGTCTACTACTCCGCCGCCGGGCCGCGACGCTCGATCCTCTCGCGATTCACCGCCGCGGACGGATTGGCCGACCACGACAGCGAACTGGTGGTCCTCGAGGTCGGCCAGCCCTATTCGAACCACAATGGCGGCGAAATCGCATTCGGGCCGGACGGTTACCTCTACGTGGCCCTCGGCGACGGCGGCCTGGCCGGCGATCCGATGCGGCACGGCCAGAACAAGGCCACCCTGCTGGGATCGATCCTGCGCATCGACATCGCCACGCTCGACGGACAGGGCCGGTATTCGATCCCGCCCGACAACCCCTTCGCCGGCGATCCGCAGGCGCGCGGCGAGATCTGGGCCTGGGGGCTGCGCAATCCCTGGCGGTTCTCGTTCGACCGCCTCACGGGCCAGCTCTGGACCGCCGACGTGGGCCAGAACCTCCTGGAGGAGATCGACCTGATCCGGCCCGGCGCCAACTACGGCTGGAACGTGATGGAAGGGTCCGACTGCTACGGCACCAGCAACTGCAACCGCGAGGGACTGGCGCTGCCGGTATTCGAGTACGGCCGCGGGGACGGCTGCTCGGTCACCGGCGGGTACGTCTACCGGGGATCGCGCCTGCGGTCGCTTGAGGGCGCCTACATATACGGGGATTTCTGCTCCGGCAAGATCTGGGCCCTGCGCCACGAGGGAGGGGACGGTCGTCGCGCACGCCCTGATCGCCGACACCGGCCTACAGATCGCATCATTCGCCGAAGGGCCCGACGGCGAGATCTACGTCCTCACGTTCAACGAGGCCGTCTACCGGCTAATCGAAGCCGATTCGCGGGGTTAGTGACGCTCGGCCGGCCCGCCCCGCTGCGGGACACAGAATACGATTTGGCAGGGTGCGCGGCCCGTTGACCGGGCCCGGGGGTTCGAATTGAACCACGAATTCATCGGCGAGTTGGCGATCATCGGCGCTTTGGCGGTGGTGACCACGCTCGGCTTGCACCGGATCGGTCTCCCGCCGATCGCCGGCCTGCTGGTGACCGGCGCCGTCGCCGGACCGCACGGTCTCGGACTGGTCGGCGACACCCACCGCATCGAGCAGATCGCCGAACTGGGCGTGATCCTGCTGCTGTTTGCGATCGGGCTGGAGTTCTCGCTCTCGCGGCTGCGGTTCATCTGGAAGGCGGTCGCGGTCGGAGGCTCGCTGCAGGTCGGGATCACGACCGCCGTCACCCTGGCGATCCTGATCGCCGCCGGCGACACGCCCGAGCGCGGGATCGTCTTCGGACTGGCGGTCGCGCTCTCCAGCACGGTCCTGGTGCTGCGGGTACTCTCCGGCCGGGGCGAGCTGGCCGCCCCGCACGGTCGGTTCATCGTCGGCGCCCTGATCTTTCAGGACCTGCTGGTGATACCGCTCACCGTGCTGATACCGGTCCTGGCCGGGACATCGAGCCAGTACTTCCTGCTGGACGCCTCGTGGGCGCTGGTCCGGGCCACCATCGTGGTCCTGGCCACGCTGGCGGTGGCCCGGTTCCTGGTGCCGCGAATCTTCCGCGCCGTCGACGCCACCCGCACGCGCGAAGTCTTCCTTTTGGCGATCGTGGCGGTGGCGCTCGGCTCGGCCTGGGGGATGAACCAGCTGGGGCTCTCGTTCGCGCTCGGCGCTTTCCTGGCCGGCATGCTCCTGGCCGACACCGACTACGGGCACCGGGCCACCAGCGACATCATCCCGCTGCGCGATGCGTTCGCGAGCTTCTTCTTCATCTCGCTGGGGATGATCTTCGACTGGCGGGTCCTGGTCGAATCGCCCCTGCTGTCGATCCTGATCGTCACCGGACTGGTCTTCGGCAAGGCGCTGATCGCCTCGCTGGCGTCGCTGGCGATGCGCAACCCGGCCGGCGTGGCCTGGCGCTCCGGCATTCACCTGGCCCAGTTCGGCGAGTTCGGCTATGTGGTCCTGCTGCTCGGATCCGGCGTCGGGCTGATCGCGCCCTCCGAGGTGAGCCTGATAGTCACGACCGGGGTGCTGAGCATCCTGCTCTCGCGGCTGCTGATGCACTGGGCGGGGGCCCTGTACGCCGGCGAGGCGATGCTGCGCCCGCTCGCCCGATTGCTGCGCGCGCGCGGCGTCGACGAACCCACCACCCGGGACTCGGCGCTCAGCGACCATGTCGTGATCGCCGGCTACGGGGTCGCCGGGCGTCTCTTGGCGCAGACGCTGGAGCAGGCCGGTTTCCCGTATCTGGTGCTCGAGCTCGACACCGAGAAGGTCCGGGCCGGCCGGGCCCGCGAGGAACCGGTCTACTACGGCGACATAACCAGCCCCGAGGCCCAGGCCCACGCCCGGATCAAATTCGCCCGCGTGATGGTCCTGCTCATCGACGACCCGGACGCGATTCAGCGCGCCGTGGTGGCCGCCCACGCCGAGTCGCCGCAGCTGCCGATCCTGGCCCGGGCCCGCAACCTCCGCGAGCGCAGCAACCTGCTCGCGCTCGGCGCCGGCTACGTGGTCTGCGAGGAGCTTGAGAGCGGGGCCGAGATGGCCGCCTGCGTTCTCAAGACCCTGGGCCTGGAAGGCAAGTCCATCCGCACCCAGCTGAGCCGCGCCCTGATAAGGACCCAGTCGGAGAACCTCACCGACATGACCGGATCGTGGATCGATTCAGCTGATCGCGAGCCGCGCTAAAAGAAGATTCGCGGGAGGAACGATTGTTACCAGCCGCGCTGTTCTTTTCAAGTGCAATGGCCTGGCAGGTGCTGACAACACCTGCCGCTAGTGAAAATCCAAGCAGGATGGTTGAGCGAATTGCGAAAAGGCGCATCCGCCGACCGTCCTGATTGTTCCAGACGCGGTTTACTCGGTAGTTGCCGACTTTCTATGTGCCATCCGCAACTGGTGATCGAAATCGAGTTCGGGAGAGCTGGCTGCGCTTCCTTGCAGTGCCGCATATACCGCGTGCTCCTCGAGACGTTGCTCAGCGCGCTCGATTACTGATTCAGCGACCTGCTGGGCTTTCTGCAGGTACTCGACGGTCGCCGAGTTGTTGCGACTGAGCACGAAGCGCGCGGCCGCCATTGCCGCGATTTCGCGACGTCTCTTCTTCTTCACGCGGAACTCCTTACATCAGGGATTTCACTACCACCGCGAAAATCCGCTGCACCGTCGCCCAGCCGGCCAGTCCCAGCACTGCGACTACGACCGGCGGTAGAACGATTGCTTGATGCGGCGCTCGAATTGCTCATTCATGCGGCGCAGGCGTCACCAGTGCAGGGGCATCGCAAGGGAACTGAGTTGTTGTCGACCCAGCGCGTGGGTGTAGACGCCCCGTCAGGAAGATCATGCGTGCTGAGGCCCCCTGCTGCCTTTTCTCCTTGCATTTCTGGTCGGCAGCCCTGAAGATCGCCTGCGCCAGCACGCGCGGACCATCCGGTAAGCCGGGTACTGACTTGCGCTTCGGCGTGTCGGTCTTAGCCATCAGTCTCCCTTTGCCGTAGATGTGTGGCCGTGCGGTTCGTAAATCTCCCTCGCAATCATTCGCATGCCCGCATCAAGTCGACTATCTCGCGCTGCAGCCGGTAGTACTCGGCATCGCTGTAGTTCTCTTGGGCGAGCAGGGAGTCGGTCTGTTCCATCAAGTCCAAGTGCGCATCCCACCAGTCGGCCGATCCGCACTCCGGGTTCGAGATTACCGCTTTCCAGGCGTCGGCATAGCCCAGCCATTCCTGCTCGTGACCGGCCCATTTCCGCTCCATCTCGCCCCACCGGCCGACCCAGTACTCGACGCGTTCGGTGTCGGCCTCCGGGTCCAGGTCCTCGGCTTCCATCTCCGTTGCCAGGGCAGCATGCTCGTCGCTCAGTTCGTGGCCCCTGGCAATGATTTCGCTCCAGCGACCTTCAAGATCCCACACCGCCGCGCTCGAGCGGTCGCCGGTGTAGGCCTCCTCCAAGTCGTAGGCCGTCCGTGGGGCCTTGACCGTAGCGGCGAACTTGGCGGCCGCCGCGCCGTCCTGAGCGGCCAGGTGCGGGTTCTGCGCCAGGAACATCTCGCGTTCGGCGCGGCGCCCCTCCAAGAAGTAGGAGTCCTCGGGCAGCTCCACCGCCCATCCGATGATGCGAACGTTCGATACGGTCGCTCCCTCGCTGCCTGCATCGAAGATGACGCGCCCCGTGTTGCCATCGATGTGCGACGAGACCACGACCCAACCGTCGGTCAGGGAATAGTGCTTGCCGTATTCGATCGGGTCCAGCGAGACGATCTCATCTTCGAGCGTGAACTCGTAGACGCGCCGTTCGCCGGCGGGAATCACCTCGGCCCAGGGATAGTCCAGCAGGCGCCCATACTCGCCCTGGGCGCCCGATGGCTGCGCCTGCACAGCCTGAGGTGCGGTTGCCGGCGTTGCCTTGGGTGTAGGCGCGGGCTTTGGTGGGAGCGTGGGCCCGAGCGACGGTTCCAGAGTCGCGGTGCGCGCCGGTTCAGGTATCGCCGTCGCTTCCGCGGTCACAGCCGGAGTCGGGCTCGGCTCCGCTTCGAAGGCCTCCGTTCTGTTCTCGGTGCCGAATGCGAACGTCAGCACCGCCCCCAATATGAATAGCAGAGTAATCCCTGCTCCGGTCACGATCAACACCCATCGGACAATCCGCCTGACGTGGCCCCAACCCTTGGCACCCGCCACGCCAACACCCTCCGTCACGCGAAAGTGCCTTCCTGCAACATGGTTTCGGCGCGCCGTGGGAGGCTCACCAATGACCTGACGACCGCAAGAAGGCGCAACGCGGCCTCGCCCGCCGTGTTGACAGATAGGCCTTCCACAGCTACATCATGGTAAGCGCCCGCAGCTCGCGGTCGGCCATGATCATGACAGCTTGATCGCGGCATCGAACAGCAGGCGCTTCAAGTTCAGCAGCGCCCCGCGCATCTGGACATGGATCATCAGCGGGATCGCCTTTCCGAACGGTTCGTCGCCAACCGCGAGCCACAATTTCAACCAGCGTGACAATCAGGATGCGGTGTCTTGCCAGGCCTGGGTCGGGCTTGCGGCCTCGCGCAGTTGATCAAGGAACGGCTTGCGGGCCTTGCCGACCAACACACAGGCGGTCAGCATCCAGCCCGGTCCGTCCCTAGTGATCGTCTTGGCCCAGCGTTCCGAGTCCATCCACTCTTGTTTCTGGATGATCGGCTTGTTTCTGGGGAAGCCAAGCTAAGTGGGTAGTTCACTTTCAAGGGCTTCGTCCACCTGGGCGCTCTCGGAATGCACGATGCCCAGCGTGCGGTCGGCGGAGTCGGGTCGGACCTGCGCCAATTGGTTCCCGGATGATCAGGCCACCGGATCGCCGTCCGATCCAACCGGCAATTGCCATACTCTCGGAAGGTGGATGTGGTCGCTCCCCGGCAGGCGCGCAACTTGAGGGTGGAGGGGCAGTGGTGGATACGAAGACGGCGTTGGCTGAATTGGGCGTCAGCGATAAGTTGTTGTCCGAGGAAGAAAAAAGGAGTCTCGACGAGCGGGGCTACGTAATCTTTGAAAATCTGGTCGGCGGCGAGCAACTGGCCGCCATGCGTCAGCGGTTTGATCGGCTGCTTGCGCTCGAGGGCGGCGAGGGCAGGGAAGCCAATCCCGAGGCCGATGTCGGGAGACTGGCCAACCTGGTCGAAAAAGGCCCCCAATTCGCAGCCTGTTACTCTCACCCCAAGGTTCTGGCCGCGATTTGGCACGTTATCGGCGGCGAGATGCATTTGGCCTCCCTGAATGGGCGCTCGGCGCCGCCCGGCCACGGCAACCAGGCGCTGCACTGCGACAACCAGATATCGTCGTCAGAGGTGCTGAGCTACGGATCCTGCAATTCGCTCTGGATGCTTGACGACTTCACCCCCGACAACGGCGCCACGCGCCTGGTGCCGGGAACCCACCGGCTGCTGGCGCAGCCGCGCGATCACCTGGCCGACCCGCTGGCCGAGCACCCGGACCAGGTGCTGGCCCTCGGGCGGGCCGGATCGGTGCTCGTGTTCAATGGCATCACCTGGCACGGCGGCACCACCAACCGCACCGGCCGGCCGCGCCGAGCCGTCCACTCTTTCTGGCTGGCGCGCCAGATTCCTCAGCAGCTGATCCAGGCTGATTGGCTCTCGCCGGCCACGATCGAAAACCTCTCACCCGCGGTCCGCTACGTCCTGCACGTTTGAATAGATCGGCACTGGCTGATTGCCCATCCCAGACTCAAACGGCGTTCTTGTCTTAATCAACCCGGCAACAGGGCAACCTAAGCCAATGCCAGTTTGCGGTGCCGCCGATCGTAGGTCGAGGCCAGCTTGACCAGCAAGGCCTTTCGCATTCGGCCCAGCGCGGCGGAATGGGCCGGATCACCGGCCAGGTTGACGTGCTCGCCGGGGTCGGCCCTGCGGTCGTAGAGGATCTCGTTGCCCTCGCCGTCGATCCAGTACTTGTTCGCCTCATCGATGAGCGTGAGCACTGACCATCCGCCCAGCGTGTAGCGGGTGGCATTGGGAACCGCGTGGCCGACCTCTCCGCTGCCGGGATCGAAGTATTCCACCAGCACACAGTCTTTGCCCGGCCCTTCGGCGCCGGCGAGTTGCCCCCAAAGCGAGATCCCGTCGACCGACGCCGGAATCGGCAGCGAGAGGGCCTCCAGCAGGGTGGGCACGAGATCCACGGCTTCGAAGAATCCCTCGAACGTTCGCCCGCCGGGCAGGCCGCCCGGCCAGCGCCAGACCATCGGCACTTTCAGGAAGGAATCGTAGTGGGCCTGGTTCTTGCCCATCGTGCGGTTGTCGCCGCACGCGTCGCCGTGATCTGAGAAGTAGACCACGATCGTGTTGTCGAGTTGGCCGGAACGCCGCAAATGCTCGATCACGCGCCCGCAATGTCTATCAACCATCGTGCAGGAAGCGTAGTAGTACCGCCGGTACTGGGTGACTTCTTCGTCCGTGTCCGGAAGCAGCTTTTCGGCGAGGTGGCGCACCATCTCCGGCTTGTCGTCTAATTCGCCGGGCACCGCGTCGGGCCGCGGCACGCCCGCGGCCGGATAAAGATCGACGTATTCGGCCGGCGGGTTGCAGGGCGGGTGCGGAAGAAAAAACCCGGCGACGGCGAACCACGGGGTGTCCCCGGCGGCGTCGATGAACCCAATGGTCTGGTCGGCCACCCAGGCGCTGTAGGAGAGCTCCTCGGGGGCCTCGAAATCCCAGAACGGCTTGCTGCGGTCGCCGGTTATCGGGTGCGGTACGCCGACCTTGTCCTCCATGCCCGGGGCGACCGTGCGAATCCAGCGGATGTAGTCGTCGGGGAAGCAGCCCGGCTCGTCGGCGTTAACGTGCACGTCGAAGCCGAAGCCGGGATGCGGGCGGTCAAAGTCACGCGTGCCGAACGGCACGAAGTGCAGTTTGCCCAGGTTGCCGGTCCGGTAGCCGGCGTCGGAGAGGATCTGGGCGACCGTCAACTCGTCCTCGGAAAGCGCGATGCCGTTGGCGGTAACGCCGTGATTGCGCGGATAACGTCCGGTCAGCAGGGTCGCGCGCGACGGCGCGCAGACCGGATTGTTCACGAAACAGCCCGTCAGGTTGACCCCCTCGGCCGCCAGGGAATCGATGGACGGCGTCTGCACGTAGCCGTCGGAATTTACGCCCAGGCAATCGAAGCGCTGCTGGTCCGACGTGAGAAACAGGACGTTGGGTCGGCGGTCGGCCATTACGGTGCCTCCGGTCGTCTGGGTATTCGGCTTACTTGGCCATTTAAAGAGTGTCGGCGGGGCGGGAAGCGCCCAAAGGAACCTTCCCGCCCCGAGGAGGTCGGCACGGTGCGCCGCTAATCGGGATGCCAGGTTGCCAGGTGATCACGGTGGGTCTGGGAGTAGGCCCCGGGCTTGAAGAACTTGTCGTAAAAATCCAGGTCCAAATGGTGTACCTGCATGAACCACATCAGGTGCATCGTATCGACCGTCCCGGGAAATTTCCCGTAGGTGTCGTAGATGTAGTTGCAGACCGATTTGGCGCAAGCCTCCCCCTCCGGGCTGGTGTCGGGGATGCCGGACTCGTATTGCTCGTTGGAAATGGTGTGCGGGACCTGTCCGCCGCGATCGAGGAATTCGCCGAGCCCGCCGCGGGTGCCGGCGATGATCGAGTCCACCGCCGCGTCCATGTCCGCAAAGTAGGGCGGGCAGTAGCCCTCGAACACCCCGTCCATGCCGACCGGGTTGCGCACCAGGTGCATGCCGTTGGGGGCCACCGTCCTAAACCCCAGCTCCTCCAGGACCTCGAGCGAGAGGAAGCCGCAGTGCATCCACCCGCCCAGGCCCATCGCCTCGGTCGCCAGGAACATGTTCTGGCAGGCGATCGCGGCCTCGTTGAACGTGAAGTAGACCGCTTCCCGCTCCAGGACCGAAAGCGGCAGCGCCTTTTTCTCGTCCAGGAAACCGCTCTCGACCCATTCCTGCGTCCCGGCGGGCCGGAAGTCGTAGCGGTCGTCGACGATGTAGAAACCGCCGCCGGTGCCGCCGGCGAACCGGCCGCCCTCCCCGTCGACCATCTGGATGGTCAGGTTGATCAGCGACGCGCTCACGTCGCAGACCGGCATGAAAAGGGTGCATCCCGGGCGGTTGTTGTCCCAGTAGTTGTGGGCGAACATGGGCGGGGCGCGGCGCGGGATGTCCAGCCGCCCGTCCTTTAGCTTGCGGCGGTTCCGCAGGTACTGGTCCACGACCCGCGACCGGTCGCCCTCGGATTCGACCTCGCGCATGCGGCGGGCGGCCGTATCCTGCAGGTCCATGACGTAGACCCCGGAATCGTTGGTCAGGAAAAGCTGCGTCCGGTGGACCGACAGCGCGCTGCCGAAGGTGCGGCCGGCGCCGCGGATCATCGCCCCCGGGCGGGCCAGGTCGGAGAGGACCGTTCCCGAAACGCCCATGCCGGCAGCCACCAGCAGGGCCTCCTCCAGCGGGTCCAGCGGCAGCGGCGGCTGCTTCGACTTGTAGCGGAAGGGTCCCTCGTCGAGCTCGAACCCCATTCCGAAGCGGCGCGAACGCCGCCCGAAGAGTGCCTCGAACAGCGGGTACTGCCAGACCCGGTTGACGTGTACGGATTCGTCGATTCGACCATCCATCGGCCCCTCCTCACCTTGTCCAAGCCGCCGCGGAGCCCGGCAACCCCCGCACCGGGCGGTCGGGCGGGCGGATCGGTCTTCGTCCGCGCCTGATCATCCTATTGACCGGCCGGCCGGTCTTCGAGCCGGGGCGCCGGACCCCGGCCCCCACCTCAAAATGATTCGCGTTGAAGAGTTCGGATCCGGGAAAGCTGAGACAATGACTGATTTTTCAGGCAAAGTCGCGATCGTCACCGGCGGCGCGCTGGGCATCGGCCGCGCCAGCGCGCTGGCTTTTGCGCGCGCCGGGGCGGCGGTCGTGGTGGCCGACATCAACGAGTCCGCGGGCATGGGCACGCTCGCCGACATCGAGGGCGGCGGCGGCCGGGGCCTGTTCGTGCAAGCCGACATGGGGCGCAGCGCCGACTGCCGGGACCTGGTGGATGCGGCGGTCAAGGCTTTCGGTGGCGTCGACATCGTCTTCAACAACGTCGGGATCCAGCCGCCGGACTCCTACGTGGACGCGGTCGAACTGGACGAGGAACTCTGGGACCGGATCATCGCGGTGAACCTGAAGAGTAGGTACCTGATGGCCAAGTTCGCGGTTCCGCACATGCGGGCCCGCGGCGGCGGGGTGATCATCAACACCGCCAGCGTGCAGGGCCTGCAGTCGATGCCCGGCGTGTCGGCCTACGCGGCCAGCAAGGGCGGGGACCTGTCGCTCACGCGGCAGCTGGCGATCGATTTCGCCCGCGACAACATCCGCGTGCTGGCGATCTGCCCCGGGACCATCGACACCCCGCTGGTCCGGGCCGCCACCGCGCACGTGGGCCGCGACATCGATCTGGCGCTGCTCGATTACGGGGAAGACCACCCGCTGGGCAGGGTCGGCCAGCCCGAGGAGGTCGCCGCGGTGGTGCTGTTCCTGGCCAGCGAAGGGGCCTCGTTCATGACCGGCAGCCACGTCGACGTCGACGGCGGGATCCTGGCCGTGGGCAACTGGGCCGGCGGCGCCGGGGCCCAGTCCTAATGCGCCTTGCGCGCCGATCTAGGAATCGTAGGAGAGCACCCGGGGCCCGCTTGAGTCGAGCGTGATCAGGACCCTTGATCCCCTGGCTCCGGCAACCTGTTCGGCCAGTTCCCGGAGCCGATCGGGCTCGATCGCCCCGGCCCCTCCTTCGGCCTCGGCCCAGGCGAAGTTCTCGACCCGGTAACCAAGGGCCCGCTCGATGGCGGCGACTGCCTCCTCGGCGCCCGGGCCCGAGAGCACCGCAACCTGGCGGCGGCGTGGCCTGGCGGGGGTCGGCTCCTGCCCGCGGTCGGTTCGGTTCACGTGCCAGAAGTAGAGCAGGAACGGGAGCGTGGCCGCGGTCGCCCCGACCGCGCCGCGGCCCTCGTACAGGAACCCGATTCCAAAAACCCCGGCCAGGGCGTCGCTCAGCAGCGCGTAGAGCAGGAAGCTGAGGCTGCCGGTCAGGACCAGCGCGGCCGCGCCGAGGACGCCGAAGACGAACACCTTGCGCGCCACCGACGACTGCTCCCGCGACCCCGGCCGCGCCGCCCGCCGCTGGGCGAGCCGCCAGTAGCCGAGAAAGACCGGCGCCCCTACCAGGGTGAGGGCGATCGCGTTGGCGAGCGGGTCGAGCTGCGACCCGGCGCCGACCAGGATGTTCTCGTCCGGTCGCAGGAGCGAATCGGCCAGGTTCGAAACCACGATGCCGATCGCCGCCGAGAGCGCGGCCAGGCCGAACCCGGCCAGGGGATAGGAGTAGACCCGCGCGCCCGAGACCGCGCCCAGGGGCGATTCGTCGGCCTCGCGCAGCAGGATCGAGCGGTGATAGGCCCAGACCGCCAGGCCGACCGCCAGGGTAGCGATCCAGTTGGGGGTGGCCGAGAAGTGTGACGCGGCAGTCCCGGCCGGGTTGCCGATCAGCCAGGTGAGCAGCATCGCCCCGCCGGCGACGACCGCGATCATCGACAGCAGGTATCCGCCGAGCAGCGCGGCCGCGTACGCATAGACCTGCCGCAATACCGAATCGACCGATCCGGCGCCGAAGCGCAGGAAATGGGTGCTCCAGGCCGCCCCGCCGGTCAACGCCAGCGCCAGCCCCGAGACCATGGTCTCGCCCCATAGCCGGTCGCCGGCCGCCAGCGGCTCGCCGGATCCGAATGCCGCCAGGTAGCCGGCGTCGAGGACCGCAAATACGGCCATCCCGGTCCCGACGGCGCCGACGACCAGGGTGACCGCGGCGGAGCCGTAAACGTAGAAGCGCCGCACCGCCGTGGCGGGACCCGACGGCGGAGCGTTCGAACCGACGTGCCAGTGGTACGCCCAGACCGCGCCCCAGACGATGGCGAAAGACCAGGACGAGGGATCGAACTTATCGCCGCGGCCGATCTCCAGCAGCCAGCGCACGATCTCGTAGCCGACGACCAGGAGGAAGCCCCCGGCAATCGCCAGCACCAGGTAAACGTAGAGGCTGCGCAGCAGCGCCCGGGCCTCGGCCGGCCGGCCAAGCGAGCGCTGGATGTGGCGCCAGTGAATCCCCCATACCGCCAGCCCGACCAGGGCCAGTGAAATGCCGATCGCCAGCGGTTCGCGCGAGGCCGTTATCACCTGTTCGCCGAATAGGACTTCAAGCGCGAATCGGACGATGTAGTAGGCCCCGCCGGTTCCGACCAGGAGCCCGATCAGGGCGGCCAGGTAGAAGTAGAAGCGCCGCACCGACACCGCGAGCGGCTCTCCGCCGGCGGCCGCGCCCGCAGCCCGCCGGCGCGAGATCGCAAACGCGATCGCCGCCGCCAGCGCCACCGGCGAGAGCAGCACCAGGAACGCGAAAACCACGCCTAAATCCATCGGCTCGCGCTCAATCCTTGCCCCGCCCGATCAAGGCGGCGGCGGCGGAACCGGCGGTGCGGGCGGCACGGGCGGGTCGGGACAGCTATAAAACGGCGGCGGGTACTCGCTGAACCGCCACGCTCCTTCCCCGCCGACCAGCCGGTACTGGCGCTCGTGCGTCCACTGGCTGGCGCCGAACGGCCCCTCGAATTCCGATTCGGTCACCCGGACCGTCACGATCAGGGTGTCGCCGACCGTCTCGGTGTCCTGCAGCGTGACCCGGGCCTGGCGCAAATTCCGATCGCGCATCGGCAGGTTCTCCTCCAGCGGGCAGGCCCGCTGAAGATCGTCGGAGAGCAGCGCGTAGGCGCCGGTCCAATCGCCGCTGGCGATCGCCACTTCGTATTCCTGGACCAGGGCCTCCGCCGACCCTTGCGGAAACTCGGCTTCGCGCTCGATCAGGCTGGCCGCCGCCGCCGCCAGCATCAGCAGTCCAAGCAGCAGCACTCCGCCCGCCGCCAGCAGGGTTCCCGGTCTTTGCTTGAACCCGTCCACCGGCGCCTCGCTTCCCTTTCCGGCCCCGGGCGGTACCGGGGCTGCGGCCGGAACGATTCTCGGATTTTTCCCGGTCGCCGGCGACCACCGGCGCGGCGCGGACGCGGCCCAGAATATCGTGCCAACCGGTTTTTTCGAGAGTGAGCCCCGATGCCCCTGGCGGTCTACGACTACCGGACCGACATCGCCAATCTGCTGGTTACGCCGCAGATCCGCGCCCGGTTCATGCGCCTTGAGCCCGGCAGGGTCGCCACGGGACACTCGCACGACCTGGGCCAGGAGATCTTTCTGGTGCTCTCGGGCCGGGCCGAGTTCACCATTGACGGCGAGGTCGCCGAGGTGGGTCCGGGCCAGCTCTGCCTCGCCCTCATCGACCAGGTCCACTCGGTCCGCGCGCTGGGCGACGAGCCCATGGTCATGTACCTGTCGGTCACCCCGCACATCCAGCCCACGCACACTTTCTGGGGGCCGGGCGGGGAGCGCCTGCCGCACCGCTTCGTGCCCTCCTCGGCCTACGATCACCGGACCGATGAGGCAACGTCCCTGCCGGAACTGCTTGCCCGCCTGGAGGCGGCGACCGGAGCGTTGCGGGATGCGGCCGAGCGATCCGCCGCGGTCCAGTCCGAGCATTCCGAGGCGCTGGGGAGCGCGATCGCGGCCGGCGACCTGGACCGCGCCGACGAACGGCGCGGCTCAATCTGGGATTCCCTGCATGAGATCCACCGTCGGTCGGCTGAACTGGCCGAACTCTGGAACCACATCGCCCCGCGGGCGGGCCGAACGTGACTACCGGCGGGCACAGGGTCCGGATCGGGGTTATCGGCTGCGGCGCCATCGCCCAGGTCCAGCACCTCCCGTTCCTCTCCGAATTGGCCGAGGAATTCGACCTGCAGGCGGTCTGCGACGTGTCCGCGGGCGCGGCCGAATACGCCGCCAGCCTGTTTCACGTGCCCCTGAAGTTCACCGATCACCGGGAGATGCTCGCGGCCGACATCGACGCCGTCCTGCTGTGCCATTCGGATCCCAAGACCGCGGCCGTGATCGATTGCCTGGAGGCCGGCAAGCACGTCCTGGTCGAGAAACCGGTCTGCTTTTCGCCGGCCGAGATGGCGGCCATCAACAAGGCGGTCGAGACGTCGGGGAAAGTCGCCCTGGCCGGTTACATGAAGCTCTACGAACCGGCGTTCGAGCGCGCCCGGACCGAAGTCGCCGCGATGGGGGACGTTCATTTCGTGCAGGTGAACCACCTGCACCCAAGCAACGACCTGCACGTGGCCCAGTTCCGCACCCGGCGCTTCGACGACGTCCCCGCATCGGCTATCGAGCGCAACCGGGCCGCCCGCGCCCAGGCCATACACGATGCGATCGGGACGGTCGAGCCGGCCGTCATCCAGGCGTTCGGGATGCTCTCGGGGAGCCTGATCCACGATCTCTACGGGCTGCGCGCCCTGTTCGGGCGACCGGAGCGGGTGGCCGCCACCGAGATCTGGCGGGACGGGCGGGCGCTCTCGACCACCCTCCAGTACGCGGCGGGGTTTCGATGCGTGGCCAGCTGGGTCGATCTTCCCGACCTGTGGGATTTCCGCGAAACGCTGGAAGTCTACGGTTCCCGCCGACGCGTCATCGTCTCCTACGAGACCGGGTTCTCGCGCGCCCATTCCAGGCTCCGCATCCATGGCATCGACGAGGCCGGTTCAACGTTTATGACCGAGCCGGCCCTGGACTGGGAAAGCCCCTTCCGGCGCGAGCTGCGGCACTTCCACGAGTGCATCACGCGGGGCGCTCGGCCCCGCTCGCCGATCAGCGAGGCCGGCGACGACATCGAACTGATCATCGAAATCGTCAACGCCCACCTCGAGCGAACATAGACGATCGGAATCAGGGCCAGCCGGGTCCGGTTCCTGGGCCGGCGGGTTGCTCAACGGCCGAAGGCGCGCCTGGACCGGCCCGAAGGACCAAACCCGGTCGTCAATGATTCCGTAAGCGCGGCAGCCAGCGCCCGACCCGGTCGCAGTAGTCGGTGTATTCGTCGCCGAACTGGCGGGCCAGGCGCGGCTCCTCGTAAAAGCGAAGCGACGCCGACAGGAAGGCGAATATCGCCGCTCCGTAAACGGCCACCGCGATCGACGCGAAAAGCACGGCCCAGCCGGCGATGCCGGCCAGAAACGCCAAATACATGGGATTGCGCACGTGCCGGTAAAGGCCGCGCGTGACCAGCCGCCTTGGTGCGTCCATGGGTGCCGGCGTACCCAGTCCGAACCGTACGAAGTCCCAAGTGCAGCGCGCGTACACCGCGATTGCCAAAGCGAACAAGGGTCCCGCAGCAACTGCCGCCGGGGCGCCGGCGATGGACCGGTCGCCGGCAAGCAGCAGCGGCACCAGCACCGAGAAAACGCCCTGCGAAACGATCGCGAAAATCGCAGATTTCAGATAGAGGATCATCGCGACCGTCCGCCCCGGCACCTTGCCCGCGGCTCGCCGGAACGCCCGTCAGCCGGCGCCGTCACCGAGCGTGAGTTCGTGCGCGCGGGCCCTCTCTTCGTCGACCGCCCCGAACCAGTCCTGCAGCCGCCCGTTCATTCGCGCGGCCCTATCCGGGTGCTCTGCGGCCAGATCGTTGCCCTCGAAAGGATCGGCGGCGATGTTGTAGAGCTGCGGCGGCGGCGGATCGGGAACCACCAGCTCCGGATCGGGGTCGTCCATCAGCCGGGTGACGTTTTCGGGGTGGTACTTGTATTCGATGTCGGTCTCGACATAGCGCTGCATGGCCGCTTCGTCCTCGGCCGTCCGGTAGCCGATGTCAAGCACCGGGCGCACCAGCTTCCAGTCGCCGTCGCGCATGGCGGCGTTGGTCTCCCCGATCGGCTGGTACATGTTCCACTGCCAGAACCGGGCCGGCGACGGCCGGGATTCCTCGCCGCGCAGCTGCCCGAGCACGCTCTGGCCGTCCAGCGGCAGGCCGCCGGGCCGCTCTATTCCGGCCGCTTCGAGCAGCGTCGGAAGCCAGTCGCAGAAGTGCACCATGTTTCCGACGCGGAGTCCGCCCCCGGGCAGGCCGCCGGGCCAGCGCAGCAGCATGGGGACCCTGATACCGCCCTCCAGGACCTGGGCCTTGCAGCCGCTGAAACCGGAGTTGAACCTGGTCGTGTCGACGCTGACGCCCTCCGGCACCTGGTCGTCGCGCAGCCTGAACGCGGGACCGTTGTCCGAACTGAACATCACCAGCGTGTTCTCTCTAAGGCCGCGGCGGTCGACCTCGTCCAGGACCCGCCCGATACCGCGATCCATGACCTCGATCATGGCGTAGGTCAGCGCCACCCCGCGCGGGAGTCCCAGCGCCTCGTAACGGGCGACTTCGGGCTCGGGGGCCTGGAGGGGCGAATGCGGCGCGTTGTACATCAGCGCCAGGAGGAACGGGTCGGCCTCGTGACGGGCGATGAATGAGAGAGCCTCCTCGGTCAACACGTCGGTCAGATAGCGCCCGTCGGTCGGTCGGAAGGAACCGTTAACGTCCAGCCGCCAGCGGTAGTAATCGGCCCAGCCGCCGCGAAACCCGGCGAACTCGTCGAACCCGCGGGCATTGGGGTGGTGAGCGGGGTCGAGCGCGCCGTTGTGCCACTTGCCGATGAGCCCGGTGGAGTATCCGCCGTGCTTGAACGCGTCCCCCAGGGTCACCTCGCGCGGCGAAATCCGGTCCAGGCCGCGCGTTTCCTGCGGGGTGATCGCACCGGTGCGGTGCGGGTAGCGGCCGGTGAACAGCGCCGCCCGCGACGGCGAGCAAACCGGCGAGCCGGCGTAGTGCTGGGTCAGGCACATCCCTTCTCTGGCCAGCCGGTCCAGGTTCGGCGTCCGGATCAGTTCGTTGCCGAACGCCCCGAAATCGCCGTATCCCATGTCGTCGGCGACGATCAGCAGCACGTTCGGGCCCTTGTTCATCCTCGACCTTCCGCGGGCGGCTCCAGCACGCTGAACCCGATCCGCTTAATCTCGATCCCCTCGAGCAGGATGTGGACCGAATGGGCACCGTAGCGCTGGAATTCCAGGTCGTCGAAGTTCAGTATCAGGGTCTGCGCGGTCTCCAGCCCGTTGGTCGGTTCGGGGATATCGATCTCCCCCTTGATGCTCACCAGTTCGCTCCCGTCGGCGTCGATGATGTCGAATTGCACCCGCTTGCGCCCGGCCTCGGTCTTGTGCGCCCTGAAGCGCGCCACCACGCATAGCCGGTGGTGACGCTGGGGAAGCTCGGCCGCGTAGATTGTGTCGAAACCAATGCCGAGCGCCGAGACCTTGCCGGCCTTTTCGGCATGGTCGCAGAGGAACGCAAAGTCAATATCCATCGGAGCAGCCCCATTTTTGCGGATTCCGGCCGGCGGCGGCGGCAAATTGCGGCCGGACCGCCCGCGGTAGGGCGGACCCGGTGAGCGTAGGCGCCGGCCCCGGACCGGATGAGCGCGACGCCGGTGGTTCGGAGCCACGGCCGGAGGCCGCGGATGCGGCCGCGCTGCTGAAGGAGCAGATGGCCTACTACCGGGCGCGGGCGCCGGAGTACGACCAGTGGTGGCTGCGCGCCGGCAAGTACGACCGCGGCCCGCGGTTCCTTCAGCGCTGGAACGACGAGACCGGCCAGGTGCGGTCGGCGCTGGATGAATTCGGTGCGCGCGGCCGGGTACTGGAGATCGCCTGCGGCACCGGCTGGTGGACCCCGCAGCTGGCCGCCAATGCCGAGCAGGTCACGGTAATCGACGCATCCAGCGAGATGCTTGAGCGCTGCCGGGCCCGCGTCGCCGCCGACCGGCACTGCACGGCGAGGCTGGAGATTCTGCAATCCGACATCTGGGAATGGATTCCCGTACGGCGCTTTCACGCGGTGTTCTTCGGTTTCTGGCTCTCGCACGTGCCCGAGAACCGCTTCGCCGGTTTCTGGGAACTGGTCGACGGCGCCCTGCTGCCGGGCGGACGCGTGTTCTTCGTCGATTCGGCCGGCCCGCTCGGCTCCAGCCGTGCCGGCGGATCAACCAGCATCCCGGAAACCGAACGGCGCGAGCTAAACGACGGGCGGCGATTTGAAATCGTCAAGCGTTACTTTGATCCGGAGTGGCTAATGCGGCGGCTGGCCGGGATCGGCTGGGACGTAGAGGTGAGGCGTACGGCCGAATTCTTCCTCTACGCCCAGGGAGGACGCACCGTCGACCGGTAGCCCGGGAAATTACCGGCCGTCGCAGCCGCGAACCGGTCCCTGCGCAGACCGGAGATAGGCGATCCGCCGGCCCCAGCGTCGCAAAATGTTTTTGGCAGCCATTGGCGGGAGGTCGTTTTTCCCGGCCAAATGGTTTCCGCGACCGGGGCGGGCCGACAGGAGCACCCAATTGAAAATCACCGACGTTAAGGTCGACCTCTTCACCTGGCATTCCGAGCCGTGGCAGACCGGGGTCGGAACCCAGTTCACAGAGAGCCAGCTCGGCCTGGTCAGCGTGGAAACGGACGGCGGGGTTACCGGCAATGCCTTCCTGGGCAGCCTGCACGTGGGCGCCGACCACCACGCCAAGGGACTCGTCAAGTTCCTCAAACCCCTGCTGCTGGGTCGCGACCCCCAGGACATCGGCGCGATCTGGTGGGAGATGTGGAAACAAAACCGGAAAGCCTCGGTCCAGGCGATCGGGGCAATTGATGTCTGTCTCTGGGACATCAACGGCAAGATCGCGAACCAGCCGATCCACCGCCTGCTGGGCACCTGCCGCCATTCGGTGCCGGTGTATTCCTCAACCGCCCACTGGGACTCCGAGGCCGAGTACATCGAAGAGGCGCTCCGGTTCAAGGAGCAGGGCTGGACCGCGCACAAGATACATCCGCACGGGCTGGCGGCCGCCGACATCCGGCTCTGCGAGGCGGTACGCGACGCGGTCGGCGGGGACATCAAGCTCATGCTCGATTCGATGTGGGCCTACCAGTACGAAGACGCCCTGCGGGTGGGCCGGGCAATCGAGGAACTCGACTTCTACTGGTACGAGGACCCGCTGGTCGAAGAGGACATCTACAGCTACGTCAAGCTCCACCAGAAACTCGA
>CAXXYJ010000062.1:0-27076 GCA_963664795.2 Chloroflexota bacterium | reverse complement strand
CGCAGCCGCCGCAATCCCGAATCGGAACTTGACGACCCGGCGGGTCTGGGCCTCGCTCTGGCGCCAGGCGCGCGCCCGCCTGGCCGGACACGCCGACCCTTCCTACAACCGCTGGTCGGGCAGCCACCCGGCGTGCGCCTGAACCGGCGAACGGATCCCTGGGAGAGGGTGCCCCGCCATCCGATTGCCGGTTCGGGCCGATAACCGTCGACGCGATTGCGAACTTGTGCGAGACAGGGACGGCGATTCTCAGTAAATCGGTGGACCCAATCGGACTTGAACCGACGACCTCCTCAATGCCATTGAGGCGCTCTTCCAGCTGAGCTATGGGGCCCGGGGAATTTTAGAAAGTCCCCACGGCAACGGTAGTTGGCAAGTGGCTAATGAGCGCTTGAATGCCTGGGCCGCAGCAATAAGCTCTGGTTTCGCGAAATCAACGGAAGAACGACCCTTCTGCGGCCCCCGTCGGCGCCTCGCTTTACGCGCAGCACTTTTCGCCGCTCAACTCTTCGAAAACCGTCACCCAAGCGGGCGGCGTTGGTCGGCCAAATCGGGATGCAAGGATTTCGACACCTGAATTATTCGGTCTTTGCACTGAGTGTTCCGGATTTTGGCGACCGCCGAGTTTCCGCCGGTGCGGCGACCGGCTCTAACCGCAGTCCTCAATCCCAAGGCACGGGTTACTGCGAACAGGGTTGCAAGGGTGGGGTTGCCATCATCGGACAACGCCTCATGGAGGTCGCTGCGGCTTGATCCGGTGCCGCGTGCAACTGCGCTCATGTTCTGCGTCCGGGCGACATGCTTAAGCGCGGCGCGAATCGCGACTCCGTCGCCAGAGTCCTCTTCCGACGCCGCTTCAAGGAATGCTCCTAAGTCCTCCGCGGCCCTCACGTACGCTGAGGCGTCGAAATTTCGATATTCCTCGGCCATCAGCATCTCCAGTCCTTCGCCATTCGAATTGTCCGCCCCGACCAACAGGCAGTTCGCAAGACTGCGAGCAGGGCGAGGGAGTGAAAATTGGGCTACAGTCGGGGTTAGTCCGATGTCTCCAATTTCAAAGTGGGCGCCAGTCGACCAGGCCACCAAGATTCTGTTGCACGCCGGATTAGTGTTGCTGATCGCCGGCGCGGCTTTGCTTGGCGGCTACTGGGCGTTTTTGCTCATCTCGGAAGTGGTGGGCGATCCCGATGTCCCGCTGGCGGTGCGAATCGGATTGCCGGCGCTGGGCGCCGGCGGAATACTGTTGCTGGCGGCGGTGCTGATCGAACAGGTCAGGCGCAACCGGCGCGAGAACTTTGAAAAGGTAAAGCATTGATAGTAGTCACAACCGAGACCCTTCCCGGACGCGAGGTGACCGAATCGCTGGGGCTGGTGCGCGGCAACACGGTACGGGCCCGGCACATCGGGCGCGACATAATGGCCGGGCTGCGCAATATCGTCGGCGGCGAAGTGGACGAGTACACGAAGCTGCTGGCCGATTCCCGCGAGCAGGCGATCGACCGGATGGTCGAGCAGGCGGTCGAGCTGGACGCCGACGCGATCCTGGCGACCCGCTTCATCACCTCCACCCTGGCCCAGGGCGCGGCCGAGATCGTCGCCTACGGCACGGCGGTGAAACTGTCGGCCCCATAATCCGACCTAAGGCTCCCGGCGGCGCGTTCCGCCACACGCAATACAGGTAAATCGAGGGACTTTGCTATGGGCGGATTCAACGGACTGGGGCTGCACCTGGGCAACCTGGCGCGGCTGTCCGACGCGCGGACGCGCTCGATCAGCGCCGAAAACCCCGACGGCGCCCCCGGCCGCGGGGGAATGGCCACCGAAGGATTCGGGGCCGAGGCGGCGACCGACCTGGGGCGGGGCTGGAAGGTCGCCCCGGCGGTCTGGATCCAGTCCGGCGAGGTGTTCGAGCTGGCCGACATAACCGGTCCCGGCGCCATCCAGAGCATCTGGTTCGCCGGCCGGATCGTGCGCCGCGAGTGCATCCTGCGCTTCTACTGGGACGACCAGGAACACCCATCGGTCGAGGTCCCGGTGAGCGACTTCTTCGCCCAGCCGTGGGAGAAGTTCTCGCAGGTGAACGCCCTGCCGGTCTCGGTCAACCCCAACAACGGGGTCAACTGCTTCTGGGAGATGCCCTTCCGCCGGCGCGCCCGGATCACCATCGAAAACCGCGCCTCCGAGCAGGTCCCCTGCTACTACCAGATCAACTACGCCCTGACCGCGGTCGAAGAGGACGCGGCCTACTTCCACGCCCAGTTCCGCCGCTCCAATCCGCTCCCCTACAAGACCGATCACACGATCCTGGACGGGGTCGGCGGCCGGGGCCATTTCGTCGGCTGTTCGCTGGGCTGGCAGCCCAACGACGACGGCTGGTGGGGCGAGGGCGAGATCAAGTTCTTCATCGACGACGACGGGGAGTTTCCGACGATCTGCGGGACCGGCACCGAGGACTACTTCGGCGGGGCCTACAACTGGGACGTCGAGGGACGCTACGTCGACTACTCGACCCCGTTCCTGGGCATGCGGGTGGTCGAGGATTCGACCGCGACTTACAACCAGAACCGCCGGTTCGCGATGTACAGATTCCACGTGATGGACCCGGTGCGGTTCAGCGAGCGCCTGCGGGTGACGATCCAGGCGCTGGGCTGGCGCAACCGCCCCGAGCGCCGCTACCTGCCTCTGCAGGACGACCTGGCTTCGGTGGCCTACTGGTACCAGACCCTGCCCGGAGAGCCGTTCCCCGAACTGGGCGACCGCGACCGGCTGGAGATCTCCAAGGCGCGCCTGCCGAGCTGAACGCTCGGCGCCGACGGCGGCCGCCGTCGGCGGGATCGCTAACTGATCAGGCCGCCCACTTGATGGTGCAGCCGACCGCCTTGGTGGAGGCCACCTGCGGCGAACCGCCCCCCAGCACCGCGTCGATCGCATCGCGCAGGTAGCTGGCGCCGGCGTCGGCGGCCTCGACGCTGTCGTCGACCGCGCCGGTGTAGACCAGCGACCCGTCGGCGTCGAACAGGAACACCTCGGGCGTGTGCTGGGCCTTGTAGGCGTTGGCGACCGCCTGCGATTCATCGTGCAGGTAGGGGAACGAGTAGGAGTGGGCCTCGGCCAGTTCGGCCATCTTCTCGAAGCTGTCGGCCGGGTAGTTGGCCACGTCGTTCGAGCAGATCGCGGCCATCCCGATACGGCCGGAGTAATCGTTGCCGATGTCGATTAGGCGGCCTTCCCAGGCCTTGGCGTAGGGGCAGTGGTTGCAGGTGAAGACGATCAGGCGCGGTCC
Organism: Chloroflexota bacterium; assembly: GCA_963664795.2. Taxonomy (GTDB): domain Bacteria; phylum Chloroflexota; class UBA11872; order UBA11872; family VXNJ01; genus VXNJ01. The sequence continues at coordinate 23,793 of CAXXYJ010000062.1, read as the reverse complement.
GTCGCCCAGGTCGGCCAGACTGACGGTCTCGCCGGTGGTGGCGGGCAGGGAGAAATCGGGGGCTGAGGATCCAAGTTCCAGGGGCATCGTTGACCTTTCCGTGAGATGGCGGCAGGTTGCGCCGGAGAATGCGGCGCGTTACGCGTTCCGAGTCAATTAAAGGCTAGTGGCCCGGCGAATCGCCTCGGCCAGCTGGCTTTCCTGGGGCAGCGGACCAAATCCCGAGTCCGGCCGGTCGTAGGTCCTACAGGTCAGGGCCACGCCCATCGCTTCGGCGCCGGCCTCGTCGATGTCGACCCCGCCGATGCGAAACGTCGGCGACCCCGGAAACCGGTGCTCGCGGGCCTGGTCCCAGTCCCGGACGCAGATTTCCTCCACGCTCGCCTCCACGCCCAGGTCTTGAATCGTCCGCGCCAGCATCTCTCGCGCCTGCGGGTGCGACGGGCAGTCGGGGTACCAAAGGAATTGGATCTTCATCCGCCGCCCGCCCTATATGGAGTGCTGCCCAAATTGGTGCCGAAGGTGGGATTCGAACCCACACGCTCGTACGAGCACGGCGCCCTGAACGCCGCGCGTCTGCCAGTTCCGCCACTTCGGCAATTTAAGTTGTCCGGCCATCGCGGGCGGCTTTTGGCCGCAGCCCGCTCAACCGGTAGCGGGGGTCGGAATCGAACCGACGGCCAAGAGCTTATGAGTCTCCTGCTCTACCTCTGAGCTACCCCGCCGCATACTGCCCTAGATGATAAAAGTTTTTGGGCGGGACATACCCGGTTCCCGGGTGGTAATCGCCCTTGCGCGCGCGGCCCGGCAGGTCATTGAATTCGAGCTCGGCGCGATCGTTTGCGGCCGGCTCCGGCGGGAGACCGGTTCGCGGGGTTGTTGAGGAAATTGCCAAAGGTGCATTCAGGGTCTTGCTACAGTGAGGTTTGACGGAGGCGATACGCGGCCCGCCGGCCGCGAATTCGGCAACTGCGGTGCCATGACCAAGTGGCGGGAGGATGATGCGCGTGTCCGACGAATATCCGGTTCAACTGTCAGTCGACTACCCGGAGTCGAGCGATCGCCTCAAAGCGCTCTTCCGGATCATCATGGCGATCCCGATAGTGATCGTCCTTGCCGCGGTTTCGGGCTACACGGCTTCCGGGGAACCGGAAATCGACCAGTTCACGGCCGGGCTGGTGGCCGGCGGCGTGCTTATTGTGGGGCCGCTGCTGATGATCGTGTTCCGCCAGAAATATCCGCGCTGGTGGTTCGACTGGAACCTGGAATTGGCGCGATTTAGCACCCGGGTTACCGCTTACACCCTCCTGATGCGCGACGAGTACCCCTCGACCGACGAGGAGCAGGCGGTCCACCTGCAGATCGAGTACCCGGACGTCGAGAACGACCTGAACCGGTTTCTGCCGCTGATAAAGTGGCTCCTGGTTCTGCCGCACTACATCATCCTGGCGTTGCTTTCCACGCTGGCGACCCTGGTCATGATCGTGGTCTGGCTCGCGATCATCGTCACCGGCAACTACCCGCGCCTGGCGTTTACCTTCATCGAGGGGCTGATTCGCTGGGGGACGCGCGTGGCCGCCTACGCGTTCCTGCTCACGACCGACCGTTACCCGCCGTTCAGGTTCAGTCCCTAGCGGACTGGCGTCCGGACCGGCAGGATCCGGTCCTTACGTAGAACTGATCTGGGCCAGCAATGACGCGGGTGGATGCGTAAGTTGATTCAGGCTGAAGACGTCGGCGTTGGGAACTAAAACAACTCTTCGCCGGGCTGCGCCGCCGCCTGGCGGATCCAGCCGGTGAAGAGATCCTCGTCGATCTGCTCTTCCTCGTGGACGTGGAAGTAACGCACGTTTTCGACCTTGGAGGGAACCGGCGGGAGGGGCTTTAGGGAATCCCCGCGCAGGAACGTGACCTTCACGTACCGATTGAAGCAGTGGTAGCTCAGGAACCACCCCTGGCCTTCGATCCCGTAAAACGGCGAATTCCACCGGACCGCTTTGCGCGCCTCTGGAACGGTCTGCGCGATCAGCTGATCCAGGCGGCGGCCGACATCCCGCTTCCAGCCCGGCATCGCCGCGATGTAGGCCTGCACCGGGGCGTCGCCGTCGGCTTTTGCGATTTGGGGGTTTCCGCCCGACAAAAGAACGGGTTTCGCATCGGCCGGCTTGGCTGCGGCCTCTTTGGCGCTTTTATGCGGGTTAGCGGGTTTCTTCTTCGGCATCGCGGAATGGCCAGAGTTTTGAATCAGTGAGCTCATTTGGGCTCGGATCGATTGAATTTTCAACTCTTGAGTGGGATCTGCGGTCGCAACGAGGGCGGGGCGAGGATTGACCCCGCCCGCGCACCAAGCATCTTCCCCGGGATCCCGCCGGGGCGCCCCCTCGATTGCGGAACTTGGTAGCAGGGAATCAGGCCCCGGATCCATTCCTGAACTTTGCTTGATTCGGCAAGTTCAATCCCAATCTCGCGTCTATTTGCGTAGGGGGCGACATGCCCGCAGACGGCAGCCGAGTCGGATCATCCGAGCAACCCAGGGCGGTACGGCGCGAATCGAATGGTGCCTTAGATCAGGCTCGGCACAACCAAAGATCAAGACTCGCACTTGGCCCAGGCGCTCGTCAGCGTGCCGCCGTCGCCAGGAAGTTGCCCATCGCGCACTCGCGCAACGGGCAGGGCGCGCTAGGGTGTGCCGTATTGGGTGTGCCGGATTACCCAGTCGCTGTACCTGCCGTCCTTGTCCGTCCGGACGCGGACGTACGTGAAGTTGGCGCTCGACCAGCTGTGGCTCACGGTCAGCGACAGGTCCGTGTTTGCCGTGCTGGAGACATTCTGGTTCCCGCACGCGGCCCAACTCGTCGTGGTCTTGTCGCTCTCCGTGGTGCACCGCACCTGGTAGGCGAAGGTGTCGGTCGCCTGTGTGTTGGCCGGCTTGTTCCAGCTGACGACGTAGCGCCTGGTGTTGCCGTCGAAAGTGCTGTTGGCCACGCTCACGTTTCGCGGAAGGCCGGGCGGCGTCGTGAACGCCGTCGCCGTCGCCAGCTTGTCGGTGTCCGCGCACCCGCTCGCGCTGTACGCCTCGTACGTGTACGTCGTGTCCGCGCTCAGCCCGGTGATGTCCTCCGTGCTCGTGCTAGCCGCGACGGGACCCTGGCAGGCGGTGTGCGGGCCCGTGTCCGCGTCGTACCACCACTGCCCGTCGTAGCCGCCGATCGTCAGCGTCGCCGTGGTCGCGCCGATGTTGGAGGCGGTGAGCGACGAGGCCTCCGGCGTGAACGCCGGCGCCGCGTCCAGCAAGTTCGCCGACGCGCACCCGCTCGCGTCATACGCGCTGTACGTGTACGGGGTCCCCGACGTCAGGCCGGTCAGCGTCACGGCCGGGGTGGTCGCCGGGCCCTGGCACGTGGCGTGCGGCCCCGTATCCGCCTTGTACCACCAATTCTCGTGGTGGTAATCGAGCGTCAGCTGCGCGCCCGTCGCCGTGATGCTGCCGGTCCGCAGGCTCGGCCTGAAGTGGAACCCGATCCGCGCCAGGTAGTGCGTGCTCGTCTCCGCCGACCAGAACGTGCCCCGGTTTACGTAGCCGTCGCCGATGTTCCAGCCATTGGTGTTCGGTGTCATCGTCTCGCTGCCGCTGGCCGACCATGCCCACGACCACGCGCCGCTGTTCGCCGTGTTTTCCAGGACGATGTGGTAGTTTGCGGCATTCCCAAGGTTGTCGCACGCGGCGGCGGAGCAGGTGAACGTCGCGTCCGTCCACGAGCTGCTCGTTGGCGCGGTTCCCGTCAGCGTCGCCAGGGCCGTGGAGGCCGGAACGCCGCTGCTATCCGCGTGGAGCGCGACCCGCAGCGTGCCGCCCGCCGTCTTCTGCTTCAGCGTTAGCGTGACCGACCGCAGGTCGAAGCCCTCGGCGTGCGAGCCGGTCGTGAACTGAATCGCCCTGTCCCTCGCCGAGTCCACTTCCTTGTCCGCGCTTCCCTTGGCGTTGGCCAGGTTGCTCACGGTGGCTACCGTGGTGAACCCAGGGGCGGTAGCCAGCAGATCGCCGCTGCCGCATCCGGTCGCGCTGTAGGCCGTGTAGTCGTAGCTGGACTGTGGGGAGAGGCCGGTCAGATCCTCCGTGCTGTCGCCGGCGGAGACGGGGCCCTGGCACGTGATGTCCGGCCCCGCGTTCCCCTTGTACCACCATTGCCCGCTGTGCCCGCTGATGGTGAGCGTCGCCGTCGTCGCGCCGATGTTGGAGGCGGCCAGGTCCACCAGCGTGGTGAACGCCGACGCCGTCGCCAATTTGTTGGCCGTGGTGCACGCGCTGTCGCTGTACGCCTCGTACGTGTACGTCGTGCCCGCGCTCAACCCGGTTAGGTCCGTGCTGCTCGTGCTGACCGCGCTCTGGCAGGCGGTGTGGGGGGCGGCGTTGGCCTTGTAGTACCAGTCGTCGGAGTGGCCGGCGATGGTCAGCGTCGCCGTCGTCGCGGCGACGTTGGAGGCGGCCAGGCTGATGGGGCTGAACGCCGCCTCCGCGATCTCGTTGACCGAGCTGCACACGCTGTTGCTGTACGCCGTGTAAATGTACGCAGTGCCTGCCGTGAGGCCGGAGAGGGTCACGGTGCTCCCGCTGACCGGGCCCTGGCAGGTGGCGTGCGGCCCCACGTTCGCCTCGTAGTACCAGTCGCCGCCGAGGTAGTGGTCCAGCGTGAGCGTCGCGCCCGTCGCCGTGACGTTGGAGGCGACGAGCGCGGGGTCGGGGACCGCCTCCACGCCCACCTGGAGGACGTAGGTGGAGTACTTCGTCCACGCATTCGACGTGTAGTGCTGCATCTCGTCGGCGATGGCCCAGCCGTTGCCCGAAGGCTGCAGCGTCTCGTTCATGCTCTGGGTGGTGCGGATGAAGGAGATGTCTGCGGCGGTCGAAGTGAAGTAGACGAAGTACGGCGTGCTCGCGTCCAGGTCGCAGCCGCTGGAGCAGGTGAACGTCGTCTCGCCGGTCGCCGTCACGGATCCGGTGAACGTCGCGCGGTCCGTCAAGGTGGGTTTGCCGTTCGACTGCTTCTCGCGGATGGAGACCGTGACGCTGGGGGTGGCGCCCGTGACGAAGTCCAGCGTGACGCTCCGCAGCGTGTAGCCGCCGGCGGAACTCCCCGTCGTGAACTCCTGGGCGTATGTGGCGGCGATGGGGTTGCCCGAGCCGTAGTCCGCCTCGGCCAGGTTGGAGGCGGTGACGCTCGTGGTGAACGCGGACGCCGTCGCCAGCCGGTTGGCCGTGGTGCACGCGCTGTCGCTGTAGGCGGTGTAGGTGTACGTCGTGCCCGCGCTCAGGCCGGTGAGGTCCTTGCTGCTCGTGCCCGCCGTGACGGGGCCCTGGCAGGTGTTGTCCGGGGCCGCGTTCGCCTTGTAGTACCAGGCGTTGGAGTGCTTGGCGATGGTCAGCGTCGTCGTCGTCGCGCCGACGTTGGACACTGCAAGGCTGACCGGATGGATGAGGGGCGGGAGCCAGCGCGCCCGGCTCCACGTGTTGGTGCTGAAGATCTGGAGGTCGTAAATGCTGGTGTTGTCGATCGAGTAGTTCGTGCCGTCGGCAGTCCAGTTCGTAATGGTGATGCTGTGGGTGTCGTCGGTGTCGTCCTGGTCTGCCAGGGTGGCGCAACGCGTGTAGGCCGCGGCCTGTCCCGAGACGACGGCGGCGCAGTCGATCTCGTACCCGGTTGTCCAGAAACCGGGCGTCCACGACAGCGTGAGCTGGCCGTCCGTGCGCGTGACCGTGAAGTCATTGAGGTAGGGGAACACGGGCCGGAGGGTGAGTGTGTTCACCCACGCGCTCGCATCTGCGGGGTTGGCGTTCACGGCGCGCATGGAGACCATGTAGGAGCGGCTATTGCCAAAGCGGTAATTGCCCGGGTTGTAGACCTCACGCTTGTAGTGCGTGAGCTTCACCGGCTGGCTCTCGCTGCTCGGAATCGGCGTGAACGTGAGCGTGCCGTCGTCGTCCCAGCCGCACTTATGCCAGTACCAGCCGTGGTGGGAGCAGGCGATGCTGTAGCCCGTCGCCCCGCTGACTCCTGTCCAATTGATACTGATAGTGCCATCTCCCTGGCGAGCGCCCCTGCGGATGTCACGCGTTACCGTCCCCCAGGTGGGAGCGGCCAATTGGCTGGCAATGGAGCCGCCGGATTGGGCGGAGACGCCGGACTGTGCGAACGCGCCGCCAGACGAAGGACTGGTTGCAACGTTCATCAAATCGTCCGGCGGCAGGTTGGAAAGATCGGTCCACGCGCTCGCGAAATCGCCGTCGCGGGCGCGGACGCCCACGTAATCCATGGTCGACGTCGTGGCATACGTGTAGGACGTTCCGCTCACGTTGCCGGCCACGTCGTGCCATTCCGAAGCGCCCTCGGCCTTGGCCCGCACGTCGTATCCGGTGGCGCCGGCAACCGGGTCCCAGGTGATGTCGAGGGAATCTTCGCTAGGGTTCACGGCGACGTTCGCCGGCGCGTCGAGCGGCTTGGGCGTGACCGCGACGTACCACGGCGCCGCGGCGGGCGCGGGCTTGCTAACTCCGCCCGCGTTGACGGCGCGGACCTTAAAGCGGTACTCCTTGCCGTTCTCCAGCCCGGTGACTGTGTGGGACGTGCCGCTTGGAACGGCCGTCCACGCACTCCAGGCCACCCCGGCCCAGCGCACGCTGTACTCGTAGCCGGTGATCGTCGGGTTCGAGGGATCGTCCCAGGCAAGGGTGGCGCTGCCGTTGCCCGCAGTCGCGGCCAATCCAGTTGGGCGATTGGGCGCGGTGACCGGAGGGACATAGGGCCCGGCCGCGGCCGAGTTGCGCCATCCGCTCCAGCCGCCGGAATTGCCGGCCCGCACCCCGACGATGTAGTTCTTGGCGTTGTCGGCTTGGATCGTGATGCTGGAGGATGAGTGGCCGAGCGCGGCCAATTGCCAGCTCTGCCCGCCGGTGGACGAGTAGGTGACGTGGTACCTGGTCGCCCCTGTGACGGAGGGCCAGTCGGCTTCGAGGGCGCCGTCGGATCGCGTCACGTTAACCGAGGCCACAGGCCCGGGCGCCGGAGCCGGCTGGAAGGGTGCGGCCGAGGCCGAGTTGCGCCAGCCGCTGTAGCCGTGGTCGTTGCCGGCGCGGACTCCGACGAGGTAGGTCTTGGAGTTGTCGGCGCCGATCGTGATGCTGGACGATGTATGGCTCAGGGCGGCCAGGCTCCAGCTGCTCCCGCCGTTGGACGAGTAGGTGATGTGGTAGTGGGTGGCCCCGTTTACGGAGTAGCCGCTGGCGGTGAGGGATCCGTCGGCGCGGCTAACGCTTACTGTCGACGGCGTTCCGGGGGCGGACTGGGCAAAAGTTGGGGCCGGGGCCAAGAACGCCAACGCGACGGCCAGCAGCGCCAGGGCGGCGGCAAACCGCCAGGCCGTCATGCGTATGGAACGAATATGGCTTGGCATGAACATTGCCATGGCGTTTAAATTCAGATTTTGCCACAATCGTATACGATGCGTGCAGGTTTATGTAAGCAATGCGTATGTGGTGGCCTACACGGACGTGGCAAAAGTGTATGAGTGTTGATCTCGATTGCCGGACAGACCTGCCAATCTCGGACAGGAACAGCCTTCCCGAGCGGTTTCAATGGTGCAACGTTTCCGACTGTCCGCAATCAAGGCCTCCAAGGGCTCGGGCTAGGCGCCAGAGACTCCGGTGAGAATTACGTTGAAGGGATCCGGCCGGGGGATTGCGGCCAGGGCCTCGGACCCTCTTCCGCGTTTCGGGAATTGAATGAGACGCTCGCCCTCGCTGCCGATTGAGCGGGCGAACAGTCTCGCGACCGACGGCGGTGCCTCGCCGGCTTCGATGCAAACGCCTGCCGCCCCGCGGGTAAAGGGGATGTCCTCGAAACGCGAGATCCGACTGGGACCATGCCGCTAATTCGTCAAAGTCCGGGCCCCGCAAGGCCGCGACCGCCCGCGCGACCCGGGCGCCCGGAATTCGCCAGCCGGGCGAGCGCGCAAACTCCGCACGACTCGTCGTTCAGGGACGGTTGCGAAACAGGGGTTCCGAATCTTCGTGGTGGGCCCAGTTGGATTCGAACCAACGACCAACCGGTTATGAGCCGGCCGCTCTAACCACTGAGCTATGGGCCCGGTCCGGCCCCGAATTATCTAATTCATATGAACCGGCGAATCCCGCCCGAATGTCACCGCGCGCGGGAGCCTACTTCTATGAGCGTTTCAGGAACAGCGGGGCCAAGAAGTTGTCCACCGGGGCGTGGTTGTCAGACAGCAGCACCGGTTCGCGCTCGGCCATCCAGGCGGCAAGGTCGCGGTCCGACACCACCCGGCCTTCCGAACCCAGACGCACGCTCCGGAAGTATGAGTTCAGTCCGGCCCGGTCGATCGCTCGGTCGGAGGCCAGGACCAGCGTGGACATCCGGTCCTGGAAATCCAGCCCGTAGGTGACTGGCATAACCGCCACGTCCTCAAACGTCTGCTGCAGGGTGTGTACGAAGGAGCGCAGGAACATGCCCGGACCGGGGGCGTCGACGATGTTGACCGCGTAGATGCCGCCGGGGGAGAGCACGCGCTGGATTTGGCGGTTAAATTCCAGCGTCGTGAGGTGATAAGGCACCGATAGGTCGTTGAACGCGTCGCCGATTACCAGGTCGACCGAATCGGACGCGCGCCGGGGCAGCGCCATGCGGGCGTCCTCGTTGATCGTTGCGACGCGGCGGGCGCCGTCAAGGCCCAGGTAGTCGCGGGCGGTGGCGGTCACCTGCGGGTCGATCTCGATCACCTCGATCGAGCTCTGCGGATGGACCGCGTCGAAATAGCGCGGCAGTTCGTAGCCGCCGCCGCCAACGAACAGCGACGAGAAACCGGGGTTTTTCTCGGCGATCGATTCGGCCACCAGCGCGAACGCGCGCTGGTAGCTGTAATGCAGGTAGGTCGGGTCCTCGGGCCGGGCGTAGCTGTGGACCAGCCGGTCCAGGGCCAGCACCCGCACCGGGTCGTCGCCTTCCAGCTCCTTCTCCCAGACCTTGATGCAGTAGTAGTTGCTCTCGGCGATGCACCCGCTCGCAAAGGGCTGCTGCGACCAGGTGAACGCGCCCAGCGCGCCCAGGAGCAGGATTCCCGCCAGCAGCCTGGCAGGAACCTTCCACAGGCGGCCGGTCCCGATCGCCATTAACGCGGTGAACAGCGCCAGTGCGAGCAGGGTCTCGCGCGATCCCAGCGCCTGGATGAGCACGAACCCGGTCAGGAACACTCCGACGATCGCGCCCGCGGTGGAGACGGCGTAGATCCGCCCGACGACGTTGCCGGTCACCGAGATGTCGGAAAGCGTGAGCTTGATGACCATCGGCGAGACCATGCCCAGCACCAGCGCCGGGGCCAGGAACAGGGCCCCGGTCAAAAGGACGATCCGGGGCAGCAGGGGGACCTGGTCGACCCAGCCGGGCGCGAGCTGGGCCAGCGGCAGGATCAGGAGCGTGGCGGCGGCCCCGGCGAGCAGGATCAGCCCCAGCAGGGAGCGCGAGGCGGCGCGGTCGGCCAGCATCCCGCCCAGCCAGTTCCCCAGGCTGATGCCGGCCAGGATCACCCCGATCACGCTGGTCCAGGTGTAGACCGACACCCCGATGTGCGGGGCCAGGATCCGCGCGGCCACGATTTCGATGATCAGCGTCACCGCGCTGGCCGCGAACACCACCGCGTAGGGCTCGATGCCAGCCACGATCCTGGCCGGGCCCCCAAGGCCCGGGGCGCGGCTCACGGCTTCCCGGTCAATTCAACCGGCCGCGCGGCGGACGGACGGGCGAATCGGGCTTCGGGCTCACCACCTGCATCGGCTCCGTTCGCAAAAAAGTTCCTGATCTGGGAGGGTCACCTTCGGCGTGGCGACCCGCGGGAGCCGACGCATGCAGACCGGGCCCCGGCGCGCACTGGGATTTTCGCCCGCTCCGCGCCGGCCACCGCCCTATTCCGGCCCCCGGAATCGGTCGGTCGGGCGCGCGCCGGTTCTAAAATTCGCGGTGCTAGCCATAAGACCCTCCGCGCCCCCGACCCTGCCGCCCACGCTCGTGGCCGGGGTGCGCCTGCGGCGCAGCCGCCGGCTGCTGCTCTGCGACGCCAACGGCGTGGACGTGGAAGTCGGGGAAATGGCGATCGTTGCAACCTCGACCGGCCCCGAGATCGCCAAGGTGGTCCTGGCGACCGCCCCCTCAACCGAGGACGCGCCGCTGCAGGGCCGGAGAGTCCTGCGACCGGCGTCGGACGCCGACCTTTCCAGCCAGCACCGCCAGGTCCTGGGCGAGGTGGCCGCGCGGATGGAATTCTTCCGCGCCGCGTTCGAGTGCGGGCTCGAGGTCTCCTCGGTTCACGCCGATTACAGCTTCGACGGGACCCGGCTGCGGTTCCGGTTCCGCTGCGACCAATCGCACGCCGGCACCGGGCTGCGCTCCGAACTCGCATCCAGGTTCCGGGGCGTTTCCCTGCAGCTTAAGAACCTGGGCCGGCGGCGCGATTCGCAGCGCGGCGCCTGCGGCGGCGGGAGCTGCTCGACCTGCCCGTCCAACGGCCTGCTGGAGCGATCGGGCGCCGCGGTCCCCGAACCGGGAATGGCCCGGCGCGGACAGTTCGCCGCCGGCGCGGCAGCGCCCGCCTAACCCAGAAGGACCAGCAGCGCCAGCAAGATGACGGCGACGGCCAGCACCGCGCTGACCGCCGCCAGCGCCCAGAGCCAGACGTCGCGCTTCTGCAGGCGCTGCTCCAACGCCGCGGACTGGTCGGCCAGCTGGCGGCAGCGCGAATCGAGCTTCTGGACCTGCGCGCGGAGCTGTTCGCGCTCTGCCCGGGCCGCCGCCAGTTCGATGCCCGATCCTTCGACCGGGGCGATGCCGGCGCCGTATTCGGCCAGCAGGCGGGGCAGTTGCTCGGCGACCTTGGCCAGCACGCGCTCGGTCACCGCGCGCAGCACCTGCCCGGAGATCATGCCCATCATCGCCCGGTCATCCCGCCGGCACCGGGATCGCCCTGTCCACATACGCCTCCAATAGATCGGATACGTACATGTGCCCCGGGGAGTGGGTGATCACCGCCAATCCGGTCGCCAGCGCCACCGCCTGCGGGGTCACGCCGCAGGCCCAGAAGACCGGCACCTCGCCCTGCTCGACCGGGACCGGGTCGCCCCAGTCGGGACGGGCCAGGTCGCCGATGCCGATCGCCTCCGGCGCGCCGGTGTGGACCGGCGAGCCGTGGACCTGCGGGACGGCGGCGGTGATCGAGACCGCGTCGGCCACCCGGTCCATCGCCACCGGCCGCATCGAGACCACCATCGGACCCTCGAACGGCCCGGCCGGGCTGCATTCGATATTGGTCCGGTACATAGGGACGTTGCAGCCGCGTTCGATGTGCCGGATCCCGATCCCGGCGGCCTGAAGGCGTTTTTCGAAGGTGAAGCTGCACCCGGTCAGGAATCCGGTCAGGCCCTCGTGCCAGTACCCGGTAATCTCGTCGACTTCGGCCACCTGCTCGCCGCCGCGGTAGACCCGGTAGCGCGGCAGGTCGGTGCGGATGTCCGAATCGCGCGCCAGCCGGCGCGGACGCGGGTCCCCGGGCGGGAGCCGCTCCAGCAGCGGGCAGGGCTTGGGGTTTGGCGCGGCAGAATTGCTCGAAATCGTCGGCCACGCCGCTTTCGACCACCACCAGGTTGGCCTGCACGTACCGGTCCGCCGCCCCGGCGGTCGGACCGCGGAACTCCCCGCCGCGAATCAGCGCCCTTAGAGCGCTTCCGCTGAGGGAGCGGTGATCCGAACCCATCAGAGCAGCTGCTGGGCGCCGAGCGTGAACAGCACGCTCATGAACTCGTCCTCGGTCACCGGACGGGCGTTCGCGGGCGGTTCGAGTTTTCACGTCCTCGTCCCAGCCGATCACGTCCACCCGCAGGTCCTGGGCGAATCCCCCATCGTCCGCGGCTTTCGTCGACCGGTTCTTTCCCCCGGACCCGGCCGCGGCCGAAAGGTCCGCTTCCGCCGCAGCCATGTCGGGTTTCGGGCGCGGTCAGCTGGAGGTAGCGCGGGATCCAGTGCCCGGAGTGGACCGCGAGCTCCACGCCTTCGCCGGCCAGGAAGTGGCACTCCTCGGCCCCGCAGGCGCCGGTGGCCGGAGTGGACCAGTCCCTCGAATTCGGCGAACAGCTCCAGCGCCGGCTGGATCCCGTCGACGTCGAGCAGGTTGTCGGTCGCATCGGACCCGCCCTCCACCACGATCCAGTTGTCGAGCCCGGCGTTTGGGCAGGGCGTAGAAGGCGTCCTGGGTGGCCATCAGCTCGAGCTCCTGGTCTACCCGCCCGTCGCGCAGGATCAGCAGGCTCGCCGCCACCGTGGTGGCGTCGCCGCGCGCGGCCACCATTTCGATCTGCAACCCGAGGGTCGCCGGGCAGCACCTGGTTGTCGGCCAGTTCGAACCGCATCCGCACCGACCGGGGCGGGTTTTCGGACCAGTGCTCGGTCAGGTTGCCTCACGCTGAAGGGCGCCTGCACGGCCGGGCCGGACGGCAGATCCCTCGATTCGGCCCCGCACCCGGCCATAAGGGCCAGGGCGGCGGCGGCCAGGAGGGGCCCGGCCACGCGCCGAAAGTTCACCGGCTCATACCAGGGCGGACGAGATGATCGTGATCACCAGCTGCCAGAAGGAGCTGGCCGGCACGTCGCGGGCGTCGTCGGGCAGGTCGATCTCGTGGCCCTCGTCCCAGCCGGTGATCACGATCTCCACCGGCGTTCCGTCCTCGAAGCTGGTCAGGAAGCGGATCGGCTTCTCGTCCTCGACCGCCACCTCGAGGGTGATCTTCTCCCCTTCAAGCACGTGGCAGGGGGACCCCGTCGCAGTCGCTCTCGCCCAGGTATTCGAGCGAGTCCGGATCGGGCAGCGCCCCGAAGAACCCGGTCGTCTGGTCGGTGATCGGCAAGCACTTCGGCCGCGGTTTCCTCGCCGTCGCGCTGGGTGCGCAGCCAGCGGTTGGTGCCGGGCGGATTGATGAAGATGAAGCCGCCGTCCAGGAGCAGGTCGATGCGGGCTTTCGGTTCGCCCTCCAGCAGGACGTCCAGGCCCAGGGTCTGGCGGCCGCCGTGCTCGGGAACCGAGATCGTCTCGACCGTGAACGAGATCCCTTCGGGCAGACCCTCGAAGCTCCTCCACCACCGAGAACATGCGGACCGAGCTGGGCGGGTTCGCCTCCAGCCGGGCGATGTAGCTGGCGGCCGAGAACGGCTCGGGCGTGGGTCCGGGGGTCGGCTCCGGCGTCGGCTCAGGAGTCGGTTCGGGGGGTGGGGGCGGCCGGCGCGGGCGCCGCCGGGGCCGCGGGCGCGACGGCGGCTGGGGCCGGCTGCCTGGGCTCGGGCTCTGGTTCGGGGTCGCCGCAGGCGGCCAGCGAAAGGGTCATCGCCAGCAGCAGCGGAAGCGTCAGACGTGCGATCTTGGTCATCATGCCTTCAATCCAGTTCCCGTGGCCGGTATCGCGACCCGATTCATCCGGCCCCGATCAAGCCCGCCCGCACCATCCTGGCCGCGGCGGCGAAAACCGGCCGCGGCGGTCGGTTCGACGGTTAAACGCCCTCGTCGGCGGCCAGGTCGGCGCGCGCTTGCTTGATTTGATTATCAGAAACGGTGATCACCTGGCCGCCCCTGGCCGCCAGCGCCGCCCTGATCTGGCCGATCCGCTCCGGTTCCGCCACCGCGATCCCGCCCGCGATCGTGGGCCCGGCCGCCGCCACCGATTCGAGTCCGGCCAGCGGAGCGCAGCTCTGGGCCTGGGCGGCGTGCAGCCGGACCGAACCGGCCCCCGCAAGGCCCGCCATGTCGATAAGCGCCCAGGTGCGTGCCCAGCAGCAGCCCGCCGTTGCCGGTCGGGAATACGACGTGGTCGGGGAACTTTCCCCCGCCGCGCCAGAAGAGCTCGTAGGCGAACGGTCTTCATCCCCAGCAGGAACCCCGGGTCGCGGCACGTGCGGAGGCGTACACCGAGCCCGGTTCCGTTGCCGTGGAGATCGCGGCCGACCGGGCCGCCTCGCGGGCGCCGGGCACCACCGTGACCCGGGCGCCGCAGGCCTTCATCTGCGCGAGCTTGGGGGGATCGGCCCGACCGGGCGCGAACACGTGGGCATTTGAGGCCCGCCGCGGCGCCGTAGGCGGCCAGCGCGGCGCCGGCGTTGCCGGAGGAGTCCTCGACCAGGGTTTTCGTAACCGGCGCGGGCGAGCCGCCAGGCCGCAAGCACCGCACCGCGGTCCTTGAAGCTCCCGCTGGGCGAGCGGTTACTCGAGCATTGCCTGGCAGCTCCCGAACCCCGGACCGCTCGCCCCAGCGCCGCAGCGCAAGCAGCGGGACGCCGGCCTCGCCCAGGGTCAGCGCGCGCGCGCCGGGTTCGAGCCCCAGCAGGTGGCTCCAGGCCCAGATGCCGGGCCCGGCCCCGGGGACCACCTCGCCGGCCGATCGAACCGGCCGCGGCGCCGGTTCCAGGAGGCTCCCGCAGGCGCCGCAGAGCGCCATCTCGTTCGGCGCGGCGGGCCCGCAGCGCGGGCACCGGAACCGAAGCGTCAGCTCCGGTCAACCTCGCTGACCGGGTCCCAGATCTGGCGATCCGGCCGGTGACGGTCTGCGATTTCGGCGTGCAGGTCGGCGACCGTCGCGGCCCCGCCCTCAAGATCGGCCATTCGGGCTTCATTCGAGGAGCGCGGCTTTATCTCGATCTGCCCGGCCCGCAGGTTGCGCGCCGAGACCGTCACCCGCAGCGGGAGCCCCATAAGGTCGGCATCGTTGAACTTGACCCCGGCGCTGACGCTGCGATCGTCGTGCAGGACTTCCAGGCCGCGTTCGCCAAGACCTTCGACCAGTTCCGACGCCGCCGCCGTGACGTCGCCGCCCCCGCCCAGCTGCACCACGTGAACGTCCCAGGGAGCGATCCCGGGCGGGAGGATCATCCCGTTGGCATCGTTCCAGCGCTCTGCCGCCGCCCCCAGGATGCGTCCGACCCCGATGCCGTAGGAGCACATGAAGAACGGTCGCGGTTCGCCCTCGGGGTCGAGGTAGAACGCGCCGCGCTTTTCGGCATAGCCGTAGCCGAGCTGGAAGGTGTTGCCCAACTCGATGCCGCGGGCCTCGTAGATGTAGCCCTCACAGCGCGGGCAGCCGTCGCCCGAGCGGGCCGACCCGATGTCGGCCTGCTGGCCCTGGTAGTCGCGCGGGTAGTTGGTGTTGCGCAGGTGGAAGCCTGCCCGGTTGGCCCCGCCGACCAGGTTGGGGCTGTCGGCGACCGAATGGTCCACCACGACCCGCACCCCCGCAACCCCGACCGGCGATGCGTAGCCGGCCACTATCCCGGCCTCCTGCAGCGACTCGGGGCTGGCCGGCTCGACCGGGGCCTTCAGCAGCGCAGCCAGCTTGGCCTCGTTGATGTCGCGGTCGCCGCGAACTACCGCGAAGATCAGCTCCTCGCCGGCCTGGTAGAAGACCGCCTTGGCGGTCTTCTCGGGGCCCACCCCCAAAAGGCCCGCGACCTGCTCGATGGTGGTTGCGCCCGGGGTGGCGACCTCCTCCAGGGGCTCTGGTTCGGCGTCGCCGGGGTCCTGGCGGCGCGATTCGGCAACCTCCTGGTTGGCGGTGTAGCGGCAGCGCGGGCAGATCAGGATCGTGTCCTCGCCGCTGGGATCCAGCAGCATGAACTCGTGCGCGGTGTTCCCGCCCATCATGCCGGTGGAGGATTCGGTCACCACGGTCTCCAGCCCGCAGCGGCGAAATATCCGCACGTAGGCTTCAACCACCTGCTGGTAGAGGACGGCCATCTCGTCCTCGTCGCAGTGCATGCTGTAGGCGTCCTTCATCGCGAATTCGCGGACCCTTATCAGCCCCGCCCGCGAGCGCGGCTCGTCGCGGAACTTGGTGTGGATCTGGTAGACGAGCTGCGGCAGGTCGCGGTAGGAGGAGACGTGCGCGGCGGCAAGGTCGGCGACTATCTCCTCGTGCGTCATCGCCAGCACCATGTCGTGGTCCATGCGGTCGCGGAACCGGACCATCTCCGGGCCCACGTCGTACCAGCGCCTACTCTGCTTCCAGAGATCGGCCGGGTGGACCACCGGCATCTCGATCCGCTGCCCGCCGATGCGGTCCATCTCCTCGGCGATGATCGCCTCGATCCGGGCCAGCGCGCGCCAGCCGATCGGCAGGTAGGAGTAGATGCCGGTCCCCAGCTGCTGGATCATGGCCGAACGCAGCAGCAGGCGGTGCGAGGCCGTGGTCGCCCCGGCCGGATCCTCGCGCAGGGTCCGCCCGAAGAGCCTGGACATCAGCATGTCGGGACCGCCCGGACTGGCTGCAGGGGGTCGGCGATCGTCAGATCTGGTACTCGGGCGGCACCTCGGAGGACCGCATCCGCAGTCCGTAGGTGCGCAGGCCCTCTTTGACCAGATAGGTTGCCGAAGGGGCCACCACGACCGAGCGCGGCGGAACGTCCTCGACCACCAGCGCCATCGCCCCGATCTTGCAGTTGTGGCCGATCGATACCGGCCCCAGGACCGAGGCGCCGGATCCGATCGTGACGCAGTTGCCGATCTTGGGGTGGCGGCGCCCGTGCGGGTTGCCCACGTCCTTCCACCAGCCGGTCGCCCCCAGGGTGACCTGGTGGTAGAGCATCACGTCGTCGCCGATCTCGGCCGTGGCCCCGATCACCACGCCGGACCCGTGGTCGATGAAGAACCGCCTTCCGATCCGGGCGCCGGGATGGATTTCGATCCCGCCGGTGATCACGCGCGCGACCTGCGAGATCAGCCGCGGCAGGATCGGGATCCCGCGCCGGTAGAGCACGTGCGCCAGGCGGTGCAGGAGCAGCGCGTGCAGGCCCTGGTAGAGCAGCACCTCGAAGATGTTGCGGGCCGCCGGGTCCTTGTCGAAAACCACCTGGATGTCGGACGGCCAGCGGATTCCGCGCCGGCGGGCGGAGGTGCCTACCCGGCCGGCCGGTTCAGCGCGCCGCGAGTCGGCGAACGCCAGGTCGTCGCACTCGGAAGTTTCTTTGCTGGCGATGGCCAATTGGCTGATCCGGTTCTCGCGCCGTCAGTTCTCTATGTTCGCCGATTGTCAACCGGGGCGGCTACTGCCCCAGCAGGAACCCGGAATCGATCACCAGCGTCTGGCCGGTGATCGAGGGCGCCTGGCAGAGGAACAGGCAGGCGTGGCCGATGTCCTCGGCGGTGCAGGCCCGGCCCAGCAGGGTCCGGTCGACGTAGTTGGCGACGAATTCGTCCTTGCCGTCGACCCAGCGGGTGAGGATCACCCCCGGGGCGATGGCGTTGAAGCGCACCGGCGCGAACGCCCGCGCCAGCGACTTGGTGATCGTGATCTGGCCGGCCTTGGAGACGGCGTAAGGGATCGAGCTGCCGCTGCCGGAAATCGCCGCGATCGAGGAGAGCGAGACCACGCTGCCTAACGGCGATTCCTTAAGGTGCTCGATCGAGCAGCGGATCGCATACAGCGACCCGGTCAGGTTCACCTTCAGGACCTCGTCCCACTCGGCGTCCGAGAGCGCGTCCAGCTGGTCGTGCGGGGCGAAGTAGGTGATCCCGGCGCAGTTGACGACGATGTCGAGGCGCCCGAATTCGGCCACCGTGCGCTCGACCATCGCGCGAACCTGCGTCTCGTCGGCCACCGAGGCGCGATGGGCAAAAGCCCGGCCGCCGCGTTCTGTGATTCCGGCCGCGGTGGCTTCGGCCTGATCGGCCGAGCGCGAGTAGTTCACGCAGACCGAAACGCCGGCCTCGGCCAGCGCCTCGGCGCAGGCTTTGCCCGAACCGGTGCCGCCGCCGGTGATCAGGGCGGCAGCCCCGCGCAGATCGATCATCCGGGTCTAGGAGCCTGCGCCACAGGAACCGCGCCGTGACACCGCCGACCGGCTGACCGTCGATTTTTCTGACGCGCCACGGCGCGACGACGCGCGCATCGACGCCAATTTGGCCCGGCTGACCGCCAATCGGGCGTGCTCGGACCCGATTCGGCCCGATTCCGCCCCGACATGCAGGGATCTGCCCGGATATCTCATGCGCGGGACGCACCGATCCGGCGGGCGTTGAGCGCAAGACAGACCAGGTCCCACTCCCCGCGCACCTTCTCCAGGCCGCGGAAGCTGAAGCGCCTGAAGCCCAGCACCTGCTTGATCCAGCCGAACGGGGGTTCGGCGATGTGCTTGCGGTTAGCGTACGTCCGCCTGCCCTCCGGGGTCCCCAGCTTTTGCGCCATGCGACGGCGGGCCGGAGCGAGCTGCTCCGGGGGCTTCCTGCCTTCCCGGCCCAGCGAGACGTAGGCGTCGATCGCCATGCCCTCGAGCGCCTTGAAGTCGTCCTCGGAGGCGTAGCCGGCGTCGGCCAGGACGATGTCGGGGCGGCGGCCGACGTTGCGCTCGGCCTTCTCGATCATCGGCAGGAGCTGTCCGGCGTCGGCGGAGCGGGCCGAGACTTCGGCGGCCACGATCAGGCGCGACTCCGAGTCCACCGCCGCCTGGGCGTTGTAGGTCTGCTGGAAGCCCTCGGTCGAGGTCTTCATGATTGAGGACTCGGGGTCGGTGAAGTTGTGCTGGGCCTTCGGATCGGGCTCCCCGTAGGCGCGCTTGTAGGGGCTGCCGCCCCGGGGGTTGCGCCGCTGGCCGGGTTTGCGGCCGCGGTCGTTATCAAACGCCATCGCCTGCTGCTCCAGCCGCGCCTTGGCCTGCTCGATCTTCTGCAGCCGGCTGCGGCGGCGCTTTAGCTCGTCCGGGGTGTCGTCGCCGTCCGAGTCCTCTCCGTAGCGTTCGTCCTCTGCGGCGTCGGCCCGCTCGGCCCGCTCCAGCAGTTGGTTGATCTCCCCGCGCAGGCGCAGCTCTTCGGCCTGCATGCGCTCGTAGGTCATCGCCTTGCGCTTGGAGGCGCAGGCCCTGACCTTGCTTGCGTCCACGGCCAGGGTGCCGAGTTTGGTCAGACCCATCTCGGCCGCGATCTTCACCACCTGCACGAACAGGTCCCCGAAGTCCTTCAAGTGGCGGCGCCGGAACTCGCAGATGGTGCGGTGGGCGGGCAGTCGGTCGGAGGCGGCCAGGAAGCGGAAGGCCACGTCCTCGCGCAGGCGTTGGGCGATCTTGCGCGAGGAGAAGACCCCGACCGAGTAGCCGTAGAGGAGAACCTTGACCATCATCGCCGGTTCGTAGGGGCGGTTGCGACGCCCGTCGCCCTCGTAGGGGGTGTAGAAGGCTGCAAGGTCCAGGGAGTCGACCAGGTCCGATATCTGGAAGGCCAGATGCCCGCTGGGCAGCCAGTCCCTGAGGTCCGGCGGCATCATCATCGGCTGGTTCGGATGGTACGGGCGGAAGGTGGTGGGCACTGGACCGGCCTGGCGCAAAATCAGGGGTGCAAACGAGCTTTTTCATTCTCGCCGCAGTGTCCAGAAATCCCGGCCGTCACTCCTTGGGATTTTTCTGCGGCGCAGGCTCCTAGGCGGCTCCGACCGCGGCCACCTCGCGCTCCTGGCGCGGCGCCGGCAGCCCGCAGAACTCCTCGTAGTCGATGAGTTCGGTGATGGTGGGGCTGTCGCCGCACACCGGGCAGTCGGGCCGGCGCTTGGTCTTGAACGAGATAAATTCCATCTCCAGCGCGTCCCAGGTCATAAGACGCCCTTCGAGCGATTCGCCCAGGCCGAGGATCAGCTTGATGGTCTCGGTCGCCTGCAGGCAGCCGATGACGCCGGGCACAACGCCCAGCACGCCGGCCTCGGCGCAGGAGGGAGCCAGTTCCGGCGGCGGCGGGGTCGGGTACATGCAGCGGTAGCAGCCGCTGCCGGGCGTGAACACCGAGACCATGCCCTCGAACTTGAGCACCGATCCGTCGATCATCGTCTTGCCCAGAAGAACGCAGGCGTCGTTGACGAGGTAGCGGGTGGGGAAGTTGTCGCAGCCGTTTACGACGTAGTCGTAGCCGGCGATGATCTCCAGCGCGTTCTCGGAGTTGATCACCTCGTCGTGGGTGATCACTTCCACGTCGGGATTGAGACCGGTCAGGGTCTGCCGGGCCGATTCGACCTTGGCCACGCCGACGCGGTCGGTGTCGTGCAGGATCTGGCGCTGCAGGTTGGAGTCCTCGACCACGTCGTGGTCGACCAGGCCGATCCGGCCCACTCCGGCCGCGGCCAGGTAGTAGGCGGCCGGCGAGCCGAGTCCGCCGGCGCCGATGAGGACCACCGAGGCCTCAAGCAGCTTCTTCTGGCCCATCGGCCCCACTTCGGGCAGGAGCATGTGGCGGCTGTAGCGCCGTACTTGATCGGGAGTGAACACTTTGCTTGGCCTTCTTTCTGCGGGGATCGGGCGGCGGGAGTTTGCGGTCGGTTTAAGGGCCTTCAGGCGGTGTCGACAGGGTTGCCCTCGGCCAACCAGCCCTGGGTACCGTCGGACATGTTGTAGACGTTCACGTGGCCGGAAGCCAATGCCATCTCGGAGGCCACCCGGCTGGTGACGCCGACGTTGCAGACGAAGAGGATATCGCCGTCGGGCAGGATCGAGGTATCGAGCAGGATGTCGTTTAATGGGATGTGCACGGCGCCCGGGACGTGGGCCGAATCGTAATCGCGCTGTTCGCGCACGTCCACGATCGGGATTCCCTCGTCTATGAGCTCCTTGGCGCGCTGCAGGTCAACTTCTTGGATCATGGCCGTCTGCTAATCGTCTAATTCCCCTATGGATTCAGATTCTAGGCGTCCCCAGGCCCAGCGTCCGCCGCCGGAGGCGGCGCCGCGCCCGTTCTCCGGCACCATCGCCCCGTTCGACGGCGAGCTGCTGGGTCATGCCTTCATCGACCCTAACGGGCCGGTGGCGGCCGGAACCTTCGGCACCTGGCGGGTCACGTTCGTGTGCGGGCGGGTCGGGATGGACGACGGCGGCCACATCCGGATCTGCGAACGCCAGGTCTGCGACTGGGAACGCCCGCAGTTCGATGAGCTCTCAGGCTCCGGCTACACCACCGCCACAACCGACGGCGAGGCCGAGGTCGAACTGGCCTGGTTCGAGACCCTGAACGAGCGACCGTTCCGCCGGACCCTGCAGGTAACGATCGCCAACGGTTCGCTGCGGCCCGGCGAACGGGTGGTGGTCACCTACGGCGACCGCTCGGGCGGGGGTCCGGGGCGCCGGGCCCAGACCTTCCGCGAACCCGAATCTGAATTCCAGGTCCTGGCCGACCCGTTCGGCGCGCAGCGCTATTTCCCGGTCGCCGACCACCCCTACCTGGGCGTCTTCGGCGACCGCGCCAGCGCGATCGAGCTGCGCTGCGGCTCCCAGTTCCTGCCGGGCGAACCGATCGACCTGCACGTGCGGCTGGTCGATAAGTGGGGCAACAGCGACGAGCAGGCGACAACGCGCGTGGCGCTCTCGGCCGACGGACCGGTCCGGGGCCTTCCGGCCGAGATCGAGTTCACCCCCGCCGACGCGGGCGTCAAGGTGGTCGGCGGGATCTCCGCGCCGGCAAGCGGGATATTCAGGTTCGGCGCCAGCGCCGAGGGCCTGCCCGGTGCCCGCTCGAACGCGGTGCACGTCCTGGAGAGCCTGCCGGACGGGCGCCGGGTCCGCTGGGGCGACATGCACGGGCAGAGCCGCGAATCGGTCGGCACCCTGGACGCGGCCGACTACTTCCGGTTCGCGCGCGACGACGCGTTCGTCGAGTTCGTCGGCCACCAGGCCAACGACTTCCAGATAACCAACCGGTTCCTGGCCCGCCTGGGGGAGCTGACCGCGGCGCTGCACGAGCCCGGCCGGTTCGTGCCGTTCTTTGGCTGGGAGTGGTCGGGCAACACCACCACCGGCGGCGACCGCAACGTCCACTTCCTGGCCGATTCGGGGGCCCTGCACCGGTCCTCGCACGCCCTGCTGCGCGAGGTCGGCGACGCCGGCAGCGACGCCTGCCCGGTCAGCGAGCTGCACGCGCTGTTCTCCGGGCGGAGCGACGTTCTGCTGGTCCCGCATGTGGGCGGGCGCTACGCCAACCTGGACTTTCACGACCCGTCGCTGGAGCCGGTGGTCGAGCTGCATTCGGCGCATGGGACGTTCGAATGGCTGGGCCGCGACGCGCGCGAGCGCGGACTCAAGGTCGGATACCTGTGCGGCAGCGACGTCCACGTCGGCCGCCCGGGGGCGGCGCGACCGGCGGTCAAGGCCGGCGAGGACGGTCTGGGCGTGACCGGCGGCCTGGCCGCGGTGATTACCGACGAACTCTCGCGCGAGGCGATCTTTGCGGCCCTGCGCGCGCGCCGCTGCTACGGCACGACCGGAGCCAGGATCCTGGTCTCGGCCAGCGCCAACGGCCACCCGATCGGCGCCGACGTGGCGCTGGCTGCGGGCGGTCCGCTCTCCATCGCCGGGTTCGTCGACGGCACCGCCCCGATCCAGCGCATCGACCTGCTCCGGGACTGGGAGCTTGTGGAATCGGTGCGGCCGCGCCGCAGCGCCGATTCGAAGCGTATCCGCATCACCTGGAGCGGCGCCGCCAGCCGCGGCCGCCGCCGCTCGGTCCGCTGGTCGGGCCGCGCCCGGGTGAAGGGCAACCGTGTACTTTCCGCGGCCGGGGTCGGTTTCGACCACCCGGCCGAGGGGATCGAAGGCAGCGACGACGACCAAGTGTGGTGGACCTCGGTGACCGAGGGCGACATGGACGGGGTCGAGCTGGAGCTTGCCGGTCCCGGCGGCCGACTCGAGTTCGACGCGGGCGGCGTCGAACTGGACGTCGATCTTGAGCGGCTGGGCGATGAGATGCTCACCCATTCGATCGGCGAGATCGAGCGCCGGGTTCGGATCGAAAGGGCGACCGCCGCCGGCCCCGAGCTGGTCGAGTTCGACTTTGCTGTCGATCCGGCCGAGATTCGCGACGCCGGCTACCACCTGCGGATCGTCCAGTCCGACTGCAACTGCGCCTGGACCAGCCCCTTCTACGTGACCGGCGCCGGAAGCTGACCCTGGACTCTTCGATCCCCAATTCGGGCGATGCGGAGACTCCTTCGGCGTCTGCCGGTCGGGGCAACCGCGCGGGACCATGACATCGACCGCTGAAATCCTCGCGTTCGCGCTCGAGCTGGCCGATGCGGCCGATGCGATCGCGATGGGCGCCTACCGCAGCGGGCAGGCGGTCGAACGCAAGCCGGACGGCAGCTTCGTCACGCCCGCCGACGTTGCGACCGAAACCGCGCTGCGCGCCCGGATTGCCGAACGCTATCCGGATCACGCTGTGCTCGGCGAGGAGAAGGGCGAGGATTCCGGCGTCCGAAATGCTTCGGCGCGGTGGATCCTGGACCCGATCGACGGAACCCACAGCTACATGCGCGGGGTCCCGGTCTGGGCGACCCTTATCGCCTGCGAACGCGGCGGGACGATTGAAGTCGGGGTTGTTTCCGCGCCGGCGCTGGGTACCAGGTGGTGGGCGGGTCGCGGCCTGGGCGCGTTTCGCGGCCCTACCGACCGGCAGGATTCAGACGGTAATGAACGGATCCGGGTGTCTTCGGTCGACCGGCTTGCGGACGCCCAGGTCTCGTGCGGAGACATCGTCTCGACGCTTGATCTATGGCCCGGCGCCCGCGGGTTGCTTGATGCCGCCTGGCGGGTCCGCGCGTTCGGAGATTTCTGGGGCTTCTGCCTGGTGGCGGAAGGTTCGGCGGACGTGATGATCGACGGCGCCGACCTGAGCGTGTGGGACGTATCCGCGCTGATCCCGATCGTCGAGGAAGCCGGCGGCCGATTCGCGAACGCGGACGGG
>CAXXYJ010000061.1:0-6164 GCA_963664795.2 Chloroflexota bacterium | reverse complement strand
TCCGCCCGGTTCGGCCTCGCGGAACCGCAGCGAACCGTCCTGTTCGTCGCGCACCTGCACCAGCGCGTCCTGGACGCTCATGCCCGGCTGGGTGCGGATCGTGTACTCGCGCCAGGTTGCTTCCGAATCCGTCTCCGGGTCGAAGCGGGCGATGCTCAGGTCAATCTGCGAGATCACGTCGAAACCCCCGCGGCGGCGCGTTCGTACTCGGGCCAGCGTTCGCTTTGCCAGCCGGACTCGGACCGACGCACCGCGCTGTGGTCGGCTTCACCGTCGCCGGCGGTCGGGAAATCGGAGCGCCGGTGCGGTCCCCTGGTTTCCCGGCGCGACTCGGCCCCGCGGGCGATCGCCGCCGCCGTCACCGCGCCCTGGCGAAGCTCCAGCAGCCGCACCAGTTCGAGATTGAAGTGGTATCCGGTGCCGGCCGGCGCCGCGCGGCGGGCGAGATCGCCAATCTCGGCGATTTTGTCGGCGGCCGCGGCCAGACCGCCCGCCTCGCGGCTCAGCCCCAGGTTCGAACCCATCAGGTCGCGGAGCCGGTTCCAGAGCACCGCCGGATCGATGCCCGAATCTCCGGCCAGGGTCAGCTGAATGCCTTCCTGGGCCCGCCAGCGGACCGATTCGGGCAGGGAGGCCGGGCGCGGATCGATCCGGGACACGGCCGAGACTGACGAGAGCAGGAGGTCAAGCAGGGCGTTGCCGGCCAGCAGTCCGGCCCCGTGCAGGGACCCGGCGGCGGCCTCGCCGGCCGCATGCAGGCCGGGGATTCCGCTGTCGGGGGCGATGCCGCCGAGGGCGTAGTGGACGCTCGGTGTCACCGCAGCGCCGAGATCATCGTCGAGGAGTCCGCGAATTTCGGGCGCGAAAAGTTCCAGCTCCTCGACGCAATCCCCGAATTCCACCCTGGATCCGCCGGCCGGGTCCAGAGCCCGCGCCAATGCCCCCAGGGAGATCCCGTCCGGGTCGGATTTGAGATTCGAATAGCTGGCGCCGGCGGCGGCCGCGGCATCGCCGATGATCGCGCCGGTGCCGGCCGGCGAGCCGGAGACCACGCCAGGGACGAATTCGATAAGTTCGGGGTCGAGCAGGACCGCTCCGGCGCTGGCCGCCAGCGCCTGCGCGGTTCCGGCGCCGTGGCGCGCGTTGCCGCTGACCGGATAGAGCCCGCCGACGGCCCCTTCCGTAAGGAGGACGTTGCCGGTGACGAACGCCTGCGCCTGGCCCGATCGGATATTTAGCGCGGTCAGCCCGCTGACGCCGTCGTCGCCAAGCTGCAGCTCCAGCGGCAGCCATTCGAAGTAGCCGTCGATCGAATAGCCGGCGGCCTGGTCGAGCAGGGCGTTGAGCACGGCGCGGCCGGTCCACCATCCGGCCCGCAGGCTGTATTCGCCGCCGTTTTGCCCCAGCCGGAAAGATTGGAGTCCGCCGTCGGAGGAGCGGGCGTAGGCGGCCCCCATGTGTTCGGTCGCAACCACTTCGGCCGCAGCCGCCTCGGCACTACGCGCGACCGTCGCGGGGTCGGCCAGGCCGGATCCGGCGGCGATCGCATCCGACCGGAACTGGGCGATCTGCGACTCGCCGGAGGGAGCGTTTTAGTCCGTCGTGGATGTTTCCGTCATGGTGCGCGCCGTATGGTGCGCGCGATATCAAGGCAACCGACAGATCTGATTCGGCGGCGGCAATGGCGGCGCGCAGGCCGGCGATGCCGCCGCCCACCACCACCAGGTCGTATTCAATCAAGAAGCAGAGTCCCGTCCCGATTTGGCCCGGACAAAGCAGCGGCGACCCTCCCGGTTGCGCCGGTCGGCCACCCCTCGGGAAAAATTTTAATTTGGGGTAAGTTGGGCAGCGTCGGCCCGGCGGTCCATTCAGAGCCGGTCTGCGACCAGATCGCCGACGTGATCGGGATGCCCGGCTATCGGCACCCCGGCCGCGGCCAATGCGGCTATCTTGCCTTCGGCGGCGCCACTGCCGCCGGAGACGATTGCGCCAGCGTGACCCATCCGCCGCTCCGCCGGAGGCGGCGCGCCCGGCAACGAAACCGACAACCGGCTTGCGGCAGGCCTGGTTGATGAACTCGGCCGCCAGCTCCTCGTCGCGCCCTCCGATCTCGCCGATCAGGACCACTGCGTCGATGCCGGGATCGGCCTCGTAGAGCGCCAGCGCGTCAACGAACGAGAAACCCTTGATCGGATCGCCGCCGATTCCAAGGCACAGGCCCTGGCCGATCCGACGGTCGGTGAGGGCCTGGATGACTTCGTAGGTGAGCGTCCCCCGATCGCGATACCACCCCGACCCGGCCGGGGAGGGGCGATGTCGCCAGGGATTATGCCGAGCTTGGTCTGGCCGGGCAGGATCAGTCCGGGGCAGTTCGGGCCCAGAATTCTCGCCCCGCGGCTGCGCGCGAAAGCCAGCATCCGGGCGCTGTCCAGCACCGGAATTCCCTCGGTGATGACCACCACCAGGTCGATACCGGCGTCGACCTGCTCGCAGACCGCGTCGGCGGCCGCGAACGGCGGTACGAAAACCACGCCGGCGTCAATCGAGTGCTCGGACGCCGCGTCCTCAACGGTGTTGTAGACCGGCACGCCGTGGACGGGCCTGCCCGCCCCGCCCGGGCACCACTCCGGCGGCGACGCGGGCGCCGTACGCCTGCATAAGCCCGGTATGGAAGGCGCCCTGGCGTCCGGTTATGCCCTGGACTAGGATCCCGGTGTCGGCGCCGACCAGCGTCAAGTCGGCCCCCTAACCGGCCAGGGCGACGGCCGCACGCACCGCCGCGAGCATGTCGCGGTGAGCGTTCAGGCCGGCTTCGCGCAGGATCTTCAGGCCCTCGGCCTGGTTGGTGCCGACCAGCCTGATCTCCAGCGGCACGCGGCGCGAGAGCCCGGAAAGGGCCTTAACGATCCCGCGGGCGACGTCGTCGCAGCGGGTGATGCCGCCGAATATGTTCACGAGGACGACCTCGACTTCCGGATCGGCCAGGATCAGGTTCATCGCCTTGGCGACCTGGTCGGCGTCGGCGCCGCCGCCGACGTCCAGGAAATTGGCCGGTTCGCCGCCCTCGCTTACGATCACGTCCAGCAGCGCCATGGCCAGCCCGGCGCCGTTGACCATGCATCCGATGGTCCCGTCCAACTTCACGTACGAGATCCCGGCTTCGCGCGCCTCGGCCTCGGTCGCGGTCTCCTCTTCGGGGTTGCGCAGGGTCCGCAGGCAGGGATGCCGGAACAGCGCCGAATCGTCGATCGTTATCTTGGCGTCGATCGCCAGCAGGCGGCCGCCGGAGATCACCAGCGGATTTATCTCCACCAACGATGCGTCGTTTTCGACCATGCAGCCGACCACGGCGGTGGCGATCCGGACGAAGTCTCCAAGCAGCGGGAAGCGGGATTCCGAGCTGGAAAGCGAGCCGGCGGGCCTGGAACGGCGCCAGCCCCGAATCCACCCCGCAGCCGACGGTGCGGATCGCGTCCGGGTCCTGCGCCGCGACGGTTTCGATTTCAATGCCGCCCGCGGCCCGAGGCCATCACCATCAGCCGGCCGGCCTCGCGGTCGGGGAGAGCCGCAAGGTAGTACTCGGCGTCGATGTCGACCGCCTCGGCCACCATCACCTTTTCGACCCGGTCGCCGCCGATTTCAAGGCCCAGGATTTGGGCGGTCGCGGCGGCGGCGGCGGCTGCATCGGCGGCCAGTTTGACCCCGCCGGCCTTCCCGCGTCCGCCGGAGAGGACCTGGGCCTTCACCACCACCGGGCCGGCCAGCTCGGCCGCGGCCTGCGCGGCGGCGGCCGGATCGGCCGCCAGGCGGGCCGCAGGGACCGGGATGCCGCTGCCTGACAGCAGCTGGCGGGACTGGTGTTCGTGGAGTTTCAATTTCCCCCGGCGCCGGGACTGGATCGGACGGGCTATCGCCCGCAACGCGGCCCCATTATCTATGTCCGCCGGAGCCGCCGACCGCCCGTGGGGCCAATGAATCCGTGCGCTGACACCCGCGCGCCCGATTGGGTAAATTGGGGCAGAGAGAGACAAGAACCTGAAGTCGGACCGGACCATGGCTGAAAACGGCGTCGATTCCGCGGCGGTAAGCGATCTGTACCAGACCCTGCGCGGCCGGCTGAAGACGATCCGGCGGCGGGCGGGGCGGCCGCTCACCCTGGCCGAGAAGATCCTCTGGGGCCACGCCGACGGACCCGGCCCAGATTTCGCTGGAACCTGGATCCTGGATCATGCTGCGCCCCGACCGGGTGGCGCTGCAGGACGTTACCGGCCAGATGGCGCTGCTGCAATTCCGGCTGGCGGGCCAGGACCGGGCGCAGGTGCCGACCACCGTGCACTGCGACCACCTGATCCGGGCCCAGATCGGGGCCGCACCCGACCTTGCCCGCGCGCGGCTGGAGAACAACGAGGTATTTACCTTCCTGCGCGCGGCGGCGGCGAACTGGGGACTCGGCTTCTGGGAACCCGGGTCGGGAATCATCCACCAGGTCGTGCTGGAAAACTACGCCGTGCCCGGTTCGATGATCATCGGCACCGATTCGCACACCCCTAATGGCGGCGGCCTGGGAACGCTTTCGATCGGAGTCGGCGGCGCCGACGCGGTCGACGTGATGGTCGGGTTCCCGTGGGAGGTTCTCGCGCCTTCCATTCTCGGCGTTCGGCTGACCGGATCGCTGGAGGGCTGGAGCGCCCCCAAGGACGTGATCCTAAAACTCGCCGGAATCCTGACCACCAAGGGCGGGACCAACCGGATCATCGAGTACTTCGGTCCCGGTTGCGAGACGATATCCTGCACCGGCAAGGCCACGATCACCAACATGGGGGCCGAGGTGGGCGCCACGACCTCGGTCTTCCCGTTCGACCGCCGGATGTCGGCATACCTGCGGTCGACCGGGCGTTCGGCGGTGGCCGAACTGGCCGAGGCCGAATCGGACCTCCTGGTCGCCGACCCGGAGATCGCCGCCGACCCAGCGCGGTTCTACGACGAGGTGATCGAGATCGATCTCTCGGCGCTGGAGCCGCACGTGGTCGGCCCCCACCGGCCCGACCGGGCGCGGCCGCTCTCCGATCTGGCCGACGAGATCGCCAGCGAAGGGTTTCCGGAGGAGCTCTCGGCGGTGCTGATCGGGAGTTGCACCAATTCCTCCTACGAGGACATCTCGCGCGCGGCCGAGGTCGCCCGCCAGGCGACCTCGCGGGGGCTGCAGGTGGCCACTCCGCTGCTGGTGACCCCCGGATCGGAGATGGTTCGCGCCACGCTCGAACGCGACGGTCAGATCGCCGACCTGGAGGCGATCGGGGCGACCGTGCTGGCCAATGCCTGCGGTCCGTGCATCGGCCAGTGGCGACGCGCCGACCCCGAAGCGCCCCAGGAGCCGGTCCCGGCGCGCAATTCGATAGTCACGTCCTTTAACCGCAACTTCCCGCGGCGCAACGACGGCAACCCGGAAACGATGAACTTCATCACCAGCCCGGAGGTCGCGGTCGGCCTGGCGATCGGCGGCCGGCTCGGGTTCGACCCGCGCCGCGACCGGGTGCCCGGCAGCGACGGCGTCCAGCTGCGGCCGCCGTCGCCGGCGCCGGAGGTGCCGGACAGCGGATTCATAGCCCGCGGGTACCGGCTACGTTGCCCCCAACGGCAAGGCCGACCCGATCAACGTCGACCCCGAAAGCAGCCGCCTGCAGCTGCTGGAGCCATTCGCAGCGAGGGAGCCGGACCAGTTCGCCGACATGGCGGTGCTCCTGAAAGCGGTCGGGCAGTGCACGACCGACCACATCTCGCCGGCCGGTCCCTGGCTGAGGTTCCGCGGCCATCTCGACAACATCTCCGACAACATGTTCCTGGGCGCCAACAACGCTTTCGCCGACCAGCCCGGACAAGGCGTAGACCTGGCCGGCGACGGCGGCCAGAAGCCGCTGCCCGAGGTGGCGCGCAACCTGGCCGCGGCGGGCCGCAGCTGGGTGGCCGTCGGCGACGAAAACTACGGCGAGGGGTCTTCGCGCGAGCACGCCGCGATGTCGCCGCGTCTGCTTGGGGCGGCCGTGGTGATCACGCGCTCGTTTGCGCGCATCCACGAGACCAACCTCAAAAAACAGGGGGTCCTGCCCCTGACGTTCGATGACCGCGGCGACTACGACCTGCTGCGCTCCGACGACCAAATCACG
>CAXXYJ010000060.1:0-4118 GCA_963664795.2 Chloroflexota bacterium | reverse complement strand
TCGCGTTCGCCGACTTCGGGCGGCAGCGAAGCCGGGTCGCCGGCGTGGCCGATCGCGATCATCGACGCCAGCTCGAACTCCTCCGGTATTGAGAATTCGGCCCGCGCCCGCTCGCGGTCGTAGCCGCCCATCTGGTGCGATACGAGCCCGTGGGCGACCGCCTGCAGGATCAGGTTCATGGTGGCCATCCCGGTATCGTGCAGGACGAATCGGTTGGGCCGGCCGGTCCGGTCCGATGTCCGGGCGCCGGCGGAGATGACCAGAAGGGCGGCGTTGCGGGCCCAGGCGTTGCCGTCGAAGAGGCAGGCTTCGGCCTTGGCCCGCGCCTGCGGGTCGCTGCGGTCGAACACCAGGTAGCGCCAGGGCTGGTCGTTGAACGACGAAGGGGCCCAGCGGGCGGCCTCGAGCAGGTTGGCCAGGGTTTCGGGATCGATTTCCCGGTTGGGATCGAACGCCCGCGGACTCCAGCGCTGCCTGATCTCGTCAACCAGCGGCCGGCCGGTTACGGCCGGTTTGGCCGGGAAGGAATCGTCTTGCATTTGAATTCCCTTGTCGAATGCGGGTTATTGGCGATGGGTCGGGCCCGGTCCGGCGTCGCGGCGAGCCCGGTCGTCAATCTTCGGACGCGCAGTTGATCATCCAGTTGGTGCCGAATTTGTCGATGCAGGCGCCGAAATACGATCCCCAGAACATCTCGCCCAGCGGCAGGGTCACGGTGCCGCCCTCGCTGAGCAGTCCGAACACCCGGTCGGCCTCGACGCGGTTCGGCGGCGCGTAGGAGATCGAAACGTTGCTGGCCGGCGGTATCGGCGTTCCGTAAGCCGAGGGCACGTCGCTGCCCATGAGGATGCTCTCGCCGATGGGGAGCGAAACGTGCATGATGTTCTCTGCTTCGTCGTCGCTGATCTCCATGTCTATCTCGTCCGGGGCCTCTCCGAACGTCTGCAAAATCAAAAACTCCCCGCCGAAAACCGAGCGGTAGAACTCGAACGCTTCCCGGCAGTTTCCACCGAGGGTCACGTAGGGATTTAAGGTCATTGGGGCCTCGACTGACGGACTGGGGGCGGCCCGCGGAAGGCGGTCCGCAAGCTGGCCGATCGGATGGACCGTAACCGGGCCAATCCTAGCCGCCTATGTCTTCGGGGGCGATCGCCACCGTCTTGATCACCGCGTAGCAGGTGGCGCCGGATTTGAGGCCCAGGGCCCGTTCGGAGCGCCGCGTGATGCGGGCCAGCAGCCGGCCGGCGCCGGTCTGGACCGAGACGATCGCGCCCGGGCCGCGCCCGGTATGGATTTCTGCGACCCGGCCGGGGAGGACGTTCAGGGCCGAAATGCCCTCGGGCCGCCGGCGCGAGAGCAACACCTCGTGGGCGGCCACGCGGACCCGGATCCGGGCGCCGGGCGGATGCGGAACCCGGGGCAGGAAGAGGCGGGCCTCGCCGGCGTCGAGTTCGCTCAGGCCGTCTTCGTGATGGCGCTTGACTCTCGCCTCGAGCACCGCGCCGGCGGCGCGCACGCCGAGCGGGGTCACCCGGGGGTCGCCCAGCACCTTGAGGGCGGGTCCCTGGCTGACGACCTCGCCGTCGCTCATGGCCACGACCGTGGTCGCCAGGCGCGCGACCTCGGCGGCGGAGTGGCTAACGTACAGGATCGGGACCGACACCTCGTCGCGCAAACGCTCGAAATAGGGAAGAATCTCGCCCTTGCGCGGCTCGTCGAGCGCGGCCAGCGGCTCGTCGGCGAGGATGATTTCCGGTTCGGCCAGCAGCGCCCGACCGATCGCGACCCGCTGCTTCTCGCCGGCCGATAGCAGCGCGGGGCGGCGCTGCAGCAGGTCGCCGATTCCAAGCATCTCCACCACCCGGTCCAGGTTGGTCCCGCGTGCGCGGCGGCGGGCGAACCAGCGCCCGTAGAGAAGGTTCTGGCGGACCGAGAGGTGCGGGAACAGGCGGCCTTCCTGGAATATGTAGCCGAGCCGGCGGCGGTGCGGCGGAAGGTCGATCCGCCGGGCGCTGTCGTAGAGCACGTTCTTACCCAGCGCCACGCGCCCTTCGCGCGGTCGCAGCAGCCCGGCGACGGCGTTTACGACCGACGTCTTGCCCGAGCCCGACCGTCCGAACAGCACGGTGATGCCGGGCGGGGCGGTGAAATCAACATCCAGGCCGAACCGGCCGAGCCGGTGGCGTATGCGCACTTCCAGGATCATTGCCCGGAAATCCTGCGCGCCACCCGCTGCGACAGGGTCTCGGACAGCGCCAGCGCCAACATCGCCACGATGATGGAGATCACCACCAGGCGCAGGGCCGAGGACTCCCCGCCCGGCGCCTGCAGGAAGGCGTAAATCGCGGTCGAAAGCGTCGTCGTCTCGCCTGGGATGCTGGCCGCGAAGGTTATGGTCGCGCCGAATTCGCCCATGGCCCGCGCGAACGCCAAGACCGCGCCGGTGAGCACCCCGGGCAGGATCAGCGGCAGCGTGATGGTCGCAAAAACCCACGGCCCGGACGCGCCCAGGGTGGCGCCGGCCTGCTCCAGCTTGGGGTCGACCGATTCGACCGCCAGCCGGATGGCGCGGACCATCAGCGGGAAACCCATGACCGCCGCCGCCAGGGCCGCGCCGGTCCAGCGGAACGCCAGGACCAGCCCCAGATCCTCGAGCAGTCCGCCCACCGGCCCGCGCGTGCCCAGAAGCAGCAGCAGCAGGAACCCGGTAACGACCGGCGGAAGCACCAGCGGCAGGTGCACGAGGATGTTGAGCAGCCCCTTGCCCGGGAAGCTCCAGCGGGCCAGGGCGTATCCGGCCAGGACTCCGGGCGGCAGGCTGGCGAGCGTGGCCAGGACCGAGATCCGGACCGTCAGCGCCAGCGCGTCCAGCTCCGACGGGCTCAGTCCGAGCATCGGGTCCTATTGGCCGGCGATGAATCCAAAACCGTGCCCCTCGAAAACGGTCCGCGCCCAGGGGCCGCGCAGGAACCGCAGAAACGCGGATCTTTCGGGGTGGCGGCTCGCGGTAACGGCGGCCGCGGGGTAGCGGATCGGCGGATGGCTTGCGGCCGGAAAAGTTCCGATCACCTTGACGTTCGGCTCGGCCATCGCGTCGGTGCCGTAAACGATCCCCAGCCGCGCCTGGCCGGTGGCCACCAGGGCCAGCGCGCCGCGCACGTCGCCGGTCTGGACCAGCCGCGGGGCGACCGAGTCCCATAGCCCGAGCGCGCCGAGCGCGGCTTTTCCGTAGATTCCGGCCGGGGCGGCGTCCACGAAGGCCATCGCGATGCGTTCATCGGCCAGCATTCCGGCAAGGTCGAGTTCCGGGTCGATCTCGACCGCTTCGGCGTCCCGGCCGCGGGCGATCAGGACCAGGGAATTAGACAGCAGGTCGAAGCGGGATTCGGCCTCGATCATTCCCTCCCGCTCGAGCGAATCCATCCAACCCGGATTGGCCGAAATGTAGACGTCGGCGGGAGCGCCGTGCCGGATCTGCTGGGCCAGGGCCGAGGACCCGCCGGGGGCGATTTTTGTGCTCCGCCGGTATTGCTCGGCGAATTCGCGCGTCACGTCGGCTAGCGCGTTCTGCGTGCTGGCGGCGGCAAAAACCGCCAGGTCGGCCCGGGTCGCGCAGCCTCCGGCGGCCAGCAGCGGGCCTAGGCACAGCCCGATCGAGAGCCCGAGCACGCGGCGGCGCGGCCGCGCCGCCGGTCCGGAGAGTCCCGGCAGGTGTGGGCGGAAACGATGCGATCGGGAACCGGCCGCGCGGATTGCGACTTCGCCGACGGCGGCGCGGAGCGGCAAGCCCTGGTTCAGACTCGGTCCCTCCGTTCGCCACCGGCGATGGGTCGCAACCGCGACGAATCCTCGCCGCCGTCAGATTTTCGGGGTCGCGCGCGAGGGTCACGCAAAACGCCTCGAAATTTCCCGCTACACATCCCGTCCGTTGGGTCGGCCGGCCCGGAACCGGCCGCGCGGCGGCGCCGAATCCCCAGTTCGAGCGGGAGACCGGCTTAGGAGTCGATCAGCCCTTCCTGGGGCTGGGTCCAGGGGAGCGCGTAGACGGGCGCGAATTGCGGCGCCCGCGGGATCGGCATGTCCCCGAAGGGCACGTCGATGACCACCGGCGCGTCCTG
>CAXXYJ010000059.1:0-9214 GCA_963664795.2 Chloroflexota bacterium | reverse complement strand
CGCGACTTGGCGGCCGGCGCCGCCCTAATCGCGTTGCCGGCGCAGTCCTCTCAGGGCCGCAAGATTCGGCGGCGGACAGAGCGAGGTCCCGAGCGGATTGTCCCGCTGGAAGGGCCCATGAAAGTCGCTGCCGCCGGTCGGAACCAGCTCGAAACGCTCCGCGAAGGCGAGCGCCCAGGCCCGGTCGGCGTCGGGAAAGCTGCCGTAGAAGACTTCCAGGCCGGAAAGCCGGCCTCGATCGCGGCCGGCAGCAGGCGTTCGAGCTCGAGCTTGCCGCCGTGGAAATCGTAGTAGGGGTGGGCGATGACCGCCAGTCCCCCGGCGGCCCGGATCAATTCGACCGCCTCGGGCACCAGGGTTCTCTCCCCGCTCACGTAGGCCGGCGCGTCGTTGCCGAGCCAGCGGTCGAAGACCCGCCCCCAGTCGTCCTCGTAGCCGGCCTCGATCACCGCGCGCGCGATGTGGGGACGCCCGATCTGGGCCTGGCCGGCGATCTCGCTCACGCGCTCGAAGGAAATCATCACTCCAGTTCGCGCAGCCGCTCCACCATCGCCCGCGCGCGGCGGGTCCGGCTTTCGCGCTTGACCCGGTCCAGGCGGGCCATTTCCTCGGCCCGCGGATCGCAGAAATACCCCAGCACGTGAACCGTCTGCGGTTTTGCGGCGGCGGTCCTCCAGTGGCAGGACATCTCCACGCCGGCGATCACCTCGACCCCCAATTGCGCACCCGCCGCCTGGGCGGCAAGGACCCCCGACATCGTGTCGTGGTCGGTCACGGCCAGGGTGGCGATCCTGGCCGCCTTGGCCGCCCGGACCAGCTCCTCCGGAGAGAGCTCGCCGTCGGAAGCGGTGGTGTGCGAGTGCAGGTCGGCGCCCGGCGCGATCATCAGGTTTCTCCGGCGCTCTCGGCCGATCCGGCCACCATCGGTCCCGGACAGGGTTCGGGCTGAATCCAGGAGAGTCCGAAACGCTCGATGAATTCGTCGGCCAGGGCCGGGCCCCAGCTGCCGCGCTCGTACCCGCCCAGCCGGAAGGAGCCGACCTGCTCCCAGGCCCTTATCACCGGGTCGACGATCTCCCAGGAAAGCTCGATCTCGTCGGAACGGATAAACAGCGACGAGTCGCCCGAGAGGGCGTCCACCACCAGCCGTTCGTAGGCGTCGGGTATGGCCAGGTCGGGCGAATGCTGGGCGTAGTCGAAGTTCATCTTCACCGGGGCCATCTGCATCCGGCCGGGCAGCCGCGTCTCAAAGCTCAGGTCCATGCCCTCGGCCGGCTGCAGGCGCAGGGTGAGGGCGTTGGGCCGCAGGTCTAAGTCCTGGCCGTCGCGGTTGAACATAACGTGCGGCGGGGCGTTGAATTCGACCACGATCGTGGTCGAGCGCTGCGGCAGCCCCTTGCCCGAGCGCAGGAAGAAGGGCACTCCCTTCCAGCGCCAGTTCTCCACTCTGCAGCCGCAGGGCGGCGAAGGTGGCGGTGTTCGATTCCGGGTCGACCCGTCCGGTCTGGCGGTAGCCGGCGTACTGGCCGCGCACCGATTCGTCGAAGACCGCGTCCCCGGCCACGCGGCGCACCGCGCGCAGGACCTTTACCTTCTCGTTGCGCAGGGAGTCCGAATCGATCGTGGCGGGCGGCTCCATCGCCACCAGCGTCAGCAATTGCAGCAGGTGGTTCTGGAACATGTCGCGGAATATTCCGGCGTTGTCGTAGTAGCCGCCGCGGGCGCCGATTCCCTCGTCCTCGGCCACGGTGATCTGGACCTGCCTTATGTAGTGGTTGTTCCAGAGCGGCTCGAAGATGCCGTTGGCGAACCGGAGCACCAGGATGTTCTGGACGGTGTCCTTGCCCAGGTAGTGGTCGATGCGCAGGATCTGGTCCTCGGCGAACCGCGAATGCAGCAATCGATTGAGCTCGCGGGCCGACTCCAGGTCGCGCCCGAATGGTTTTTTCACGACCAGCCGGCTCTGCGGATTCGGGCAGAGTTCCTCGACCCTGGCCAGGCCGCGGGCGACGGCTCCGAAGAAGCGCGGCGCGCAGGCCAGGTAGTAGAGCCGCGCCCTCTGTTCGGCGGGCCCCGGCTTCCCCGAGCAGACCGGCCAGGCGCGCGTAGCCGTCGGTGTCGGCAAAGTCGAGCCGCAGGTACTGGATGCCGCGGCGAATTCATCCCAGTCCGCCGCACTCGCCCCCTCGGGGCGCAGGCGCTGGCAAAGCTGTCCCCGTTCGATGTCGGTGTGGGCCACCGCCAGGGACCCGCAGCCGGCGCTCGATCTGTCCGGTACGCCAGCCTTCCAGCAGCGCCGGATGAGCTTGCGGCGGGTCAGGTTCGCCGGTCGCTCCGAATATGACTACGGTGGTTACTGTTGCTCCTCCCGCGGACGCACCGCGTGGCCGCCGAACTGCTGCCGCAGGGCCGCCAGCATCCGTTCGGAGAACGGCGAAGGGTCGCGCGATCGGAACCGCCGCAGAAGGGCCAGGCTCAGGACCTCGGCCGGGCTGTCCAGATCGATCGCCTCCTGGACCGTCCAGCGCCCCTCGCCCCCGAATCGGACACGTAGGCCTCAAGGCGCTCCAGGCGCGGGTCTTCCTCCAGGGCGCGGACCGCAAGATCGAGCAGCCAGGACTGGATCACCGATCCGTAGCGCCAGATCTCACCTACCTGGCAAGATCCAGGTCCAGGCTCTCTTTTTTGGCCATGATCTCGAAACCCTCGGCCATCGCCTGCATCATGCCGTACTCGATGCCGTTGTGGATCATCTTGGTGAAGTGACCGGCCCCGGCCGGACCGACCAGCCCCAGGCCGCGGTCCGGGCCGGGCGCCAGGGCCTTAAACAGCGGTTCGATCCGCTCGTAAACCTCGGGTTCGCCGCCGACCATGAGGCTGTAGCCGTTGGCCAGGCCCCATACGCCGCCCGAAGTCCCGCAGTCGAGGAATTCCAGGCCCTCGGCCGAGAGCATCTCGGCGCGCCGCTGCGAGTCCTTGTAGTTGGCGTTGCCGCCGTCGATGACCACGTCGCCGCGGTCGAGCAGCGGGATCAGCCGCATGATCATGTTCTCGGTCACCGCGCCGGCCGGAACCATCGTCCCAGAGCACGCGCCGCCCGGCCGGCTGCTCCAGCTTGGCCACCAGGTCACTAAGGCTGTCGGCGCCGACCGCCCCCTTCTCGACCGCTTCGGCAACCGGGCCGGGGCTGCGGTTGTAAGCCACCACGCGATGCGAGGACCGCAGCCAGCGTTCGGTCATGTTCAGGCCCATGCGGCCCAGGCCGATTATTCCGATTTCCAAGCAAGCCTCCTCAGATTGAGGGATTCCGGGTCCAATCCCCGGCGATTGATGCGATCAGGCCAGCCGCCCGGCCAACCGGTTGAGCCCCGCCACCGGATCGTCGCCCAGGTCGACGCCGGCAACGTTCAGTTCGAGCTGTTTTAAGCCGGGCCATGTCGCCGCCGGCCTGGGCGTGGGCGAGCGTCCCCAGCCCGTAGCCGCGGCCGGCCGGCGGTTCCCCGCCCGAGGGACTGGCCGGAGCCAGGAACAGGAAGCTGCCGTTGCGCGGACCGCCCTTGTGCAGCTGTCCGGTCGAATGCAGGTAGCGCGGCCCGTAGGCCGAGGTAACCGCGACCCCGCGGCGGCCAAGTTCGGCGGCCAGGCCCGCGACCGCCCGGTCGTATTCGGGCGTCTCGGGGTAGTAGGAGAGCAGCGCCGCGTAGCCGCCCGGCCGCAGACCGTCCAGCCAGCCCGAGAGATCGCCCGCCGGGAGCGGGGAGAGTTCGCGGCCGTCGGCGAGTCCGGCCAGAAGATCCGCGGTCTTGTCCTTGGCCGCCTGCACGTCGGGCTGGTCGAACGGGTTGATCTCCAGCGCCGCGCCGGCCA
The DNA here is from genome assembly GCA_963664795.2 of Chloroflexota bacterium. Taxonomy (GTDB): domain Bacteria; phylum Chloroflexota; class UBA11872; order UBA11872; family VXNJ01; genus VXNJ01. Next base: position 5,347 of record CAXXYJ010000059.1, on the reverse strand, counting down.
GCGCGACCGCGAACATCCAGATGAACATCTCGCCCGGAACCGCGGCGGCGTCGGGGATAAGGCGGCGCTGCAGGGGGAACCCGCGCTCCTCCAGCCGGCCGGCCAGCAGATCGGTATCCTGGTTCCGGTCCCCTTCCAGGCGCAGGTAGCAGAAGCAGCGGTCCGGGCCGTAGTGCTCGGGCGCCAGCGCGGGCTCGCCGCAGACCGGCACCACTCCGCGACCGTCCTTGCCCAGGCTTTCGGCCACCAGCTGTTCGATCCAGAGCCCCAGGCGCTCAAGCCGGGGCGAGAGCAGCAGGGTGAGCTTGTCGCGCCCTTCGCGGGTCTGTTCCGAGAGCCGGGCGGCCAGCCGGGCGGCCGGGTTCTGGGACAGCTCGACCCCGGGTCCGCAGGCGCGGCGCCCCAGTTCGCCGGCGGCGCTGAACGAACGCAGGTCCCGCCCCAGCAGCGCCGGGGCGATGAGTCCGAACGGGGTGAACGCCGAATAGCGGCCGCCCACGCGCGGGTCGCCGGGCAGGTACGTGGCCATGCCTTCGGCGGCGGCAAATTCCAGCAGCGGCGATCCCGGATCGGAAATGGCGGCAAAGTGCGAGAGCGGGGACTGAACGCCGGCGCGTTCGAGCCAGGCCCGAAGTGCCCCAGCAGCGACCAGACCTCGGTCGTGGTCCCCGATTTTGAGGCGGCCAGGAACAGCGTCCGTTGCGGCGCAAGCTCGGCCTCGACCGCCCCGACCTGGCCGGGGACGGTACTGTCCAGGACCCGGAAGCCGATTCCGGTCCGGGGCTCGTAGAGCGATGCGAAAACCGCCGCGGCCAGCGAGCTCCCGCCCATCCCCAGCAGCACCGCGTGCGAGATTCCCCGCTGGCGGGCCGAGTCGTGCAGATTGAGCAGCCCGTCGAGCCGGCCAGTCCGGCGTCCGGGTACTCGAGCCATCCGAGCGCGTCCAGTCGCCCAGACCCGGAAACAGCGACCGGTCGCGCCGCCAGAGCCGGGCGACCGCGTCGGTTTCGGCCAGGGCGGCCAGACCCCGGCGGGTCAGGGTCGTCCAAATGCGGGTCCCGGGTCAGCCGGCCGGCGCCAGCTGCCGGGCCTTTTCGGCCACGACCGCCAGCAGGCCGTCGTAGGAATCGGCGAACGACTTGACCCCTGCCTCGGTCAGCTGGTCGGTGATCGATTCCAGGTCGAGACCGGCTCTCCGCGCCGCCGCGATCGTTTCGCGCGCCTTGGGGATCCCGGGTCCGAGCGTGTCGGCGGCCTGGCCGTGGTCCAGCCACGCCTCAAGGGTTGCGCCCGGGAGGGTGTTCACGGTGTCGGACCCGATCAGCTCGCGCACGTACAGGACGTCGGAGTATTCGGGGTTCTTGGTGCTGGTCGAGGCCCAGAGGCAGCGTTGCCGGCGGGCGCCGGCCCGTTCCAGCTTGGCGAACCGGTAGCCCTCGAACACCTCGAGGTAGGTCTCGTAGGCCAGGCGCGCGTTGGCGATCGCGATCTGGCCCTGCAGATCGGGCCGCCCCAGCTCGGCAAGGGCCGAATCGGCGGCCGAATCGACCCCGCGAGACGAAGAATGAGGCGACCGAGGAGACGGCCCCGAGATCGCCGCCGGACGCGGCCAGGACCTCGAGCCCCTCCACGTAGGCGGCGGGCGATCTCGCGGTAGCGCGGCACCGCGAACAGCAGCGTCACGTTCACGTTTATGCCCTCTGAGATCAGGGTCCGGAACGCGCCCACGCCGGCCGCGGTGCCCGGGACCTTGATCATCAGGTTGGGCCGGTCGACCTTGGCGAACAGCCGCCTGGCGGCGGCGATCGAGGCCGCCCTCGTCCGTCGGCCAGCCGCGGCGGCAGCTCGTAGCTGACGAACCCGTCGGAGCGAGCGCTTTCCGAGTAGACGTCGGCGAAGGCTTCGCAGGCGCGGGTGATGTCGGCCAGCGCCACTTCCTCGAAGACCGCCTCCGGCTCCAGGCCCCGGCCGCCGAGCGCTGCGATGTCGGCGTCGTAGTCGCTCGAGGATGAGATCGCTTTTTTCGAAGATGGTCGGGTTCGAGGTCCACGCCCCGGACCCCGGACGCGATCAGATCGGCCAGCCGCCCCGAATCGAGCAGGTCGCGCGAGATCTCGTCCAGCCAGACGGCCTGACCGTGCCGCAGGAGGTCGGCTATTGGGTTCTGCTGGGTCATGTGCATCGATCCTTACGCTGGCGGCGGATGGCAGACGCTCCGGGCACAGTCCGGTTCAACCGGGATTTTCGGTAACCGCGGAAAACTATTGGCGCCCGCCGCCGCGCTCGATCGCGTCCACCTTGGACATCCGCCGCAGGAAGCGGTCCTGGGGGTCGAAGCTGGCGCCCAGGAAAGCCTCCACGATCTCCAGCGCCGGCTCAACCCCGATCACCCGGCCGCCCAGGCAGAGCACGTTCATCCCGTCGTGCTCGACGCCCTGGTGGGCCGAATAGCGGTCGTGGCAGGTCGCCGCGCGCACGCCGGCGTGCTTGGAGCAGGCGATCGAGGCCCCGACGCCCGAGCCGCAGATGACGATGCCGCGGTCGGCCTGCCCGGACTGGATCAGCTCCGAGACGGAGACGCAGAAGTCGGGGAAGTCGTCGACGGGGTCGTACTCGGAGGCCCCGCAGTCGATGACCTCGAACGGGCGTTCGGCCAGCCAGGCGGCCACCGCCTGCTTTAGTTCGAACCCGCCGTGATCGGCGCCGATTGCGACCTTCACCGTTCAGCTCCCCCGGTTGCCGCTAGTTTTGCGCTGCCCGGTCACGACATGAATATCCCGCCGCAGACGTTCAGCGCCTGGCCGGTCATGTAGTCGGAATCGGACGATGCCAGGAAGCTGACCGCGGCGGCGACCTCGGACGGCTTCTGCATGCGGCCGAGCGGGATCTTCTCCAGCGACTGCTGGCGGACCTCGGCCACCGGGATTCCCAGCCGGTCGGACCGCTCGCCGGCCAGGTGGTCCCACATCGGCGAGTCGACCATCCCTGGGCAGTAGGCGTTGCAGGTGATCCCGTGCGGGGCCAGTTCGACCGCGACCGCCCGCGTGATTCCCACCACCGCGAACTTGGACGCGTGGTAGACCGACTGCAGCGGGGTCGTCCGCTTGCCGGAAATCGAGGCGGCGTTGATGATCTTGCCGTGGCCCTGCTTGATCATCTGCTTGGCGGCCTCGCGGTCGGTCAGGAACACCCCCCAACTGTTGACCGAATTGACTCGGTCGAACTCTGCCCGCGTGGTCTCCACCAGCCAGGTGGTGGTGTGCAGCCCGGCGTTGGCGATCACCACGTCGAGCTTGCCGAACTCGGACACGGTCCTCTCCACCATAGCGGCCACGTCGTCTTCCTCGGTCACGTCCCCGCCGACTGGGGTCGCGCGGCGGCCGTGAGCACGCGCCAGCTCGCAGGCCCGCTCGGCCGCTTCCGGGTCGTAGTCGTTTACGACGAAGTCGGCTCCGTCGGCGGCCAGGCGGTCGATGATCGCGTTGCCCAGCGCCCCGCCGCCGCCGGTAATCAGGATCGCTTTGCCGCTCAGATCGCGCATGGAACATTTCCCCCGCCGGCCGCAGCCCGACCGGATTTGGTCTGTTGGCAATTTTGCCCGCCGCGACCGGCGGCGATTGCCGACCGGCGGGCGCGCTAACTCATTAACCTATTTACTTGGCGGCACCGGCCACTCGCAGCCCACGCCGCAATTGGCTTATCGCGCTTGCAACAGACCTCCAAGACCGTTCCCGGCAGCCCCGCCGCGGCGGCGGCATCCGACGGCGGCGACGACCCCCGCGACCGGCTGGTCCAGGACCGCCTTGAGAACTCGGGCAGGGTGGGGCGCTTCCTCTACGGGCTGTTCCCGGCGGTGGCGATTCCGGCCTACATGGTCCTCTGGCAGGGAAACATCGGCACCATGCTGGCGTTCTGGATGCAATTTACGGCCGAGGGCTATTTCGTATATCTGCTGACCGGTTCCAACTCGATGCTGGCCATCGTGGGCATGGCCAGGTCCTTGCCGATGGTCTTCGTGGCCCCGATCCTGGGAACGCTGGCCGACCGCGTCGACCGCCTGACCATGCTGGTGGCGGCGCAGGCAGCCGGGGCGATCGTGGCCGCGATAGTTGCGGCGCTGATCTTCCTGGACCTGATCGAGGCCTGGCACCTGGTGGTCGGAGCGCTGCTGGGCGGGGTCGCGATCGCGGCGAACTTCCCGGCCCGCCAGGCACTGGTCATGTCGATCGTGGGCCGCAAATACATGATGAACGCGGTCGCCCTGCACACCACCAGCATCGGCGCAACCCGCATCCTGGGTCCGCCGGTCGCCGGCGCCGCTGCTGGCGCTGGTCAGCGTCGCCTGGTGCTACGCCTCGACCGCGGTGCTGACCGCCCTGGCCGGTCTCTACATCCGCCGCATCAAGGCGCCGAAGGTCGAGTTGCCCAACCGGCGGGTCTCCTTCGTGCGCGACATCCTGGGCGGTTACGTCTACGTCTTAACCAACCCGCAGCTGCGGCCGGTGGTGATTACCGGGGTCGTTATCTCGGTCCTTTTTATTCGCACTACCAGTTCATCCCGGCAATCGCCCGCGACGTGCTGCTCTCGCCCGAGGCCGGCCTGGCGACGCTCTCGGCCGCCTCAGGGGCCGGCGGCCTGATCGGGGCCCTGGTCGCCTCGCGGCTCGACCACATCCGCCGCAAGGGGTTGCTGCTGTTCGCCGGGTCGATGCTGTTCGGGGCTCGATCCTGGTCTTTGCCCAGACCGACTGGCTGTCGCTGGCCGCGATGATGCTCTTCCTCGCCGGCCTGGGTTCGGGACTGGCCCAGGCCACCAACGGCGCCCTCCTGCAGCTCCTGGCCGAGGACCACTACCGCGGCCGCATGGGCGCGGTCCAGCTGGTGCTCTGGGGCCTCACCCCGATCGGGGCGATCCCGATGGGAATCCTGGGCGATGCGACCAGCTCGTCGTTTGCGGTCGGGCTGGCCGCCGCGGCCGGTCTGGTGCTCCTGCTGGTTCTGCTGGCGGCGGCCCCGCAGATCCGGCGCCTGCAGGTCTAAGGAGCGCCCGCCGACCGGGCGCGAGGGTTACCCGATCCCCGAGATCGGCGTGGGGCCCAGGAGCGTCACCCGGATCCGGTCGCGGTCGAGCATCTCGGCCACCCGCGGGGCGATCTCGTTCTCCCATTCGGGGGTCTGGTAGACCGCCGCGTAAAGGCGGGTGCGTTCGGACTCGCTTGCAAACGTCCGGATCCAGACGTAGGTCTCATCGTCCTCGGATCCGACGAAGCTGCCGACGATGGTCATTCCGCGCTCGCGCTGGAATGGGATGATAACTTCCTCCATGTAATCGACCCAGTTTTGACGC
>CAXXYJ010000058.1:0-28269 GCA_963664795.2 Chloroflexota bacterium | reverse complement strand
AGCTCAACACCAACGAGGCCAGCGAGTGCCCGCCCGGCGCGCTGGCGGCCCTGAACGCGCTCGGCCCGGAGGGGCTTTTCCGCTACCCGGACCCGACCGCCATGCCGCTGCGGCGGGACCTGGCCGACCATTACCGGCTCAGCCCCGAGCAGGTCGTCGTCGGCAACGGCTCCGACGAGATTCTGAGCCTTCTGATCCGGGCCGTCTGCGAGCCCGGCGCCGAGGTCCTGGCGCCCGATCCCGCCTATTCGCTCTACCCGGTGCTGGCCGCAACCCAGGGCGCCGCCTACCGGGCGGTGCCGTGCCTTGAAGACTTCGCCCTGGACCTGGAGACGATCTGCGCCGCGCGCCCGGCGGTCACCTTCGTCACCAGTCCCAACAACCCGGCCGGAACGTCGTACCCGGCCGGCCAGATCGCCCGGATCTGCGAAAGCGGGCACAACCTGGTGGTCGTCGACGAGGCGTACGCCGAATTCGCCGAATCGAACGCGCTCGAGCTGCTGGGCCGATACCCCAACCTGGCGATCGCGCGGACGTTTTCCAAGGCCTACGGACTGGCCGGCGCCCGGGTCGGCTACCTGCTGGGACCGGCCGGGCTGTGCCGGACGCTGCTGGCGATAAAAGACGCCTACAACGTCTCGGCGGCGGCCCAGGCGGCGGCCCGGGCGGCGCTCGGCGACCGCGGCTGGGCCGAGGCCATGTGGGAGCAGCTGCGCTCGCGCCGCTCACGCCTGATCGCCGGCCTGGCAGCGATTCCGGGGCTGGAGCCGCACCCTTCGCAGGCCAACTTCGTCCTCGCCGACTGCGGCCCCCCACCGCGCTCCCCGGCTGCTCGAGCAGCTGGCCGCGCGCAAGATCCTGGTCCGCCACCTCGGCCACGTCCGAGGGGCCGAGAACGCGCTCCGCATCACTGTCGGCACGGACCGCGAAATCGACCGGCTGCTGGCCGAACTTTCGGTGATCTGCGACTCGGCCTGATGTCGATTCGGCGGCCCGGCCCGGACTCAAGTTGCCGATAATCGACCTGCACCAAAAAGGTCATTCCCTTGCCCGGCCCCGGCCGGGCGTTTCTTTGCCCCGTAATCGCCGTCAGGGATAACTCGCCTTGGAAGATTTCGCCCTCTGGTTCGTGCCCGCAGTCGCCGTCGTGGCGCTGCTTTTCTCCGCCTACCTGGCGGTCGACGTCCTCAAGTCCGACACCGGCGACGAGCGCATGCGCGAAGTCGGCGGATACATCTACGAGGGCGCGATGGCGTTCATCCGGCGCCAGTACCGCACGATCGCCCTGCTGGCGATCGTCGTTGCGGTGGTCGTGGCCGGCATCGTCGGGATCTTCGGCAGCGAGGACACCCCCGAGGGCGGGAGCATCGAAGGATTCGACATCGCCTGGCGGACCGGGGTGGCGTTCGTCATCGGCGCCGCGATGTCGGCCATCGCCGGCATCATCGGACTGATCACCGCGGTCAAGTCCAACGTCCGGACGGCCTCGGCCGCGACCCGCTCGCTGGGCGAGGCGCTGCGAATCGGCCTGCGCGGCGGCGCGGTCACCGGGTTCACCGTCACCAGCCTGAGCCTGCTCGGCGTTTACGTTCTTTACCTGGCCTACGGCGGGCTGGATGACCCCCAGACGACCCCTTACCTGATCGTCGGCTACGGATTCGGCGCGAGCTTCGTAGCCCTCTTCGCCCTGCTCGGCGGCGGGATCTACACCAAGGCCGCCGACGTGGCGGCCGACCTGGTCGGCAAGGTCGAGGCCCGCATCCCCGAAGACGACCCGCGCAACGCGGCGGTCGTGGCCGACCTCGTCGGCGACAACGTCGGCGACTGCGCCGGCAGGGGCGCCGATCTCTTCGAGTCCACCGCGGCCGAGAACATCGGCTCGATGATCCTGGGCATCTCGCTCTACCTGGCCGACCCCGACCATTCGATCATGTGGATCCTGTTCCCGCTGGTGGTCCGCGCGGTCGGGATCCTGGCCTCGCTGATCGGCCTGCTGGCCGTCCGCGGCGGCACCCTCTCCAGCGCCCAGCGCAACCTGGACATCGGGTTCTGGACCACCGCGCTGCTCTCGATCGCCGGCCTGGCGGCGGTGACGTTCGGAATGATCGGCAGCGCCTGGCTGTTCGCGGCCGGGGTCACCGGAATCGTGACCACGATCCTCTTCTACTACATAACCCAGTACTACACGGCCGGTGAATGGCGCCCGGTCCGCCACATCGCCGACGCCGCCCGGACCGGTCCGGCCACGATCATCATCGCCGGCATCGCGATCGGGTTCGAGAACACCGCCCTGCCGGTGCTGGTCCTGGTCAGCGCCCTCGGCAGCTCCTACTTCTTCGGCGTCCAGGCGGTCGCCGAACTGGGCCTGACCGTCCAGTCCGACTTCATCGCCGGCGTCTACGGCACCGCGGTGGCGACGATGGGGATGCTGATGTCGGCGGCCTACATCCTGGCCATGGACACCTTCGGACCGATCTCCGACAACGCCGGCGGCATCGCCGAGTTCTCGCACGCCGGCCCGGAAACGCGCGAGATAACCGACAGCCTGGATTCGGTCGGCAACACCACCAAGGCGCTCACCAAGGGCTACGCGGTCGGATCGGCCGCCCTGACCGCCTTCGTGCTCCTCTCGGCGTTCATCCAGAAAGCCGAGATCGCCTCCAACGCGATCAACCTGGCCGACGTCCGGGTGTTCATCGGGGCGTTCCTGGGGGCGATGATCGTCTACCTGTTCTGCGCCCTGGCGATCCGCGCCGTCGGCGTCTCCTCGGCCACCATCATCGAGGAAGTGCGCCGCCAATTCCGCGAGCACCCCGGAATCATGACCGGCGAGGAGCGCCCCGAGTACGGCCGCGCGGTCGACATCGCGGCCGCATCCGCCCTCCGCAACATGATCCTGCCCGGCCTGCTGCCGGTGATCGCCCCGCTCGCGGTCGGCCTGATCCTGCGCGCCGAGGCGGCGGCCGGATTCCTGATGATCGGGGCCATATCCGGCGTGGTGCTGGGACTGGTGCTGAACAACGGCGGCGGGGCCTGGGACAACGCCAAGAAGTTCATCGAGGCCGGCGGCCTGAAGGACGCCGACGGCAATCCGATTCCCAAGGGTTCCGACGAGCACGCCGCGGCGGTCGTCGGCGACACCGTCGGCGATCCCTTCAAGGACACCGCCGGACCGTCGCTGAACGTCCTGATAAAGATCCTGAGCACGATTACCCTGGTGCTCACGCCGCTGTTCGTGTAGGGACTCGCGCGGCGCACGTAGCGCCGCGAATCAGGGGTAGCTGGTGGGAGCCGAATCGGCGGACCTTTTCTGGGCGGTCGGGCTCGGCGTCGTCCAGGGGGTAACCGAGTTCGTTCCGGTCTCCAGTTCGGCCCACCTGCTGCTGCTGCCGGAACTTCTGGGGGCGGAGAACAGGGTCCTGCATTCGCTGGACTTTTCGGTCGCGCTGCACCTGGGCACCGCCCTGGCGATCTCGGCCGCGATGGCCCCGGCCTGGTGCAGGCTGCTGCGCGCCGCCGCCCGGCCCCGGGAAGAGTCCGACAAGCGTCCCGGCGCCCGGGCGATGCTGGCGGCGATCGTGCTGGCCAGCGCCGTCACCGGAATCGTCGGCGTCCTGGTCGAGGACCTGGCCGAGTCGGCGTTCCGCGAGCCGGCCCTGGTCGCCGCGGTGCTTATTGTCGGAGGCCTTCTGATGTACCTGGCCGACCGCACGCCCGCCAGTCCCGATCGGTCCGGCTTTCGCAACCTGGTCCTGGCCGGGACGGCGCAGGTGCTGGCGCTGGTGCCGGGGGTCTCGCGCTCGGGGGCGATCTTCAGCGTCGCCCGCTTCCTGGGGATGGACCGCCGCGGGGCGATCGAATTCGCCTTCCTGCTGATGGCCCCGATCGTAGTCGGGGCCGCGATCTACCGCCTGCCGGGGCTGCTTGAGAGCCCGGAATTCGGCGGCGCGGACTTATCCCTCTACGCGGTCGGAATCCTCAGCGCCGCCGGCTCGGGCTACCTGGTCGCGCGCGCGCTCCCGGGCCTGATCGCCCGTTCCGGGGTCGCCGGATTCTGCCTGTACAGGGTGCTGCTGGGCGCGGCGGTCCTGGTCCGGCTGGCTATCGCCTGAATCGGGGCTCGGACGCTACCGCGGCGGACCGGCGCCGTCGCGGATCTGGCTCGAAGAGATATCGAGCCGGAAGGCGCTCTCCGGCAATTCCCTGAACAGGTCGGGCGCGGCCGCAAGGTCCAGCTGCTCGAATCCGACGTAGTGGCCCTCGATCTCCCGGCCCGAGACCAGGAACCGGCATCCGTTCCCGCGGATCCCATCCAGGCCGGCCCGCATCGCCCCGGCGTCGCCGCCGTAGTACCCGGGGTCGACGACCCGGACCGCGGTATCGGCCCCGATGACGAACACCGCGCCGGGGAACAGCGCCGACTTTTCCACGAACGTGGCGGCCGAATCGATCACCAGCGGCGCCTTTCCGGAGACGGCGGCAACGCGCCGGCCGGCCTCGGCAAGGTCGAGCGGCTGCTTGTCGACGTTGCGGAGCGAGAGCTCCAGCTCGACCGGGGCGCCCAGGTGGGCCGCGGCGGCGGCGGCCAGTCCGAGGTGACCCTCGTGCAGCGGATCGAACGACCCGGCCAGGACGGCGGCCGGCGCGGCGCCCGGCCCCGACCAGTTGCCGTCCGGATCGCAGCGCGCCCAGGCGATCCGGCCGCACGCCGCCCGGTCGATCCAGTAGTCCGGGCCCGGAACATCGCCGCTCATGGCCTCGACCAGCCCGGCCGGCCCGTCCGGTTCGCCGGGTCCGCAGCCGGCGCCGCGCCAGGCCGCCAGCAGCGCGGCCGCGCCGGTGAGGGCCTCCTGGCGGTCGCGGTCACGCGGCCAGCAATCCAGGTCAAGGCGCCACCCGCGGGCCGGACCGGCGCCGGCCACCGCCAGGTGGGCCCGGTCGCGCCCGGCCCGCGCCGGGACTGTGGCCAGGGCCGAGGCGACCCCCAAGCCGATTCGCTGCTCGCGGGGCCGGTCATCGAGCGCTGTCGCCGAATCGAGCGCGGCCAGGGCCAGGTCCATCGCCGCCTCGGCCGAGCAGAACCCGTCGGCGCCGGCTTCGCCGCGCAGCGCAAGGGCGGCTCTGCGCGAATAGGCCAGCCGGCCCGAAATCAGCACCGCCGAGGCCCCCTGGCGGCCGGCGAGCGCGGCCAGCGCGGTCGAGCCGCCGCCGGCCAGGGCGAGCGAGAGGCCGACGTCGCGCTCGGCAAGCGCCGCCAGCGTCGCGGAGGCAATTCGGTCGAGCATGCTCAATGTTCCCCGGCAGGCGCCGGCGCGGCCGAGCGCCGCGGCCTATAGGCGGTCGTAGACCTCCGGATTCACGATCGCCGCCGGTCTTCCGCCGCGCAGGAATTCGGCCGTCGAGGAGTGGCAGAGAGCGCCGATGCGGTGGAAGGACTCGTGCGAGTTGGAGGCGATGTGCGGAGTGAGGGCGACCTGCTCCATCTTCAGCAGCGGATTATCCGGCTCCGGCGGCTCGATCGTGAACACGTCGAGCCCGGCCCCGGCGATGCGGCCCTCGTCAAGGGCGTCGATCAGCGCCTGCTCGTCAAGCAGCGCGCCGCGGGAGGTGTTGACCAGGAACGCGGTGGGCTTCATCCGGTCGATCAGCGACCGCGAGATCAATCCCTCGGTCGAGGCCTTAAGGATCGCGTGCAGCGTCACCACGTCCGATTCGGCCATCAGCTCCTCGAGTCCCACGAACCGTCCCTCGACCCCGGCGTCGGCGAGCCGCCGGGGGTCCGGGTTGGCGGTGTTGACCAGCAGCTTCATGCCCAGACCGTGCTGGCAGATCCGCGCCACCCGCGAGCCGATCTCGCCGAAACCGACCAAGCCCAGGGTCTTGGAGCCGATCTCGCGGCCGAGCACGCGCGGCCGCATCGCAAATCCCTCGACCCGCACCGAGCGGTCGCCGCGGGCGACGTTGCAGCTGGTCGGCCAGCATCAGGGCGACGGTGTGTTCGGCCACCGTCTGGGCGTTGACCTTGGGCGAGAAGAAGATCGGGATGTTCCGGGCCGTGGCCGCCGCCACGTCGATGTTGTCGTAGCCGGCCCCGAAACGGTCGATGGCCTTAAGGTCCTTGGCGGCCGCGATGACTTCGGCGGTGATCGGTTCGGTCCCGCAGACGATCACCTGCGCGTCGCGGGCCTCGCGCTTTAGGACCTCGACGTCGGTGGTGTAGACCAGCTTGATCCGGCCGAATTCGCGCAACTGCGCAAGTTCGGCCTCCGGCATCGGGTAGGTCTGAAGGATCTTGAAGTCCATGGCGTCGGCCTCGTCAATCGAATTCGGAAATGCGACGAATCAGTTCGAACCGCTCCAGCGCGACCCCGGTTCCCAGGGCCACGCACAGCAGCGGGTGCTCGGCCCTGAAACACGGTATGCCGGTTTCGACCGAGATCAGGGTGTCGAGTTCGCTCAGCAGGCAGCCGCCGCCGGAGAGCACTATCCCGTTGTCGACGATGTCGGCGGCGATTTCGGGCGGCGCCTGCTCCAGCACCGATTTGACGCCGCGGACCAGCTCGGCCAGCGGATCGCTGAGCGCCTCATGGACCTGGAACGACTGGATCTGCATGCTGCTCGGCAGCCCGGTCTCCATGTCCAGCCCCTTTATGTCGACCACTTCGCCCCCGGCCGGGGCGGTGGCCGACCCGATCGTCATCTTCAGGTGCTCGGCGGTGCGGTTGCCGATCAGGAAGTTGAACTGCCGGCGCAGGTAGGTGATGATCGCCTCGTCGAAGGCGATGCTGGCCACCCGCAGCGAACGCGAGGCGACGATGCCGGAGAGCGAAAGGATCGCTATCTCGGCGGTGCCCCCGCCGACGTTGACGATCATGCTGCCGAACGGTTCCTGGACCGGCAGCCGCGCGCCCAGCGCCGCCGCCAGCGACTCGGCGATCAGCACGCTGGAGCGGCAGCCCGCCGCCAGGGCGGCCTCGCGCACCGCGCGCCGCTCCACGCCGGTGGCCTCGGCCGGGACCGAGATCACCACGTCGGGCTGCAGCACCCGCAGCCGGCCGCAGGCGCGCCGCACGAAGTATGAGAGCAGCGCCTCGGTGACCACGTAGTCGGCGATCACCCCGTCGCGCAGCGGATTCGAGATCTCGATCCGGTCCGGGGTGCGCCCGACCATGTCGTAGGCGCTGGACCCGACCGCCACGATCTGGCGGCCCGGCTTGCTCACCGCCGCCACCGACGGCTCGCGCAGGACGATCCCGCGCCCCTGCGCGTAGACGACGACGTTGACCGTGCCCAGGTCGATCCCGAGCTTGCGGGTGCCGATCACCGCGTCGCCCCGCGGGGCCTTCGGTTCACGGGCAGGCGGCCTGGATGTCGGCCCCCAGCGCGGCCAGGTCGCCGGCCAGGTCCTCGTAGCCGCGGTCGATGAACGAGACCCCGGAGAGCACCGACGGGCCCTCGGCCACCAGGGCCGCGATCGTCAGGGCGGCCCCGGCCCGCAGGTCGCGCTCGAGCGGCACGTGCGCGCCGCGCAGCCGCTGCGGCCCCGAGATCAGGGCGCGCGAATCGTGGCGGTCGATCTCGGCCCCCAGGCGCTCCAGGCCGTCCAGGTACCCGAACCGGTTCTCGAAGACCCGGTCGGAAATGGCGCTCCGGCCGCTGGCCTGGGTGAGCAGGGCCCCCATTTCGGCCTGCTTGTCGGTCGGAAAACCCGGATGCGGCATGCTCTGGACCTCGACCGCGCGGAGATTGCGGTCGGAGGCGATCACGACCGAGTCGCCCTCGTAGAAAACGTCCACCCCGATCTCCTCCAGCTTGAGCAGAACCGGCTCCAGGTCGTCGCGGACGATGTCGTCGAGCAGGACCTCGCCGCCGCAGGCGGCGGTGGCGATGGCGATCGTTCCGGCCACCATGCGGTCGGGCATGGTCCGGTAACCGGCCCCGAAGAGGCGGCGCCGCCCGTGCACCGAGATCACGCTCGTGCCGGCGCCGCGTATGTCGGCCCCCATCGCGCGCAGAAAGCCGCACAGGTGCAGGACCTCGGGCTCGCGCGAGGCGTTGACGATAACCGTCACGCCCTCGGCCAGGCTCGCGCCCATGATCAGGTTTTCGGTGCCGGTGTGGGACGGGTAGTCAAGGTAGATCCGGTGCCCGCGCAGCGTCCCGGCGGTCACGTCGTAGCCGCCCTCGAACCGGTCGACCCGGGCCCCCATGCGCAGGAACCCGTCGATGTCTACGTTCACCGGGCGGGAGCCGATCTCGCATCCGCCGGGCTGGGCGACCACGACCCGGCCGAAGCGCGCCAGGAGCGGTCCGGTCACCAGGAACGAGGCCCGCATCCCGGACACGAGATCGGGATCGGGCTCGAAGGAATCGATGTTGGCGGCCGTGATCGTCAGGCGCCGCCCGGACCGGTCGTGCTCGACCTCGGCGCCCAACTGGCGAAGGAGCTCCACCATCGCCTCCACGTCCCCGATCGCGGGCACGTTGGTCAGGTGGCAGGTCTCCTCGGTCAGCAGGGTTGCCGACATCATCGGCAGGATCGCGTTCTTGGCGCCCGGGACGCTGAACACGCCCTGGAGGCGGTTTTCGCCGCCGCCGATCCTGTAATGGCTCGCAACCGGCCGCTCCAGCCCCTGCAACCGCGTCGCCACTACCGCCCGCCTCGCTCTCCGGGAATTGCTCCCGATATCCGGCTTAACGCGAACCCCGTTCGGCGGCCCGCAGCCGCGAGAGCGCCCGCATCAGTCGAATCCGAGCCTCAAGCATCGAATCGAAGTCTGGGGCTTCGGAGATCTGTTGTTCGGCCGCGGCGCGGGCACGCTCGGCCCGCTCGCGGTCGACCTCGTCGGAACGCTCCGACGCGTCAGCCAATATCGTTACCCGATTTTCCTGCACCTGCAAAAACCCGCCGCTTACCGCCAGGACCTCGTCGGATCCGTCGCGCCGCACCAGCACGATGCCGGGGTCCAGGATCGTCAAAAGCGGGGCGTGCCGCGGCAGGATCGTCACTTCGCCGTCGACGCTCGGCGCGACCAGCTGGTCGACCTCGGTCTCGGTGATCAGGGACCGCTCCGGGGTGATCAGCTCGACGGTCAGCTTGTGCTGATCCAATGCGGCAACCTCCGTTGGTAGGTGCGAGTCGGGGCTAGGCGCTGGCGGCCATCTGCTCGGCCTTGGCCACCGCTTCTTCGATGGTGCCGACCATGTAGAAGGCCTGCTCGGGCAGATCGTCGTGGGCGCCGGAGAGGATCGCGTCGAAACCGCGGACGGTGTCCTCGATCGCGATGGTGCGTCCCTCGAGACCGGTGAACACCTCGGCCACGTTCATCGGCTGCGAGAGGAAGCGCTCGATCCGGCGGGCGCGGGCGACCACCAGGCGGTCCTCGTCGGAGAGTTCCTCGATGCCCAGGATCGCGATGATGTCCTGCAGGTCCTTGTAGCGCTGCAGGACCTGCTGCACCGACCGGGCGACCCGGTAGTGGTCCTCGCCGACGATGTTCGGGTCAAGGATCCGCGAGGTCGAGGTGAGCGGGTCCACCGCCGGGTAGATGCCGCGGTCCACGATCGAGCGCTCCAGCCGGATGGTGGCGTCCAGGTGCGAGAACGTGGTCACCGGGGCCGGGTCGGTGTAGTCGTCGGCCGGGACGTAGATCGCCTGCAGCGATGTGATCGACCCCTTGGTCGTGGAGGTGATCCGTTCCTGCAGCTGGCCCATCTCCGATCCCAGCGTCGGCTGGTAGCCGACCGCCGAGGGCATCCGGCCCAGCAGCGCCGAGACCTCCGAACCGGCCATCGAGAACCGGAAGATGTTGTCGATGAACAGCAGCAGGTCCTGGTTTTCCTCGTCGCGGAAGTATTCGGCCATCGAAAGGCCGGCCAGGGCCACGCGCAGGCGCGCGCCGGGCGATTCGTTCATCTGGCCGAACACCATCACGGTGTTGCCCATCACGCCCGATTCCTGCATCTCGCCGATCAGCTGGGTCCCCTCGCGGGTGCGCTCGCCGACGCCGCAGAAGACCGAGTAGCCGCCGTATTCCTTGGCGACGTTGTTGATCAGCTCCATGATCGTGACCGTCTTGCCGACGCCGGCGCCGCCGAAGATGCCGGTCTTCCCTCCGCGCGTGAACGGGGCGACCAGGTCGATCACCTTGAGCCCGGTGGCGAACATCTCGGTCGAGGTGGCCTGGTCGGCGACCTTGGGGGCCGGACGGTGGATCGGGTACTGGTTTTCGGCGTTGCAGGGGCCCTGCTCGTCGATCGGCTCGCCGACCACGTCGAAGACCCGCCCCAGCGTGTCGGGGCCGACCGGGACCGATATCGGACCGCCGGTGTCCTCGACCGGAAGTCCCCGCCGCAGGCCCTCGGTGGGGCGCATCGAGATGCAGCGCACCCAGTTGTTCCCCACGTGCTGCTGGACTTCCATGACGATCTTTTCGCCGGCGCCCGATTCGACCGTTAGGGCGTTGTAGATGCCGGGCATCGACTGGGAATCGAATTCGACGTCGACGACCGCACCGATGATTTGGGCGATTGTGCCGTTAGCCATGTTGGTCCTCTTTTTTTGGGTTCTGCGGTTAGCGGGTGTGGATTCGGGTCAGCTGGCCTGGGCGTTGGCGCCCGAGGCGATGTCGATCATTTCGCTGGTGATCGCTCCCTGGCGCTGTCGGTTGTAGGTCAGCGTCAGTGAGTCGATGAGTTCGTTGGCGTTCTCGGTCGCGTTGCGCATCGCCACCATCCGGGCCGAGTGTTCGCTGGCGGCCGCGTTGAGCGCGATCTGGAGCAGCCGCGACTCGACGAAGCGCGGCAGCAGCGCGTCCAGCGTCGCCGGGCGCGAGGGTTCGTAGATGTACTGGAGGTTGTGGGCGGCGGCCCCTTCCTGGAGCTCGCGCAGCGGGAAGAGGCGCTCGGCGACCGGCGACTGCGAGACCGTGTTGACGAACCGCGGGTAGACGATCTCGACCGCGTCGAACTCGGAGTTGGCGTATCCCTCGACCAGCATCGTGGCCAGCGCGCGGACGTCGTCGGCGCCGGGCTGGTCGGGGAATTCGGTGAACTGGGCGTGGATCGGCAGCGAGCTGCCCATCATGCGCACCCCGACGCGCCCGATCGCGATCAGGGCCCGGTCCGAGTCGGCGTGTTCGGAGGACAGGTCGCGGGCGCGCTCGAGCGTCACCCGCGAGACGTTGGTGTTGAGCGCCCCAACCAGGCCGCGGTTGGTGGTGAACGCCACCAGCGCCGTCCGGCCGGAAGGGTCGGCCGGCCGCATCAGGGGGTGGGAGCCGACCAGGTCGGGATCGGCGGCCGAAAGCCCGGCCACCATCCGGCGGATCGTGTCGGCGTAGGCCTGGCTGCGTCGCACGGCCTCCTGGGCCTTGAACATCTTCGAGGTGGCGACCAGCTGCATGGCCCGCGTGATCTGGCGGGTGGCGTCGACCCCGTTGATCCGGGTGCGGATGTCGCGCAGGCTTGCCATCGGGCGGTTTCCTAGCCGTCCGCCCCGGCCATGAACCCGGTGGCGGCGAAGGCGGAAATGGCCTCGTCCAGTTCGGCCATCTGCTCGTCCTCGATGCGGCCGCTGGAGGCGATCGCCCCCACCAGGTCGGCCTTGCCGGCGTGCAGGTGCTCGATCAGTTCGGCGATGAAGCGGCGGACGTCGTCGACATCGACCGAGTCGGCCTGGCCGGAGGTCCCGGCCCGGAGCGATATGACCTGGTCGACCACCGACTGGGGCTGGTACTGGTCCTGCTTGAGGATTTCGAGCAGACGCTGGCCGCGGGTGAGCTGCTGCTGGGTGGCCGGGTCGAGGTCGGACCCGAACTGGGCGAACGCGGCCACTTCCCGGTACTGGGCCAGGGCCAGCCGCAGCCCGCCGGCCACCGAGCGCATGCTCCGCAGTTGGGCGTCGCCGCCGACGCGCGAGACCGAGAGGCCGGCGTTGATCGCGGGCCGGTTGCCGGCGTTGAACAGGCTCGGCTCAAGATAGATCTGACCGTCGGTGATCGAGATCACGTTGGTGGGGACGTAGGTGGTAAGGTCCCCTTCCTGGGTCTCGATGATCGGCAGCGAGGTCAGCGACCCGCCGCCCTCGGCTTCGCTCATCCGCGCGGCCCGTTCGAGCAGCCGGGAGTGGAGGTAGAAGATGTCGCCGGGGTAGGCTTCGCGGCCCGGCGGGCGGCGCAGCAGCAGCGAGATCTGGCGGTAGGCCCAGGCGTGCTTGGTCAGGTCGTCGTAGATGACGAGGGCGTCCTGGCCGCGGTCGCGGAAGTACTCGCCGATGGTGCAGCCCACGAACGGGGCGATGTACTGCATCCCGGCCGGGTCGGAGGCGGTGGCGGCGACGATCACGCTGTGGTCCATCGAGTTGTGCTGTTCCAGCACCGCCCGGACCTGGGCGACCTGACCGGCCTTCTGGCCGACCGCGACGTAGATGCACTTGACGCCGGTGTCGCGCTGGTTGATGATCGCGTCGATCGCGACCGCGGTCTTGCCGATCTGGCGGTCGCCGATGATGAGTTCGCGCTGTCCGCGCCCGATCGGGATCATCGAGTCGATCGCCCGGATCCCGGTCTGCAGCGGGGTGTCGACGTTGGCGCGGGCGGTAACGCCCGGGGCCACTTTCTCGATCACGTCGAATTCCTCGGTGGCGATCGGGCCCCGGTCGTCGATCGGCTCGCCGACCGCCGAGACCACCCGCCCCAGAAGCGCTTCGCCGACCGGTACCTGGGCCACCCGGCCGGTCGCGCGGACCTCGTCGCCCTCGCGGATGTGGCCGAACTCGCCCAGCAGGACCGCCCCGACCGAGTCTTCTTCAAGGTTGAGCGCCATCCCGAGCACGTTGCCGGGGAACTCGACCAGCTCGCCGGCCAGGGCCTGCGAGAGCCCGTGGATGCGGGCGATCCCGTCGCCGGCTTCCACGACCGTCCCGACGTTGGCCGCGTCGGTCGAGGGATCCAGGTCCTGGATGCGCTGCCGCAGCAGCGCGGCGATGTCTTGCGGAGATTGGGCCATGTTGCTTTATCGATTCCGTGTCAGTTGATGGATCGCCGAAGGGCTTGTAAGCGTGAGCGAATTGAGAAGTCGTAGCGCCAGTCGCCCAGTCGCACCACGACGCCGCCGATCAGGTCGGGGTCCACGCGCGTCTGCAGGACCACTTCGCGGCCCTCGCGGGCAAGTTGCGAGGTCAGCTCCTCCACCTGCGCCGACGGCAGCGCCTGGGCCGAGGTAATCTGCACCCGGTCCAGCGGACCTTCGATGCTGGACCGGCGCTGAAACCGGTCCCTTATGCCTTCCAGCAGCTGGAGGTGGCCCGCTCCGGCCAGGACCTGCGCCAGCGCGATTCCGCGCTCGCCGCAGATTCCCTCCAGAAGGTCCTGCACCTGGCCGGGTTGGCCGGCGCGTTCGGAGAGCGCCGCCGAGAAATCGCGGTCGGCGCCGATGCGGCCCAGCACCGCCAGGTCGTCGTCCCAGGCGAGCCAGCTGGAGCTGGCGCGCGCGTCGGCGATCACCGCGTCGACATACGAGCGCACCAGCCGGCGCGCCGAATGACGGTCCCGAATCAACTCGACCGGCCGCCGATCTCGGCGATCGCTTCATCGACCAGCCGCGCTTGTTCCTCGTCGTCGATCGCCCGTCCCAGCACCTTGGTGGTCGCCTGCGAGACCAGCTCGGCCAGCTCGCCCTGGGCGGACGCCAGGGCCTGCTCGCGCAGACGCTCGGATTCCTGCTGGGCCTCGGCCCGAATCCGGGCGGCGGCTTCGCGGGCGGCCTGCATCTGCTGTTCTTCCAGCTCGGCCAGGCGGGCGGCCATTTCCTGGCGCATCCGCTGGGCCTCGGCCTGCTGCTCGCGCAGCTCGGCCTGGAACCGGTCCTGTTCGGCCCGGGCCTGCTCGCGGAGTTCGGCGGCCTGGTCCAGGTCGCCGGCGATGCGTTCGCGCCGCTCGCTGAGCGCCTTCCCGATCGGCTTGAACAGCAGCCGGTTCAGGACCCATACAAACAGCAGGAACGTGATGAGCTGGAACAGCAGGTTGGGGAATAGGATCCCCACGCCCTCAAATAGCTCGATCACTTGTCTTTAACGGCCTCCCCTGCACGCATTCGGCAGTTGGTCTGATGTTGGCGTCGCCTCGCTGCGGGTCTAACCGCCGAGTCCGAGGGCGAGAAATAGTCCGATCAGGAACCCGTAGATCCCGATCGCTTCGGTGAGGCCGAGGGCCACGATCATGTTCGGTCGGACCGTGTTTTCCGCCTCGGGGTTGCGGCCCAGGGCCGACATAGCGGCCGCGGTGCCTAGCCCGAGACCGATGCCCGAACCGATCCCGGCCAAACCGATCGCCAGACCGGCTCCGATGGGTCCATATTCCATGTGCGGTACCTTTCCTTAAGCAGTTAAGGTGGCTGAACGCTTACGCGCATTTGGGTTGAGTTTGCGGCTCAATGATGCTCCGCCTCGGCATCGGATCCAATCGCCACGCCGGTGAAGCTCAAAGTCAATATCGCAAACACCAGCGCCTGGATCAGGCCGAAGAGCAATTCGAGCAGCAGGAAAATCACGCCGATCACCGGCATGTAGGTGGCAGAGAGTCCCAGCAGCACTTCGCCGGCAAAGAGGTTGCCGAAAAGCCGGAAAGAGAGCGAGACGATCACGAACAGTTCGATCAGTACGAAGATCGGCGCCAGCAGCCAGGAGTTCTGGGCCACTTCCTTTAAGTGACCGGTCAGGCCGTGCGCGGCGATACCGGTCGAGTGAATGAGTATGAATGCGACCAGGGCCAGGGCCAGGGTCATGTTTATGTCGGCGGTGGCCGGCCGCAGGAAGGGCACGAGCACCTCGTGGCCGTGATGCTCGTGGAAATAGCCGATGGTGCCCACGAAGGGCAGAAGCGAGAACCAGTTGGCCAGCAGGATGAAGGTGAAGAACCCCATCAGCAGCGGCAGCCGCGGATCGGTGAACCGCCCCAGCGCCGAACGCGTGGCGGCGCCGATCTGGTCGTAGGTGACCTCGATGATCGACTGCAGTCCGGAAGGGAGGATTCCGATCCGGGAACGCATCACGAGCGCCACCAGGAGCATGAACGCCATGACCACGAACATGATCACCATCGAGTTGGTGATCACGAATTCGCCGTAGGGGCGGGCCACCCCGTCCCCCAGGAGCGAGAAGTGACACTCCTCGCAGATCGGTTCGGCGGGAAGTACGAATTCGGGCAGCAAGTCGGTCGGCCTTGGTTCAGTCGGATTGCCAGCGGTAGATTCGCCAGAAAACCGAGAAGCTGGCCAGCAAGCCCAGCAGGACGCCCGCGGTCAGGAAGATCGGACGGCTGGACAGCTGGTCATCCAGCCATCCGCCGATTTGTATTCCGGCTATCAGGAATGCTCCGACTATGAAGCCAAACTCGAGCGCCAGCGCCGCGACCTTTACCACCCGCACGGCCGCACAGCAATCCTCAGAAGCCGGACCTTGCGCCGGTAAATCCTAACATTTTGGCCGGTTGCGGGCGCCGGGTCGGGCGCGATCGCAACCAACCCCGATTTATGATTTGGGAAACCCTTTAGCGACTCCGCGCCGAACATGTACGACCCCCTGAAGCGACCTCCAATTAAACGGCCCCGGATGACCGTTCCGTGGGGATTTGTTTCGCTGGTGATGGCGGCGGTCGTCGTGCTGG
The DNA here is from genome assembly GCA_963664795.2 of Chloroflexota bacterium. Classification (GTDB taxonomy): domain Bacteria; phylum Chloroflexota; class UBA11872; order UBA11872; family VXNJ01; genus VXNJ01. The sequence continues at coordinate 12,604 of CAXXYJ010000058.1, read as the reverse complement.
CCATCTTCGGCAGCTGGAGCTACGTCGCCTGGGCGTGAGTTAACCTTCGAAAACGTGTTGGGGCGCTCCACCGGGTTCCGGGACGGAATCCAAGGGTCCGCACGGCAGGTAAACCCCGTGAAGCGACGGAATGGAATTCTGATGCGCGGGCCAAGACAGCACGTTCACGTCCGCGTTCTATCCGCTTGGTAGGCCCAGGGTCTACCTGGTCCTGCGGGTCAACTCGGCGCATTTGGCCACATTCTTCCCGCAACGGGCGCGTTTGCGGATTGGCGGCATTAGAAGTGCCCTGATGCGAGAAGGTGCTTCGAGGCGCAGCGAGGAATCCTCGATCATGGGTTACGACGATCTTCGAGCTCAATCCGCTCTGGTCAAGCGGCGCCATACAGCCGGTCGCAGGCATCGGTGAGCGCTGATTGCTATGACGCCCGGGTGTTCCCGCCTTCATATAGTCGGATGTGGACGGGCGCCGGCAAAGGACGACGAATGACGAACTTAGGGACTCCCACCCGCGAGCGCAGGCCCAAGGAAGAAACCACCCGCCTTGGGCGGGAGATTTACGAGCGGGATATCAAGGCGCAGGTCGAATCCGGCCACCACGGGGAGTACGTCGCCATCGACGTGGACAGTGCAACCTGGGTCATGCGCGACGATGCGCTCTCCGCAGCGAATGCGCTCCGGGCGCAACATCCCGAGGCGCTGGACGTTTTCCTACTTCGGGTCGGGCATCGGACGCTGCATCATTTCGGGGGTAGGCCCTGGTCGACGACGGAGTGATCGAGGGCGCTGTCAACGCCGCCTACGAGGCAGTAATCCCCATTGCAGTGCAAGGCCCGGAGGGAGAGGCACGTGATATCGAGGCAGTGGTGGACACCGGTTTCACGGGATTCCTGTCCCTGCCGCCCTCGCTCGTGGCAGAGTTGGGGCTTCCCTTCAAGGGCACCAGTGAGGCAACGCTGGCCGACGGCAGCGAAGTCTCCTTTAATGCATACGACGCCACGGTGCACTGGAATGGCGAGCCCAGGAATGTGCTGATCGACGAGGCCGACTCCACTCCGCTCGTGGGCATGCTTCTGCTCGACAGGCACAACCTGAACATCGATGTCAAGCACGGGGGCCGCGTTCTCATTCGGGCCAACGAGTAGCACCTAGGAGCCTGCGCCACAGGAACCGCGCCGTGACACCGCCGACCGGCTGACCGTCGATTTTTCTGACGCGCCACGGCGCGACGACGCGCGCATCGACGCCAATTTGGCCCGGCTGACCGCCAATCGGGCGTGCTCGGACCCGATTCGGCCCGATTCCGCCCCGACATGCAGGGATCTGCCCGGATATCTCATGCGCGGGACGCACCGATCCGGCGGGCGTTGAGCGCAAGACAGACCAGGTCCCACTCCCCGCGCACCTTCTCCAGGCCGCGGAAGCTGAAGCGCCTGAAGCCCAGCACCTGCTTGATCCAGCCGAACGGGGGTTCGGCGATGTGCTTGCGGTTAGCGTACGTCCGCCTGCCCTCCGGGGTCCCCAGCTTTTGCGCCATGCGACGGCGGGCCGGAGCGAGCTGCTCCGGGGGCTTCCTGCCTTCCCGGCCCAGCGAGACGTAGGCGTCGATCGCCATGCCCTCGAGCGCCTTGAAGTCGTCCTCGGAGGCGTAGCCGGCGTCGGCCAGGACGATGTCGGGGCGGCGGCCGACGTTGCGCTCGGCCTTCTCGATCATCGGCAGGAGCTGTCCGGCGTCGGCGGAGCGGGCCGAGACTTCGGCGGCCACGATCAGGCGCGACTCCGAGTCCACCGCCGCCTGGGCGTTGTAGGCCTGCTGGTAGCCCTCGGTCGAGGTCTTCATGATTGAGGACTCGGGGTCGGTGAAGTTGTGCTGGGCCTTCGGATCGGGCTCCCCGTAGGCGCGCTTGTAGGGGCTGCCGCCCCGGGGGTTGCGCCGCTGGCCGGGTTTGCGGCCGCGGTCGTTATCAAACGCCATCGCCTGCTGCTCCAGCCGCGCCTTGGCCTGCTCGATCTTTGCAAGCCGGCTCCGGCGGCGCTTTAGCTCGTCCGGGGTGTCGTCGCCGTCCGAGTCCTCTCCGTAGCGTTCGTCCTCTGCGGCGTCGGCCCGCTCGGCCCGCTCCAGCAGTTGGTTGATCTCCCCGCGCAGGCGCAGCTCTTCGGCCTGCATGCGCTCGTAGGTCATCGCCTTGCGCTTGGAGGCGCAGGCCCTGACCTTGCTTGCGTCCACGGCCAGGGTGCCGAGTTTGGTCAGACCCATCTCGGCCGCGATCTTCACCACCTGCACGAACAGGTCCCCGAAGTCCTTCAAGTGGCGGCGCCGGAACTCGCAGATGGTGCGGTGGGCGGGCAGTCGGTCGGAGGCGGCCAGGAAGCGGAAGGCCACGTCCTCGCGCAGGCGTTGGGCGATCTTGCGCGAGGAGAAGACCCCGACCGAGTAGCCGTAGAGGAGAACCTTGACCATCATCGCCGGTTCGTAGGGGCGGTTGCGACGCCCGTCGCCCTCGTAGGGGGTGTAGAAGGCTGCAAGGTCCATGCTGTCGACCAGGTCCGATATCTGGAAGGCCAGATGCCCGCTGGGCAGCCAGTCCCTGAGGTCCGGCGGCATCATCATCGGCTGGTTCGGATGGTACGGGCGGAAGGTGGTGGGCACTGGACCGGCCTGGCGCAAAATCAGGGGTGCAAACGAGCTTTTTCATTCTCGCCGCAGTGTCCAGAAATCCCGGCCGTCACTCCTTGGGATTTTTCTGCGGCGCAGGCTCCTAGAGGCGGTCGGCTCGCTCGCAGTTAGAACCTGATTCGAATCCTCGCGGACGCCAGAGTGCCAGAAGAACCGCGGGGGCAAGCCGCTCTTCTACGGGTTGCCACTTCGCTGCCGTCAGCGAGCATCACGGATCGTGCACTCGTGAAGGCCAATCCCAACTGCGTCAGAACCGCCGGAGGTAGCGATTTGAATTCGCTGAATCCCGAATCCGAATCGGCATGAACGCGCCGAACCCGGCCTGCCGGGCCGCGGAGGTCGAGCGCGACGATGGACTCGAAGTTTGCTTTGACGGCACCGTTGTTCACCACCCGCTCAACAAGGAGCGGCCTCCCATATGCCCAATTGCGCGGGAGCCGACCTTCCGCATCCAGACATTGATCGCGTCCGATTGGTGCTCGCGCAGGCTCCTCCAGGCTCCGAGCTCGCTCCCGGCGACCGTCCACTTGCCGGTTTCGACATCAATGGCGACTATGTCCCAGTCGTCGAGATCTTCAACTTCGTGGCGAATATCGCGCTCGAAGATTCGTTCTCCAAGGCGGGCGATCTCTTCTGCAGGCCGCCGGGTTACCAATGCGTTCTCCTCCGTGCCGTTTGCCCGAATTTTGCGCATGGACGCGATGTCGCAACTCTAGAAGGTGCCTGCCGGCTGCGCACCCTCGACCCCGTACAGGGTCTGGTTCTGAAGCTTTCCGTCGCGTACATCGGGATCGTGGGATTGGGGCCGCCAGCCACGACCCGCTCGCAGCGGGCCGAAATGCGTTCCAGCACGCACCAGCGGAATCCGATGTCGCCACGGTCAGCGCCGCGACTCCGCACGGCTCTGCGTCCCGGAGGCGTCGATCATCTTTCAGGAGCCGGACCGAGGGGGAGCTGCTCGCCAGGATCCGATTCATTCCGGGCCTTGACTTCTGAAATGGCAACCGGGTCGACGTCGGCTTGATCCCGGAAACTGCTCCTCAGCTTTAAGTGCCGGGCGCCGAACCGGCGCTGCGGGGTGATCGCGATGCGCCCGGGCCCCGGGTCCCTTCCCGCGGAGACCAAAGTGAGGTTCCGCGCAGCCGCAACGGCAGGCGCCCGGGGCGCGCCGACCCGGCAGCTGGCCTGCCGGAGGGCGATCTGGACCGCCAGTTATCAGGCTGGAGGACGGCGAAGGCCGCGACGCCTTCTGGTTGTCCCAATTGGGTGACGAGGGCCGCTACGGGCCCGAAGAATCGCCGATAAGCCGGGCGGCTGGTTCGAGCCGCGATTCCTGCGGCGCCGGGAATCAGCCGTTGTTGAAGCGGTGTTCGGAGAGGGCCGAGAACGCCGCGCTGGCGGCGGTTTCGGCGTTCTCGCGCCGGACCATGATCCCCAGGTCCAGGTTGCGGCGCAGTACGTCGCGCTCCGCGCGCGGCAGCATCAGGGGCTCGGCGTCGGCCAGCGCGGTTCCCAGGAAGTCCACGTCCTCGCCGGTCATGCGCGGCATCACCGCGGCCGCGTTCGAAAGATCGGACCGCAGCGCGGTCGGCATGACCGAAAGCCCGGCGGTCCGAACGACCGCCTGCAGGCTGGCCACCGCCGCCTCCTGGTCCCTGGCCGAACTGAGCACCCCAAGCATCATGTGCATCTCGACCGGGGTGTAATGGCGCGGCCCGGCCGGCAGGTGGGCCAGTTGCATCTCGCCCCGCGTGGAGGCGCGCCAGAACTGGGCCAGCCAGCCGCTGTTGAACGGGTAGGAAACCATCGCGTTGGCGTTTTCGAACATCGTTCCGCGCAGACCGCGTCCGGTCCGGCCGTCGAACGAGACCGCGCTGCGCTGTTCGTGCACCAGCGAGTACATGAGTTCGTAGGCCGACAGCGCCTCGGCCGACTGCAGCCGGTCCTCGCCGCCCTCAAGCGTCGGCAGGCCGGCCCCCATCGAGAGCATCCAAACCCACGAGGGCGGCAGCGAATCCGAGCTCGCGGATGTGGAAACGAGTTGCAGGAAACCGAACGCGCCGGGGTCGGTCGGACTCGCCGACGGGTGCGTGAGGCGGGCCACGTTGGTCAGAAAGTCCTGCGCCGCCCAGGGGCGGTCGACGGGTGGATCGACGCCCACGCTGCCGAGCAGGCCCAGCTCGCACATCATCATCCACGGACCCAGCATCACCGGGATCGCCAGCTGTCGGCCGTGGACCTGCCCGGCGGCCAGGGTCTGACCCCAGTACATGTCGGGCCGCAGCAGCGACTCGGCGCCGCCCGCCTTGTCCAGTTCGATCAGGAGCCCGGCGCGCTGCAGTTCGGCCAGATTGCTGCCGGGGAAAAGGACCAGATCGGGCCTGGCTTCGGTGGAGAGCGTGCTCAAGGTTTCGGCGATGCCCAGGTTCTCGGCCGGGTTGGTCTGGATCCGGTCCTCCTGGAGACGCGGGTAGAGCTCCTGCCAGGAGCTGGCGCCCGCAATCACGTTTACGTAGTGCTCGTTGCGCCCACCCCAGGGGGAGGCCACGTACCCCAGCCGCACCGTCTGCTCGGCCAGGTAATTGGCCGAGAGTTCGATCTGCTCGGACGAGATCGATCCGGCAGAATCCAGGATCTCGCGCTGCTGGTCACTGAGCGGCGGGAGGGATCCCTCCGGGCCGCTGCCGCAGGCCGCCAGCAGGGCGGCGAATGCTCCCCCGGCGGCTCCCAGTAGCCGCCGCCGCGGCAGAAGTCGGCGCGGTCTAGCCAATCCCATCGGGCCGATAGATCAATTCCGTTTGGTCGGGTGCTTCGAATTTCAGCGAGGAGGGGTCGTCGCGATAGGACCAGATCTCGCCGCCGATGGCCAGTATGTAGACCATCCGGTCGTTCCCAAAATCGGGCGACAGCGCCACCTGCAGCACCGACCGGTTTTCCAATCCCTCGTTTATAGCGTGCCACGTCCCGCCGCCGTCGCCGGAGCGGCGCACGCCGGAACTGGTGGCGGCGAACAGCAGCGCTTCGTCGGCGTAACCGGGCGCGATCGCCAGGTCGAGCACTGACGTGTTCTGGTGCGCGGGGCGCGAACCCGACCAGACGTTGCGGAATCGCCGCGCGGGCGTGAAGACCTGGTTGTGGGACGCAAATGACCAGGAGCGCCGCTCGATGGCGTCGAAGTCGTCGGGGATGGCCACGCTGGCCCATTCGGCGTGGGTGCGGTGGCGGACCACGCGGCGCCAGGTGGTGCCGGCGTTTTCGGTCAAGGAGGCCACCACGCGCCCGACCCCGTACGAGGCCACGACGATGATCTCGTCGTTGGCAAAGTCGGGCGAGAACTGCACGTCCAGGACCGTGTCGCCGCGGAAATTGTGGTCCAGGCGGGCGAACTCGGCGCCGTTGTCGCGGCTCAGCCAGCCCCTGCCCGCGACCCCGCCGGCAAAGACCGCGAAGGCTTCGTCGCTGGCCCCGGACACGTCCACGCAGCGCAGCTCGGACTCCTCGACCTGACCGGAGCGCTTCCAGCTCTCGCCGCCGTCCGCTGTCGTCATCAGTCCGGCCGCGGTGGCCGCGAACGCGCGCCCGTCGCTGGCGAACAGGGGCGAGGCCGCTATCTGGAACACCGGTATCCCCTCGGTCCCGGGAGCCGCCTCCGACCATCCGCGCCCGCCGTCATCGGACCGGAACAGCCCGCCCTGCGAACCGCCCGCGAACATCACCGGGCGGGTGGCGAAGTCGGGAACCATGGCAAAGCACAGCCAGTTCTGGCTGGGGATCCCGTCGGCCGAATCGGACCAGCTCTGGCCCTCGTCGTCGGAACGGGCCAGGCCGGCGCCGTAGGTGCCGGCCAGCAGCAGGGTCTTGCCGCCCGGCTCGGCCAGCGCCAGCAGCGCCAGGACCGGGGCCGAGTCGGCCGGATCGGAGAGTTTTTCAAAGCTCTCGCCGGCGTCGCGGGAGCGGTAGACGGCGCCGTTGCCGGCGCCGGCGAAAACGGTCGAATCGGAAGCGAATCGGGGCGAGACCGCCAGCGCGTTGATGGATTCGTCCTCGACGCCCGCGGATCGGGCGAGGGTTCGGCCGCCGTCGTGGCTGTACCAGACCCCTCTTTCCTCGTCGCCCAGGAAGAGCGCCGCCCCGGTGCGCCCCACCGGCGCGGGGGCGATCACCTGGACGTTGGCGGGGCCGTCCTCGCCCTCGGCGCCGGCCGCGATCCAGTTGCGGCCGCCGTCGGAGGAGCGGTAGGGGCCGTGGCCGGCGACCGCGCAGTAGGCGCGCTGATCGGAGGCGAAGTCGGGCGAGTAGGCGATGGCCAGCACCTCGCCGCCGTCCTCGTCCTGGGGCAGACCGGCATTGGCCGCGTTCCAGGTCTTGGCGGCGTTTTCGGTGCGGAAAACGCCGTCGGTCAGCGTCGCGGTCAGGGCGGCGCGGTCGCGCGCGAAGTCCGGCGAGGCCGCGAACGCGGCGATCTCGGGCTTAACCCCCCAGAAACCGAGCCGGCGCCAGTTCACGCCGCCGAACGACATGAACCCGCCGACCCCGGCGGCGGCGGCGAAAAGGCGCGGCGACGACCCCGGTTCCAGGGCGATCGCCAGGTTCTGGATGAACGGGCTCTGAAGGCCCTCGTTGGAGACGGTCCAGGTCCGGCCGTTGTCGGTCGAGCGGTACACGCCCGACATGGTTCCGGCGTAAAGGATCCGCTCGGCGCTGGTGCCGGGAGCGGCCACGATCGCCGATACGGTACCGCCGCTCTTGCCGCCAACGCGTTGCCAGGTGTTGGCGGGTGCGGTGATAAGTTCGCTGGCCATGGGCAAATCCGGTGCTCGCCGCGGGAGGTTTGATGACCCTTGGGGTTTTCCGGCTACCGGCGCGCGGGCAGGGGCGCCGTCACAGGCAGGGCACGTTCAAAATCGGCCAATTATCCGAAGTTCGCGCCGGTTGCCGCCGGGCAGCCGGACCGGGCCCGCGCTCGCGCCGCTGCGCGCGCGGGTCAGGCAACGATGGTTATCGTGTCGCCCGCCACGATCAGGTCGGGGTCCACGATGCCGGGATTGGCCTGCAGCAGGTCCTCCAGGTTCACCGAATAGCGGATCGCGATCTCGTCCAGCGTCTCGCCCGGCTGCACCACGTGCTCGAACGCCGTGCGTGTTCGGTCCGGGCCCGCGGGCGCCGGTTCGGCCGCGGCCGGCGTGGGCGGCGCCTGCTCCTGCGGCGAGACCGTCGGCAGGGGGCCGTAGTCGGGCGCCGGCGCCGACCGCTCCGACCCCTGCCGGGCCAGGATCGCGGCCGAGTTGAGGGCCGCGTTCTCGTAGACACCGGTCTGCCACTGCAGCGCCAGGAACGCCACCACCGCAGCGGCGGCCAGGATCACCAGCCGCACCAGGGCTACCCAGTCGAACCGGCCCGCGGCCACGATCGCCTCGCCCGTCACCGGGCGCCAGCGCAGGCGGCCGCTAACCAGCTGCGGGGAAACGATCGGTTCTTGGTCTTGTTCGCTCAAGGTTCCCCCAGGACCAGCAGCAGGTCGTTCACGTTGGTGTGCGTCGGGCCGGTGGTTACCAGATCGCCGCTGGCGCGCAGATAGGAATACGCGTCATTGTCCTTAAGGTGCGCGTCCGCATCCAGGCCGGCCCGGTCCCCGCGCGCGAGCGTTCCCCCGTCGACGACCGCTCCGGCGGCGTCGGTCGGGCCGTCGGTCCCGTCGGTCCCGGCCGCCAGCAGCGTGAGCCTCTGCTCCCCGGCCATGATGGCGGCGGCCCGCAGCGCCAGCTGCTGGCAGCGCCCGCCGCGGCCCCGCCCGCGGACCCGGACGACGGTCTCGCCCCCGTATATGAGGCAGAACGGGCCGCCGGACCGGGCAAGTTCGGCCCGCCCGGCCCGGACCAGACGCTCGGCCGCGGCCTCGGCCGCGCCGGTCACTTCGAGGTCGCAGGAGCGCGCCCGGATGCCTAGCGATTCGGCCTTCTCCGACGCCGCCCGGGCCGCGGTCTGGAGGTTGGCCACCACCCTGTGGCGGACCCGCGCAAAGGCCGCGTCGCCGGGTTTGGGGGTCTCCGCCAGTTCGCCGTCGCGGCCGCGCGCCAGGACCCCGGCGACCGGCGCCGGAAGCTCCCGCCAGAGGTCTAATCCGTCGATGACCGCCGCCGCGTCGCGCCAGGTCGAGGGGTCGGGGCAGAAGGGGCCGGATGCGATCGTGGAGAGATCGTCGCCGAGCACGTCCGAAATCGCCACCACCTGCACGTCGCGGCCGGCGGCGACCCGGGCCAGGCGGCCGGCGTGGGTGGCCGAGAGGTGCTTGCGGACGGCGTTCAGCTGGCCGATGTCGGCCCCGGCCCGCAGCAGCAGGTCGGTCGTCAGGGCAAGGTCGGCCATGTCGGCCGGCGGGATCGGATCGATCATCAGGGCCGATCCGCCGCCGGAGAAAAGGGCCAGGATCAGCGCCTCCGGCGATGACCCGGCGATTGCCCGGCGAATCCGGCGGCCGTTTTGCTGCGAGCGCTCGGTCCGGCACCGGATGGGCCGCCTCCAGCAGCTCTATCCGGTCCAGCGGCAGGACGTGCCCGTCCTTGACCGCCACCACGCCGGCGGCGATCCTGGGCCCGAGCCGGGACTCGGCCTGGGCCGCCATCGCCGCGGCCGCCTTGCCCGCGCCCACGACCACGATTTCCCGGTCCGCCCGCCCCGGGACGACCGCCTCGGGGTCCAGCGCCGCGGCCAGGCATTTCTCCGGGCGGGCCGCCGCGATCGCGGCCTTAACTATCGCCAGGCCGTCCCGGCGTCGCTCGCAGGGCCCCCAGCGCGGGGACTTGGCCGGCAGGCTCCCCCGCCTAGCGCTGCAGGATGGCGTGCCGCGTCACCGGCTTGCCGGGCAGCTCGATCACCGGCCACTGCCCGGTCTCGGTGATCACCTCGAACGAGGGGTCGTCGGGTCCGCCGCTGACGATAACGGTGTCCTCGCTCTTGACCCCGGCGATGGATGGATTCCAGGCGAACGAATACCCGCTGCCGATCTCCATGTCGACGCCGGCGCCGGCGAAGAACTCGCGCGAACCGTATCCGGCCGGACCGCCCTGGTGGTGCTCGCGCCACTCCTCGGGGAAACCCTGGGCGGCGTATTCGGCCCTCCCGGCCGCGAATGCGTCGGAGACGGCGTTGCCGGGCCGGCTGGCGGCGATGTAGGCCGCGTCGACGTTCGCACAGGCCAGCGCCCGGGCCTTCAGGTCCGGGCCGATCGGGCCGAAGTGGGTCAGCCGGGTGATCGAGCACCAGAGGCCGTCGCGCAGCGCGCAGGAGACGAGCATCAGGTAGCGCTCGATCGCCTTATTCACCGGCAGCGGGTGGCGGTGGCGGCGGATCCGCTCGTCGGAGGCCACCAGCAGCACCGGGGCCACTATCCCGGTCCGGTTGAGCTTTTCCTGCAGCAGCGCGGCGGCCTCGAACTCGTTCTGGCCGGGACTAATTTCCCGGGCCGTGGCCTCGACCGCGGCGGCGGTGTCGGCGCCCAGGGACGCGGTAGCGCTCGATGTCCGAAGGACCCAGCCGGGAGCGCAGCTCGGACACCGCCCGCTCGGCGCTTTCGGCGCCGGGGAAGGGCAGGTCGCTGGCCAGGCGCCCGCCGCCGGCCAGGCCGCGCACCGCCGGCTGGGGATCGGCGAAGAATTCGGTCCAGGGGACCGACTCGACCTCCATCGGCAGGCCGGGAAGTTCCTCGTCGGTCAGGCGCGGCAGCTCGATGTTGGCCGCCAGCAGGTGGACGCTGCGCGCGGAAACCAGCAGCAGGCCCACCCCGCGCGGGTCCCCGTCGACGATGTAGGAACGCCCGCCGCCGCTGAGCCAGGCGAACGAACCGGGCGACTGCAGAAGCAGCCAGTCCCAGCCGCGCCCGTCCATCAGGCGGCGCAGGGCGCCGAGCTTTGATTCGAACTCAGCCGTGCGGGGTTGCATTGGCGACCTGCTCTCCGATTTCGCGCCGGACTTCGGTTACGTTGCGGACCAGGTGAAGGCGGTTGAGCAATCGCGTGAGCTCGCCGATGCTGGTCAGGGCGACCACGATCCGGACCCGGGCGGTCCCGCGCCGGTCGGTGAGCACTTCGGCCGATTCGATGTTGTGGCCCTCCTCGGTCACGACCGTGGCGATGTCGCGCAGCAACCCCTCGCGGTCTTCGGCCACGGCCAGGATCCGGGCCGGAAACGCGCGCGTATCGGCCTGCTTCCAGCGCACTTCCACCAGGCGGCCCTGGTCGAGCGACTTGACCACGTTCACGCACCCGGCGCGGTGGACGGTAACGCCGTGGCCGCGGGTCACGTAGCCGACGATGGCATCGCCCGGCAGCGGTCCGCAGCAGGCCCCCAGCCGGGTCAGGGCGTTGTCGATGTCGCCGACCGCGACCCCGCCGGAGACCTCGTGCGAGGGCGCCGATTCGGGCACCACCACGGTGGGCGCGGCGGTCTCCAGGCCGAGCCGGTTCACGACCTGCGTCGCGGTCACCGCCCCGTAGCCCACCCCCATCAGCAGGCCCGGCACGTCCGGGTAGGAGAGTCGCCGGGCGGCCTTGCGCAGGATCTCCTGGTCGATCGCCGACAGCGGTCCGTGGCCGATCCGGACCAGTTCGCGCTCCAGGAGCCGCCGTCCCTGGGCCTCGTTCTCGTCCCGCGTCTGGTGCTTGAACCACTGCCGGATCTTGTTGCGGGCGCTGCCGGTGGCAACGATCGAGAGCCAGTCCCGGCTCGGCCCCTTGCTGGCCTTGTTGGTCTGGATCTCGACCGTGTCGCCGGTCGAGAGCTCGTAGCGCAGCGGCACCTGGCGGCCGTTTACCTGGGCGCCGACGCAGCGGTGCCCGACCTCGGTGTGGATGCGGTAGGCAAAGTCCAGCGGGGTCGATCCGCGCGGCAGATCGATCACGTCGCCGTTGGGGGTGAACACGAAGAGCTGGTCGGCGAACACGTCGGTTTTGAGCATGTCGATCAGCGGCTCGGCCGATTCCAGGTCGTCCTGCCATTCGAGCACCTGGCGGATCCAGGCCAGCTTCTCGTCGAAGCTCTCCGGGTTGACCCTGCCTTCCTTGTACCGCCAGTGCGCGGCCACGCCGAATTCGGCCTCGCGGTGCATCTGCTCGGTCCGGATCTGGACCTCGAAGCGCTGCCGGCCGGGCCCGAGCACCGCGGTGTGCAGGGACTGGTAGCGGTTGGACTTGGGCGAGGAGATGTAGTCGTCGAACTGCCCCGCGATCGCCCGCCAGTTGGAGTGGACGACCGCCAGCGCGCGGTAGCACTCCTCGACCGTGCGCACGATCACGCGGACCGCGATCAGGTCGTGGATCTGTTCGAAATCGACGCTCTTGCGCCGCATCTTGCGATAGATCGAGTAGATGTGCTTGGCGCGGCCCGAGAGGTGGGCCTGCAGGCCGGCTTCGTCCAGGTGCCGGCCGAGGGTGTCGACCACCTCGTTGACCAGCGTCTCGCGCTGGCCGCGGCGCATCTCCAGCATCCGCGCGATCTTGGCGTATTCGGCCGGGTCGTACTGGCGGAAGGCCTCGTCCTCGAGCTGCCAGCGCCAGGTCCACATCCCGAGCCGCCCGGCCAGCGGGGCGTAGAGCTCGAGCGTTTCCTCGCAGACGTGCTGGATCTGGGCCGGCCGCAGCGCCGACACGGTCCGGATGTTGTGCAGGCGGTCGGCCAGCTTCACGATCACGACCCTGATGTCGCGCGCCATCGCCAGGAACATCTTGCGCATCGTCAGCGCCCGCTCGCCCTCGATGTGGTCAAGGTCCAGGCGGGTCAGCTTGGTCACCCCGTCGACCAGATCGGCGACCTCGCGGCCGAATTTCTGGCGGATCAGCTCCGACGCGACGTCGCAGTCCTCCTGCACGTCGTGCAGCAGGCCGGCGACGACGGTGTCGGGGTCCATGCGCAGTTCGGCCAGCAGCATCGACA
>CAXXYJ010000057.1:0-14499 GCA_963664795.2 Chloroflexota bacterium | reverse complement strand
GTGACGGTGAACATCATGTAGAGGAACGCCAGCGGCAAAAGGTTCGGGACGATGTGCGTGAAGATCACGTGCCAGGGTCCGCCGCCGGCCGCGCCGGGCGGCCTCGATGTAGGGCTTGACCACCACCGACAGGGCCTGGGACTTGAGCAGGACCGCGGTGCCGCCGAATCCAGAGAGCACCCCGATCACCAGGGCCAGCTCGAACTGCTGGACCCCGATGAGGGCCGAGAGCACGATCAGCACGCTGATCCCTGGCACCATGATCATGATGTCGGCCAGGCGCATCAGCACCGCGTCCACCACGCCGCCGAAGTAGGCCGCGACCGCCCCGACGGTGGTGCCGATGGTCACCGTGATGACCGCCGCCGAGAGCCCGAGCACGAACTCGGTCCGGGCCGAGAACATCAGCTGCGAGAGGACGTCGCGGCCGAGCGGGTCGGTGCCGAGCGGATGGGCGCGGCTGGGCGGGGCGGGCTGGACCGGTCTGATCGAACGCGTAGCCGACCACGGGGTCGTAAACGGCCGGATCCCAGGCGGTGAGCATGAGGATCGGGTGGCGCGATCGCCATGAGCGCGTAGAGCGAAATGATCCCCAGGCCGGCCAGCCCCGATCCGGGTGGCGGCGAACAGCCGCCAGTTGCGGCGGGTGGTGGCCCAGAAGAGCCCCGCCCGCACCCGCCAGATGGGGACGCTCTCGCCGTAATCGGCATCGGCCCGCATCTACAAGCGGATCCTGGGATCCAGCACCGCGTAGAGGACGTCGACCGCCAGGTGGGCCAGCAGGACGAATACCCCCACGAATACGAACGCCCCGACCGCCAGCGGCAGGTCCTCCTGCTGGGCGGCCGCCACCAGCGTCTGGCCCATTCCGGGCCAGGAGAAGATCGTCTCGATGATTACCCCGCCGTCGATCGCGAATTGCCAGCGAGAACACCAGGCTGGTCACGACCGGCAGGATGGCGTTGCGGGCCACGGTGGCGGTCGCGCACTTCCGATTCCGGCAGGCCCTTGGCGCGCGCGGCCAGGACGTAGTCCTCGCGCATCGTCTCGAGCATGCTGGTTGCGGGTGAGAAGCATCGTGCCGGCAAATGAGATCAGGGTCAGGGTCACGACCGGCAGGACCATGTGCGAGACCACGTTCAGCGCCAGATGGGCGGTCCCGGCCAGGGTGAAGATCCCCAGCGCGGCGGCGGCGGCCAGGGCGAGCACGCCGACCCCGATCAGGGTCGTGTGCGGGAGCTGGCGGCGGCGGGCGATAACGAGCGCGGCTATCGCCAGGATCGAGATGAGCCCGGCGGCGACCAGCATCTGCCCGAACAGGGTGTTGGCCTCGATCGCCGCGTCGGTCCAGACCCGCGGGTCCAGGAACTTGCCGAGCGGGAACCAGCCCAGCTTGTAGCCGAACGCCCAGATCATCATCAGGCCGAACCATGGGGTAAATACCGTGTAGAGCGACACGCCGCCGACGGTGGCGGCGTACTCGAACCACTGCCCGCGGCGCCATGGCCACCACCTTGCCCAGGGCGAACCCCATGTAGAACGAGGCGACCGTGGCGGTGGCGAACAGCATCACCGTGCGCGGCAGCCGTTCGGCGATCACCTCGCCCACCCCGCGCGGATACAGCGAGAAGGACGTCCCCAGGTCACCGCGCACGAAGTTGGCCCAGGTAAGTCAGGTACTGGCGCCAGAGCGGCTGGTCGAGCCCGAACCGCTCCTGGATCAGGGCCCGGCGTCTCCGGCGGGATGTTCGGATCGAGCGCGAAGAAATTGCTCACGTCCGCCGGGCTGGGGCGTTGACCAGGAAGAAGACCAGGGTGACGAATATGAACAGGGTCAGCAGGATCTGCAGGCCCCGCCGCACCAGGTACCGGGTCATCGGATCGGCCCTCATATGGCCGGTACTTTCGGTCGTTTCGGAGCGGGTCTCTATTTGATCAGGGCTAAGGTCTGCATCCCCTGGGCCTGCTCGATTGCCGCCCAGCACCTCGGTGTAGGGGAATTCGATCCGGGCCGGGCGGTAGGCGTCCAGCTTGGGAGTCTCGAACAGGGGTCACGTACGGCAGCCTGGTGGCCACCAGTTCCTGCATGCGGTGGACCAGGTCGCGCGCCTCGGGAAACGTCGTCGCCTGCAGGAATTCGTCGGCCAGGGCGTCGAATTCCGGGTCGGCGAAGCCGCCCCAGTTGTTGCCGCCGTTCTGGTTCTCGGGCGCGTAGCGCGAGTGGAAGAACGCCTCCAGGTGGTTGGGGAAGATGCCGAAGGACCAGCCCAGGATCCACATGTCCAGGTCTTGGGCCACGGTTTCGGAAAACAGCTTGTCGACAATCACGTTGAACCCGGCCAGGTTGGCCCGGGCCGGGATGCCGACGTCGTTGAGCCAGCGCTCGATCCAGATCGCAAACGTCCGAGCGCAGCGGGGTCGTAGCCGGCGCTGGGAGCCAGGATTTCCAGCTGCGGGACCGGCTCGCCGTTGGGCATGGTGAGGCCCTTGCCCTGCACGCTGACGAAATTGCCGTCCTCGCTGACCTCCGGCCGAACTTCGAATTCGAACCCGGCGCCCTCCAGCAGCGCGACCGCCTGCTCGATCCGTTCGGCCCGGGTCAGGCCCTCGCCGACGCGCTCGATGTCGGGGATTGTGCCAGTAGGAATTGGCCTCGACCACCATCCCGTACTGCGGGGAAGGCGGTAGCCTGCAGGACCTTCTGGGTGGCGAATTCCTTATCGATCAGAATCGCCACCGCGCGCCGGAACTCGAGCGAGTCGAACGGCGGCTTGCGCACGTTGAACCCCAGGTACCGGGGTCCCGTTGTTCTCGTTGCTGACCAGCCTGAGATCGTCGGCCGCCTCCACCCGGTTCTGGAATCCCTGCTCCAGCCCCAGTGGGTTGAAGACGTAGTCGACGTCGCCGTTGGTAAGGGCCAGGATGGCGGGTGTCCTGGTTGCCGTAGATGGTGAAGGAGGCGTTGTCGGCGTGCGGGCCGGTCAGGTAATCGAGTTCGACCTCGCCGGACCCCTCGCCCAGGACGGTCTCCGAATAGTCGAGGACCGGGTTTTCGGTGCGGACGGACCCGTCGCTGAAATGGGTCACCCGGGCCCCCTCGAAGGCGAAGTTGGGAGCGGCCCCGTTCTGGTAGAACGCCCCCGGCTCCCAGTCGCCGGAACCGGAGGCCGCCCGGCGGTCGGTTCGCCCTCCGGTATGTGCGCGTACAGGGCCTCCACCTGGGCGACGTTGTCGCCGAGCGCCAGCGCGTCATCAACCACCGGCCGCCAGTAGTGCTCGGCCATGATCGGCATCAGGGCGAGCCCAAATTGCCAAATGCCGAGGCCCGGTGTCTGCGGATCGCCTGCCTTCGTCAGTCGCCTTGAACCACACCTTGACCGTATGCGGGTCGAGGGCCTCCACGCGGTCCACGAAATTCGGGTCGACCGCCTGCGACCAGTTGGAGCCGAGTTTGAGTTCCTGCACGGTCTCGACGGTGAACACGAAATCATCCGCGTCCAGGGCTTCGCCGTCGCTCCAGAGCATTCCCTGGCGCAGGGGGACCTCGGTCGTCCAGAAGTCCTGGCCGCCCGACTGCTCGACCGCCAGCGCGGTCGGGAAATCGGCGGCCACCACCGGGATCCAGTCGAAGCGCTGGTCGGACAGGCCGTAGAGGCTCAGGTTGTAGTTCCCGACCACGTAGCCGGTCCAGACCGAACCGCCCGGGCCGCCGACGTAATTCCAGGACGTTGCGGGTGATCGGTTCGGCGAACACGGCCATCGAGTAGGCCTCGGCGCGGCCTTCCGGCGCGTCGGCCGCGGCCGGCGCGGCCGGCTCGCCCGGGGTCTCGCCTTCGCCGGCCGGCGCAGCCGGGGCCGGCGCGGCGGGACGGCGCGTCGGCGGCGTCGGGCTCGCTCGCGCCAAGATCGCACCCGGTCAGAACGAACGCGGCCAGGAGCGTACTCAGGGCCAGGGCCAGGAATTTGACGGGTCGAAGTGATTGGCTGGACACGTTAAACACCTTCATGCTGACGCGACTGCGGACCGACCGTGGCGCCCGTCGTCACCGAATTCGAGAGCCGGCGCCGGCGGAGCCGATGCGCGCGGCCCTCATTACAACCGGTGCGACGCGGGTTGCGACGGAATTAACGCCTTTCATCGAGAAATTGTCGATTCCTGGCCGAACGCGCGTGGCGGTATGGGGATCTCCGGTCGAGGGAAGAGGCCGCCCCGGTTCCGAGGATGGTTTGGAATTTGCCTGTCCTTGCCACCCGCGTCCCGGCGTCAGGGAAGATGCACGTCCTCTCTGCGCCCTGCCTATGCCCGTGCCGCCGTAGCGCGCGCCCGGTGTGCGGCTCGGGCCTGATCGCCTGGACTCGCGGACAATCCGTGCCGGTCCTGCCCCGGAAAGTGCGCGAATCTTCCGCCGGCACTTACCCGGGACCACCGCCCCGATCCCCTCGATCTCGGCCTCAACCGGGCGCGGCGCAGGCCAATTGCGCCATAGCTAGAATGTCTCCGTTCCGCGGTCGCAGAACGACCGCACCGGCAAAGGCCGGGAACATTTTCTGGATGCATCGGCGGACTCGGGAGGCCTCAAACGGCGACTGACGTTGGCACTGCGCCCCGAATGACATTGCGCAGGCGGCTCGGCCTGACCTACCGCGGCGGCGCAACGGCTTACCTTTTCGTACTGCCCTCGATCATTTTCATCACGGTGTTTCGTGATCGTCCCGATCTGCGGCATCCTCTACTACAGCTTCACCGATTACGACCTGCTCACCCCGCCGAAATGGGTGGGGTTCGAAAACTACCAGAAGGCCCCTGACGAGCCCCGGTTCTTCCCGGCGATCCGCAACACGCTTTTCTTCGCCCTGGGCACCGTTCCGGCCGGCGTGATCACCTCGCTCCTGCTGGCGGTTCTGATCAACCGCGCGATCCGCGGGATCTACTTCTTCCGGGCCATGTTCTACATGCCGGTTGTTTCCTCGTTTCGTCTCGGTCTCGCTGATATTCCTCTGGCTGTACGAACCCCAGGGTCGGTTTCGCCAACGAGACCCTGCGGGCGCTGGGCCTGCCGTCCTCCAAGTGGCTGCTCGGTCCGGAGACCGCCCTCATGGCCATCATCATCATGAGCATTTGGAAAAACATGGGCCCTGAACATGGTCCTTTATCTGGCCGGCCTGCAGGGAATCCCGCCGCACCTGTACGAAGCGGCCGACATCGACGGGGCCGGAAGGTATTCCCAGCTGTTCAGGATCACCTTGCCCTTGCTGGCGCCGACGACCTACTTTGTGGTCATCGTCTACTTCATTGGCGCTTTGCAGGTATTCGTGCAGATGTACATCATGACTTGTAGGACGACCTTCTAGATGGTTTGCGGCGGACCCTTAGGACACCACGATCACGATCGTTCTGCTCGTATTCCTGGAAGCGTTCCTGGCGCTGAAGATGGGATTCGGGGCCGCGCTGTCGTTCATCCTGTTCGCGGTGATCGCGGTGATCACGGTGATCAACTCGAGGCTCCTGAGCTACGACATCGGGTACTGACCGAAAACCTTGAGGGGACGCGGTCCCCGCCCGACCGCGGTCGGGGCAGGATCCCCAGGGCACTGACCAGGGCCTGAAGCAAGCGGCACCCCCGCTTTATGCCCTCGCATCCTGCGGGTCGCCGCGCCTGTCACTTGCCCCCGACGCAAACGCGGGACTGCACGATTCGACTAAGGTCGCCGCGGCGATCACTCTCTCTCGCTGCCGGCACGACGCCGATCCTTGCCGGACCCGATCGCGAGCCGGATCCCTCGCCCGCCGGATTCGGACCGCCGTCCCGAATTGAATTACGCCGGGCAGGGTTCGTCCCGCTCAGACGGCCGCGGGATTGGCGCGACGGCCCACCCAGCTTCCCTCACTGCCGGCTGCTCTGCCTATCCGGCGGCGACGCGGCTGATACGGTGTCCGATCCGGGTGAGCGGACGCGCGCCGTCGGGTGCGATCAGGCAGGTGATCTCGGAACAGAAGTGACCCAGCTCGGGAACGCGCGTTCCGGCCTCGATGACGATGACCATGCCCGCCTCGAGCGGGGTTGGGTCGATCGGCGCCAGGTACGGGGTCTCGTGGACATCGATGCCGATGCCGTGGCCGACGAACGCCCCGGCCAGTTCAAGTCCCTCGTCTTCCATCCGCGCCCGCCCCAGGTTGAACAGTTCGGCCCCGCTCACTCCCGGGCGCAGGGCATCGAGCAGGTCGGCGTTCACCCGATCGAGCGCGTCGTGGACCTCGAACGCCCGCGGCGGCGGATCGCCGAACGCGTAGACGTGGAACTTGTCGCCGGCGTAATCGCGGTGCATGCAGCCCACGTCGACCGAGACGATCGAATCGCGCGCGATCAGCCGGTCAGTCGGCGGGAGCAGGGTTGGGCCGACCGGCCCGGCGTTCAGATGCAGGATGTAGGGCGTGGTGAACGAATCGGCGACCGCGCGCCGGACGTGGCCGGCCAGTTCGCGTTCGCTGATCCCGGCCACAAGGTGCCGAGGGACCGCGGCGTGCCCGCGTTCGCTCCCGGCGACCGCCCCCTCGAGCCGGGCCAGTTCGGCCGCGGTCTTGATCATTCGGACGTGGATAAAGTCCTGCGAGGCGTCGACCAGTTCGGCGAGCGGCAGATGGGCAGCCAGGCGGTCGGCGGTCCGGGCCGGAATGTCGGCCATGTCGACCCCGATTACTGCGTCCGCAAGACCCCTCGCCGCCAGGGCGGCGGCAAGGGCTTCGTAGGGTTCGGCTTCGGTGTTGGGGGGGAACGCCGGGCCCGGGCAGCTGGGAGGCCGGTCCGACGAAGCGGCGGTCTTCGATCCAGCTGCCCTGGTTCGCCGCGTCCTCTGCCTCGTCGGGACAGGAGACCAAGAACGGCGGAGTTTCCGGGTCGGCCGGCAGGGCGGCGAAGCGGACCAGCGGCAGGCCGTTGTAGAGCGGTCCCGGGAAATCGCGACCGAAGTGCGTGAAAAAGCCGCTCAGGTATCCGAAGTTCGCGTACCCGCCGGCGAGCATCAGGTCGATGCCGCGCTGGGCCATTCGACCAATGGCGCGTTCAAGATTTAGAAGTTCGGGTGCGGGCACGGCAACCGCCTCCTGCCGCTCGGTCGGTTCCTGCGCCATTCTGCGGTTACTGCGGGACCGGGGATGATTTGCGGCGGGCCGAAAATAATCGTGGTCTGCGGGGACCGATGACGAGCTTGTGGGGGCGTGGAGGCCGGATTTGAGGCAGTAAGCCCGGACGCGGTGCGGCGGCGCCTCGGGCTGACTTTCCGCGGCGGGCTGGTCGCCTACCTCTTCGTCCTGCCGTCGGTCGTGTTCATCCTGGTGTTCATCATCGTGCCGATCCTGGGCGCGCTCTACTACAGCTTCACCAACTACGACCTGCTGACCGCGCCCAAGCTGAGCGGGCTTGACAACTATCGGGCAATCAGCAGCGAACCCCGGTTCCCGCCCGCCGTCCGCAACACGCTGCTCTTCGCCCTTGGGACGGTGCCTTCCGGGGTGGTTATTTCACTGCTGCTGGCGGTCCTGATCAACCGCTCCATCACCGGCATCGTAATTTTCCGGGCGATGTTCTACATGCCGGTCGTGTCTTCGTTTGCGGCAGTTTCGATCATCTTTCTGTGGCTGTACGAACCGCAGGTCGGGATCATCGGCAAGTTCATGCAATACCTGGGCATGGCGCCGATCAGGTGGGTGCGCGACCCGGACACGGCGCTGCTTTCGATCATCCTGATGAGCGTCTGGAAGAACCTGGGCCTGAACATGGTCCTCTACCTGGCCGGGCTGCAGTCGATCCCGCCGCACCTCTACGAAGCGGCCGACATCGACGGGGCGGGCCGACTGCAAAAGCTCCTGCGGATCACGCTGCCGTTGCTGGCCCCGACTACGTACTTCGTGGTGATCGTCTATTTCATCGGGGCCCTGCAGATGTTCACGCAGGTCTTCTTCATGACCTGCGACTACGAGACCAACATCTGCGGGGGCCCGGTCGATTCGACGATAACTATCGTGATGCTCATCTATCTGGAGGCGTTCGCGGCGCTGAAGATGGGTTTTGCGTCCGCGCTCTCGTTTGTCCTGTTCGCGGTGATAGGGCTGGTGACCGCCATCAACGCGCGCCTGCTCTCGTACGACATCGGTTACTGAGGAATCCGGACGGCGATTGACCGCCTTCAGGATTTCTTGACCGGATCCGGACCGGCGGCCTCGGCTCCGAAAATGCGGGCCAGCACCGCGGTGCGGTAATCGAATATCCGCTCAAGATCCCGCCGGACCAGCAGCCGGTTGACCAGACGCCCGCCCAGGACCGCGTAATCGACGCGGTCGGAAACAAGGGTGCCGCCGCGACTCGATTCGAAACGGTGCTCGTGGATCCATTCGCGGTACGGCCCGCGGACCTGGACGTCGACGAACCCGCGCGGCGGATCCCACCGCGCGATCCGGCTGCGCCAGCGCAGCGGGATTCCGCGCAGCCGCAGGCGGTAGTTAATGGTCGCGCCGTTCTCCATTGCGATCGAGTCGGGGTCCAGAACCTTGAAACGCAACCACGGCGGGGTGAGTTTTTCCAGGTTGCGGGGGTCGGCAAAAAACTTGAAAACCTCGTCCCGCGGCTGCGGCAGCCAGATCTCTCGATTGATTCGGAAACTCGTCACGATCGTCCGGTCCGATCCAGGGTGGAGACCCGATTATCCGGGCTCAATTGATGGCGATCCGCTGTCGAGGCGGGCGCGCCGTCGCGGCCGCAGTTCCCCTAATATGGGCGGGGTGGTGCCCAAATTCGGGCAGAGCAGGGTCAGGGACTGTAGATGGCGGCCAATCAAATCCGATTGCGGGCGTTGCGCTCGCGGTTCGGGCTCACTTTCCGGGGCGGGTTCTCGGCCTACCTGTTCGTCCTGCCGTCGATCGTTTTCATTTCGCTATTTGTCATCGTCCCAATCCTGGGGGCGCTCTACTACAGCTTTACGACCTACGACCTCCTGACCGCGCCCCGCTACTCCGGGGTTGAAAACTACCTCGACATCGCCAAGGAGCCGCGGTTTCCGCCGGCCATTCGCAACACCGTCCTTTTCGCTCTCGGAACGGTCCCGGCCGGGGTCGTCACCTCGCTCCTGCTGGCGGTCCTGATCAACCGCGCCATCCGCGGGATCTACTTTTTCCGGGCCATGTTCTACATGCCGGTGGTCTCGTCGATGGTGGCGGTATCGGTCATCTTTCTCTGGATTTACGAACCCCAGACCGGGATCATCAGCGAATTGATGCAGATGCTGGGCATGACCCCGATCAAATGGATGCGGGACCCAAATTTCGCCCTGCTGGCGATCATCCTGATGAGCATCTGGAAAAACATGGGCCTGAACATGGTCATCTACCTGGCCGGCCTGCAGTCGATTCCGCCGCACCTCTACGAGGCGGCCGAAATTGACGGCGCCGGGCGGATTTCGAAGATGGCCAAGGTGACCGTGCCGCTGCTGGCGCCGACCACCTACTTCGTGGTGATCATCTACTTCATCGGCGCCCTGCAGATGTTCACCCAGGTGTTCATCATGGCCTGCGACGACGGCACCCGGATCTGCGGGGGGCCGGTCGATTCGACGATCACCATCGTGATGCTGATCTACCTGGAGGCTTTCCTGGCGCTGAAGATGGGATTTGCGGCCGCCCTTTCGTTCACGCTTTTTCGTCGTCATCGCGATCGTCACCTTCATCAACGCAAAGCTGCTCAGCTACGAAATCGGCTGGTAGCGGCACCGCCCTGCGGCCGCACAACGCCGTTTCCATGGCCCGATCGGCTGTAGCCCGCGCCCGACCGCCGGCGGACCGCGTCGGCGGGGCCGGGAACAGGGTCTGAACGGTTGAGTGCGCCGATGCGCTACGGTTCGGGCGATCGCTGCCCCCTGCCGACGGCCGCCGGCGTCGGGCTGCAGGGGGCGATATTCGCGCTGGCTCCGCTCGTCCTGGTGGTCGCCATTACCGCGCGCGCCGGCGGACAGGACGAGGACTACCTTTCCTGGGCCGTATTCGCCGCGCTGATCATTGCCGGCGGCCTGACCGCGCTGCAGGCAGGCCGGTTCGGACGATTCGGTGCCGGATACGTCCTGATCATGGGCACCACCCCGAATTTCGTCGCCGTTTCCGTCCTTGCCCTCAAAGCCGGCGGACCTTCCCTGCTGGCCAGCCTGGTGGCGATATCGTCGCTGTTCTATCTGGCCCTGGCCAACTGGCTGCCCGCCCTGCGCCGGGTAATCACCCCGGTCGTTTCCGGGACCGCGCTAATGCTGATCGCGGTGGCGATCCTGCCGATTGCGATCGACCAGATGCGGCTTGTCGGAGGCGATGCACCGGATGCGGCGGCGCCGGTCATTGCGGCGGCGACTCTGGTCGTGATCATCGTCCTGGCGCTGCGGGCCGGCGGCGTGCTGCGGCTCTGGTCGCCGCTGATCGCGATCGCGGTCGGATCCGCCGCCGCCGCCGCGTTCGGCGCCTACGACCTGGGGCCGCTGGCCGACGCGGCCTGGGTCGGGATGCCCGCCGCCGGACTGCCCGGGTTCGAACTCGCACTCGACGATCAGTTCCTGGCCCTGCTGCCGGTGTTCGTGGTGATTACGCTGGTCGGGGCGGTCAAGAACATCGGCGACAGCATCGCCGCCCAGCAGGTAGGGCAGCGCGGCCTGCGGGCGACCGACTTTCGGTCCGTCCAGGGTTCGCTCAACGTCAACGGCCTGGGGGTGCTGCTCTCCGGAGTGGCCGGGACCCCGCCGACCACGGTCTATTCGGCGACCAGCGTGGCGCTGATGAATCTGACCGGGGTTGCCGCCCGCAACGTCGGCTACCTGGTGGGCGCGTTCCTGATCGCGCTGGCGTTCCTGCCCAAACTCACCGCTCTGCTGCTGGCCATTCCCGGCGCGGTGCTGGGGACCTACATACTGACCGCGACCGCTCTGCTTTTCGCCGAAGGGCTGCGCACGATCGCCAGGGACGGCCTGGACTTTCCCAAGATGCTCGTAGTCGGAATATCGTTCGCGCTCGGCGCGGGGATCGAACAGCAGACCGTGTTCACCGATCTGATCGGCGGGACCTGGGGCCCGCTGCTGGATAACGGCATGTTGGTCGGGGCGCTTACCGCGGTTGCCTTAACGCTTTTCCTGGACGCGACCAATCCGCGCCGCCCCTCGCGGCTGAAGACTGAGCTTGACCAGACCGCGTTCGCCGCCGTCGACGGGTTCGTTCAGACCGCCGCGGACCGCGCCGGCTGGGACCAGGAGGGGGTCGGCCGACTGCGTTCGGCCGCCGAGGAAACCCTGCACAGCCTGATGCCGGACGGACGGTCGCCCGAGGAGCAACCACGCCTGGTGCTCAACGTGCGGCCGGCCGCAGAGCTCATTGAGCTCGAATTCGTGGCCGCATTCGACGACGCCAATCTTGAAGATCGGCTGGCCCATCTCGAAGAGGAAGGCGCGGAAACCGGCTACGACCAGATTTCCATGCGGTTGCTGGGCCACTACGCCGCTGCGGTACAGCACCGCAAGTACTTTGGCCTGGACGTGATTTCGGTGCAGGTGAAAGCGCGCGGATAGCCGTTGTCCGATCTGCGATTTCCGGCTGGGCGCCTCCCGCCGCCGGCCGGTCGGTCCACCGGCCCGGAATGCGGCATCACTCGCGACCGGGATCGGGCGACGCCGGAAACTTGACGACCGGAACCGCCGGCGATCCCCGGCCCTGGTGGCGCCCGCATACGCGGTTGGGCGATATCGCCGTCTACAAAGTAGACCTCTCGCCCCCGGTGGATTCGCCGCCGCCTCTGGCGTGGCTGGACGAGTCCGAACGCGAGCGGCGCGGGCGGTACCTGGGCGACCTGCCGAGGCGCCAGTTCACGCTTTGCCGAGCCGCCCTGCGGATCCTTTTGGTACAGCGCCTGGGCTGTGAAAACCGGTCGCTGCGGTTCGGGGAGGGCCGACGCGGCAAGCCGTTCGCGCTGGTCGACGGCCGGCGCAACGAGGTCAGTTTCAACGTGTCGCACAGCGGCGACCACGGGATGATCGCCATCGCGCCCCGCGGCCGGCTCGGGGTGGACATCGAGGAGCGCCGCGCCCGCAAGACGATCGACCAATTGATCGAGACCCTGCTCACTGAAAACGAGCGCGCCCAGCTGGCGCACATGGACAAAGGCCGCAGGCTTGCCCGCTTCTACGACCTCTGGACCGCCAAGGAAGCGCTGGTGAAGGCGAACGGGCTTGGTCACGCCATCGACGTTGCCCGGCTCGACCTGTCCGATTCGCTGGGTCGGCCCGGCGCTACGCAAAGCTTTAGGAACCGCGCCCTGCTCGACGGGCACTGGGAGATTTCAAATCTCGGCACCCCGGCGTTTGCGGCCGCCCTGGCCCGGGAGCTGTCGCCCACCCGCTGAGCGGCGCCCCAACG
This sequence comes from Chloroflexota bacterium, assembly GCA_963664795.2. Taxonomy (GTDB): domain Bacteria; phylum Chloroflexota; class UBA11872; order UBA11872; family VXNJ01; genus VXNJ01. The sequence continues at coordinate 2,069 of CAXXYJ010000057.1, read as the reverse complement.
CGGACCGGTTGTGGCGATTGGCGTCGGGCCGCGGCAATCACATCCAGTCCCGGACCCGGCTCAGGGAGCGGATCGGATCGGCGATAAACTTTTTTGGCTTGGTCGGGGAGCAGCAAGGCGCAGCGCCATCGCAAACAGGGTGAGAGTCACCAAGCTCGCGGCCATGAAGCGCGCGCGGCAGCCGATTGCCTGCGTGACCGCGTACGACCATGCGACCGCCCGGCTGGTGGACGAAGCGCAGATTCCGGTGATCCTGGTCGGCGACACGCTGGGCGAGGTCGTCCTTGGGATGGACAGCACCATTCCGGTGACGCTGGACGACATAATCCACCACACCAAGGCGGTTGTCCGCGGCGCCCGCCGTCCCCTCATCGTCGCCGACATGCCATTCATGACCTATCAGACTGACATGGCCGAGGCGCTGCGCAACGCATCGCGCCTGCTGCAGGAGGGCGGCGCGCAGGCCGTCAAGCTCGAGGGCGGCAAGGCGGTCGCGGACGTGATAGGGCGCCTGACCGAATGCGGGATTCCGGTCATGGCCCACATCGGGCTGCAGCCGCAGTCGGTGCACAACCTCGGCGGCTACCGCGCCCGCGGGCGGACCGCGGACGAGGCGCGCGAACTGCTCTCCGACGCGCTGGCGGTCCAGGAAGCCGGGGCGTTCGCGGTGGTACTGGAGCTGATCCCGGGCGCGGTTGCGGCCGCGATCACCGACCGGCTTTCGATCCCCACCATCGGAATCGGCGCCGGACCGGGCTGCGACGGCCAGATCCAGGTCATCTCCGACATCCTCGGCCTTGGACCGCGCCAGCCGCGGCACAGCAAGCAGTACGCCTCGCTTAACGAGGAGATCGCCGGGGCGCTGGCCAGGTACGCGGCGGAAGTTTGCGGCGGCGAGTTTCCATCCGCCGATCACACCCTTACCGCCGACCAGCAGGCGATCGACGCGATCGACGGCGCGGACTGATCAGACAGCTGGCTAAGATCGCCGACCTGCGGGCGGCGCTGGCGGGTGCGGGAAGGCCGCTGGGACTGGTCCCCACGATGGGCGCCCTGCACGCCGGGCACCTTGCGCTGGCCAGGCGGGCGCGCCGAGACTGCGCCAGCGTGGTGGCGTCGATATTCGTGAACCCGACCCAGTTCGGGCAGGGCGAGGACCTGGCCGCCTATCCGCGCCCGTTGGAACGCGATCTGGAGCTGCTGGAAGAAGAAGGCGTCGATTTTGCTTTCGTGCCTTCGGGGGCGGAGATGTACCCGGACGGGTTCGCCAGCACGATAAGCGTCGGCGGCCCGGCCCTGCCGCTTGAGGGCGTGGCCCGGCCCGGACATTTCGACGGCGTGGCGACGATCGTGGCCAAGCTGCTCGTACAGACCTGCCCGGACCGGGCCTATTTCGGTCAGAAGGACGGTCAGCAGGTCGCGGTCATTCGCCGGCTGGTGCGCGATCTGGACGTCGCCGCCGAGATCGTGGTCGAACCCACCGTGCGCGCCGGCGACGGCCTCGCCCTGAGCAGCCGCAACGCCTACCTTGCGCCGGACCGGCGGGCGGCGGCGGCAGTCCTTTACCGGTCCCTTGCCGGCGCCCGCGACCGGTTCGCGGACCGGGTCGCCGATCCCGCCGAGGTCGAAGCGCACTGCCGCCGGATCATCGAATCCGAAGCGCTCATCGACAGCGTCGACTACGTCGCCGCGGTAGACCCCGACACGATCGAACCCTGGCCCGGGCATGGCCCCTGCATGCTCGCGGCGGCAATACGGCTGGGCGGAGTCCGCCTGATCGACAACGTTCTGTTCAATTGCCAGGACTCCCGGTGAATCCGGCCGTCACCGGGCCAATTGCGAATAATGAGGCTGGGAGCAAGCGGCCGGACGGCGACTTTGGGGCGTCGATCCGGCGCAGGTTGAAGGGCGAGGGCGCAGGTGATCACCAGATTCGGAACACTCTTTGCCGGTCACGTCGATCTTGAGGACATCGGTCTGGCCGGCTACGCCGGTAAACGAGCGCTGGCTGCCCGACGACCAGCTGGCGACGGTGTTCGAGAAGGCCGAGTCGATCGCGGTGCTGATGG
>CAXXYJ010000056.1:0-9157 GCA_963664795.2 Chloroflexota bacterium | reverse complement strand
GGACCCTGAAGCTTGGCTTGCTAGCGATTCGACCCTCGGTGACAACGCAGATATGGCCCACACAGCGCGTCAACTTGCCGAGCTGCACCGGGAGGGGCGAGATCACATCTGGGCTTACTACACCCGCAACCTGGTCCGTCCGATTGCGCTCGGGCGTCGCAAGGTGGATGTGGTGCTGGGGAATCCGCCCTGGATCAACTTCAACCAGACCGATGGCTTGATCCGGGACAGCCTCAAGAGGCTCAGCCGGCGCTATGGGATTTGGTCGGGAGGGCGTTACGCAACCCCACCAAGACATCGCCGGGCTTTTCTACGCCCACTGCGCGCACCTGTATCTTGGCGAAGGCGGACAGATGGGGTTCGTTCTGCCGCATTCGGCCCTGCAGACTGGCCAGTGGAAGGCGTGGCGACGCGGAGATTGGACCGATTCCTCAGGCGGTCGCTCCCTATTAATGGACCTTTCGTGGAAGAGGCCATGGGACCTGGAAGCGCTGGAACCAAATGATTTTTCCCGGTCGCCAGTTGTGTGGTGTTTGGCCGACCAGCCGGCGCGCCCCGGTTTGCGGGCAAAGCCGAGCGTTGGCGTGGCCCGGCCGGCGGCGAGATGTCAAGGGGCGAATTGCGCCGGTTGTTCGATACCTCCAGGGAAATGGCTTCGCCATATGGATCCCTTGCCCGCCAAGGCGCAACGCTTGTGCCCCGCCGCCTGCTTTTTGTTGAAGAAGCGCAGAGTTCCGCGACGATCAGGGCACCGGGAACGCAGGTAACACAGCCCCGCCGCGGGAATTTAGACAAACCCCCTTGGAAGCGACTTCCTTTGAACGGGTTTCAGCGGATGACTGTTGAAGACGACCACGTTTTTGACGTTCACCTAGGGGCGACGCTGGTCCCTTACGCGACGCTTAAACCGCGTAGGGCGGTGCTTCCATCTCGCCGGTCCACCCTGCAAATGGCGCGCTTGGAGAATGGGCCGGGCGGTATCGACCCCTTTTCGTTAGACGAACGGGTGCGCGACCGGTGGCGAGAAATGGCACGGATTTGGGACGAAAACAAAAGGCCGAACGAAGGGAAGTCCCTGTCGGAACAAATCGACTACTACGGCAAATTGACGGCGCAATTCGAGTGGATGATGTCTCGTGGAATGCAGGTGCGAATCGCTTGCGCAACATCAGGGCGTCCAACGGCGGCAATTCTGCCAGATTGGCACGCTGTCGTTGACACATCAGCGTATTGGATTCCGTGCGATTTCCACGATGAAGCGGCCTACTTGCTCGCCGTAATCAATAGCGTCGCTTTGTATTCGGCGGTGAAGGATTTAATGCCCTCCGGGCAGTTTGGCCCACGCCATGTTCATAAGCATCTTTGGCGATTGCCGATTCCTAAATTCGATTCGACAATCCGGCTGCACACGGAAATCTCCGAGGCAGGCCTTCAGGCTGCCGCGGTTGCAAACCGCACGTTATCGGAATTGAATCGATCGCAGCAAAAGGTAACCGTAACGATTGCCAGGCGGGAGATCCGCAATATGCTGACAGAGTCCCAAGAGGGACAACGAGTGGAATCTTTGATTGATCGGTTGCTGGATTCGATCGGCAATTGAGTTTTCGGTCACCAGATTGCAATCTCGCGCCGAAATAGCTTAGTGGCTAATCGGTTATAGGAAGACGGGAAATTGCGGCAGCCTGAGCGCTTGGACTCACTCGAGATTGGTTCTAATTGATACAACAAGTCCTTCGTCGGACCCTGTACTTCAATGAACACCCGCCACCGCACCGCTTACCACTTCCAGCCTGCCGCCAATTGGATGAATGATCCCAATGGGTTGATCCAGCACCGCGGCGTGCACCACATGTTTTTTCAGCACAACCCCGACAACCCCTGGGCCGAGCGGATCCACTGGGGGCACGCAAGCTCCGAGAACCTGGTTGACTGGCAGATCTTGCCCAACGCCTTGTCGCCGGGTCAGGGCGGAGCCGACCCGCTCTCCTGTTACTCGGGTTGCGCGGTTGACAACGACGGCCAGCCGGTGATCATCTACACCGGCGTGGCCCCCGAACGGGCCTGCATCGCCTTCGGCAACGATGACCTGAGCAAGCTCGAGAAATTCGGCGGCAACCCGGTGATCGCCGGTCCCCCGCAGGGCCTTGCCACACCCGGCTTCCGGGACCACTCGGTCTGGAGCGAGGACGGGGAGTGGCGGATGATCATGGGCTCCGGCCAGAGCGGCCGGTCCGGACTCGCGCTCGGGTACCGCTCGCCCGATCTCCTCAAATGGGAATACGACGGGGTCTTTGCGTCCTCGGTCGGCCAGGAAAGTTCGCCCATGTGGGAGTGCCCCGACTTCTTCAGGACCGGCGAACGCGACTTCCTGGTCGTGAGCATGCACCCCGACCGGCGGGTCTTCTACTACACGGCGCCCGACCACGGTCGGGTATTCGAGGGCGTACCGGGCGGCCAGGTCGATCTGGGCCGCGCTCTTTACGCCCCGCAGAGCTACACCGACCAGTCCGGCCGCCGAATCATGTTCGGCTGGCTGCAGGAGGAACGCCCCCGGCAGCTGCAGATCGACGCCGGCTGGTCCGGCGTCCAGAGCCTGCCGCGCGTGCTGGGTAGCGATCCGGCCGGCCGGCTGCGGTGCGATCCAGCGCCAGAAATCGACGCGCTGCGCACATCCGCAAATCCCGACTGGCGCGAACCGGACCGGGTTTCCGGCGACCGCATCGAAATAATCGCGCGCTTTTCGTGGGTGGAGAACGGCGTCTGCGGGCTGAGCGTCCTGGATTCGGGCGACGGCCGCGAGCGGACCGAAATCACCTACGGATTCGCCAACGACTGGCTGACTCTCGACGCCTCCGGATCGAGCCTTGAGGCGCGCAATCACCGCACCGTATCCGGCGGGCGCCTTTACCTGCGGCCGGGCGAGGACGTTGAGCTGCGCGTGTTCGTCGACTCCTCGGTGGTGGAGGTGTTCGCCAACGGGCGGGCCGGAGCGCTGCGCGCCTACCCGGAGCTTGACGAGAGCATCGGGGTCCGGGTGATTTCGCGGATCGACGATCCCGGGATCCCGGTCCGCGAGGCCGACCTTGACAACCTGACCGAATTTGGAGCCTGGAAACTGCGCAAGGCAAGCCCGGCCAAATAACATATTTGGCCCCCGCCCGAGCATTGGAGGACCCGGTGTCCGAACTGACCGTAATCGCCCACATCACGACCGATCCGGCCAAGACCGAACAGTTCATCGAGATCTTCAGCGAGAACTTGATCAACGTGCACGAGGAAGAGGGCTGCCTTCACTACACCCTGCACCGCAATACCGAGGAACCGGAAAAGCTGGTTGTGGTCGAGCGCTGGACGTCGGCCGAGGCGCTGGCCGAGCACGCCGTAGCGCCGCACATGAACGCCATGCGCGAAAAGTCGGCCGGCATGTCGCTCGATGTCCAGGTATTGAAGTTCGCCAAGATCGACGCGCCGGGCATGCCCGAGAAGTCGAACATCTGAACGTTCACGGGTTTCGTGGCCGCATTTGAAGTGCGGCGAACGCGAAGCGATTGCGCCGCTTCCTAAAATCGATTCCCGCCCGCAAATCGGGCCGCGGCGAGGCAGAAGTCGGTGGGAATGAGCGAGCTCAGGTTGTGGATTGGGCGGCCTATGGTCGCCGGATTGCGGTCGCGCGCGCCAACTCTCGCCCTGATCTGCGTTCTCTCGATCGCGCTCGCGGGCTGCGATCTGTTCGCCGCGTCGCCCGAGCCGACCGTGGCTCCCGCCCCGACCGCAGCTCCGCCCCCGGCCACCGACCCCACCCCTGCGCCCGATCCGCCGACCGTTTTCCCGACGCCGGTTCAGACCATTCCGGCACCCCCGCAGCCGACTCCGACGCCGGCGGCGCAGCCCGAACCGGCCCCGCCTCCAGCGGTCGCGACCCCGACGCCGGTGACTCCGAGTCCGTCACCGACCGTGGCGGTGCGCGGACGGGTGGGCACGGCGGCGGTCGCCCGCTCGATCGACTCGCAGCAGCGGCCGCGCGAGCGGGCGACCGAGTTCGACGCCGGCGAGCGCGTCTACGTCTCGGCCGAATTCATCGAAATCGGCGCCGGTTCGACCATCGGGATCGCCTGGAGCCGGGGCGACAGGTCGGTATTCACCTACGAGCAGCCGGTGCAGTCGGCCTTCACGCGCGGCTATTTCGCTTTCTACCTGGACCCGGGCGATGCGATCCCCGGCGCCTACTCGGCGGCGATCCTCATCGACGGTCAGGTTCAGCGCGAGGTGGAGTTCACTATCCGGGCGTAGCGCAGACGCAGCGAATTACCCAGCACCAGCAGGATGCTCAGCCCCATCGCCGCCGCCGCCAGGACCGGATTGAACTGAAAGCCGAGCACCGGGTAGAGGATCCCGGTGGCCAGCGTGATGAGCAGGAACGTGCTGCCGAAGGCGATCGCGAGGTTGGCGTTCACCGTGTTTCGGATCCTGGCGATGAGTATCAATGACGCCGCGATCCGCTCCAGTCCGCCGGCGATGATGCTCATGTGGGCCGCGTGCGCGGCCAGGTCGGATCCCGTCCCCACCGCGATGCCCACGTCGGCCAGCCCCAGCGCGGGAGCGTCGTTGACGCCGTCTCCGACCATCGCAACGCGGTGACCCTCGTCTTTCAATTCGGCGGCGAGCCCGGCTTTTTGGGCAGGGCTCTGTTCGGCGTGGATGCGTTCGATCCCCACCGCCGCGGCGACCCTGGCCGCCACCGGGGCGCGGTCGCCGGTCACCAGGATCGGTTCGATGCCGGCGCGGCGCAGCCGCCGGATCTCGTCGGCCGCCTCTTGCCGGATTTCGTCCTCCAGCGCAAAGCTCGCCACCGCCCGACCGTTGACCGCCAGTTGCGCGACCCCGTAACCGATGTCGCCGGGCACCTCGATGGGGGTGATCGAATTGCCGCGCAGGAACGCGGGCGATCCCACCAGTACTTCGGCGCCCTCCACTAGCGCCCGCACCCCGCCGCCGAACTGGGCCGAAAACTCCCTTGCGGCCGGAACCGACAGGCCGCGCCGGCGCGCCAGCTCGCCTATCGCGCGACCGATCGGGTGCTCCGAGTGCGATTCGGCGGCGGCGGCAAGGGCGATCGCGTCGGAAGGGTCCGTCCCCGGCAGGGTTCTAACGTCAACGACCTCGGGGCGTCCGTGGGTCAGGGTTCCGGTCTTGTCCAGCAGAAGGACGTCGACCCGGGCGGCAACCCCGATGACGGCCGGGTCGCGCAGCATTACTCCGTTGCCGATTCCCAGCGAGATCCCGACCGTGGTGGCGGCCGGAATGGCCAGTCCGATCGCGCACGGGCAGGCGACCACCAGTACCGTGAAAAGGGTCTGGAAGGCCGCCGCCATTCCCTCGTCCGGGGCCAGCAGCAACCAGCCCGCCGCAGCGGCGATTCCCACCAGCGCGACCGCCGGCACGTAGCGGGCGATGAACCGCGCCAGCGCGGCCTCGCCGTGACCGCGGCGGCTGTGGGCCAGCTCGACCTCGCGGACGATCTGGGCCAGCACGGTCCGGTCGCACGCCTGTTCGACCGCGACTCGCAGCGATCCGTCGTGATTGAGGGTCGATCCGACCACCCGGTCGCCGGGGCCTTTGCCGACCGGACGTGACTCCCCGGTTATGAGCGACTCGTCGACGGTCGACCGCCCGGACAGTACCTGCCCGTCGAGGGCGATCTGGTCGCCGGGCCGAACCACCTGGACGTCGCCGGGCCGCAGGTCGCGGATGCTGGCGGTGGCGATTTCGCCGTCGCGTTCCACTTGGGCAGTCCCGGACCCGACTATTGCCAGCAGGGATTCGTACGGGCGGGTGGTGGCCGCCAGGGCCCGGTCCTGCAGGTGGTGGCCGAGCGCGACGATGGCGATTACCAGGGCCGCCTCGGCCAGGAACACCTCGCCCGCTTCGGATCCGCTCCAGGCCGCTCGCCCGATTTCGATCGCGCTCCAGAGCAGGGCCATTCCGGTGCTCATCGACACCAGGGAATTCATGTCGAGGCTGCGGTTGCGAACCGCCCGCCAGGCGGCCTTGTGGCAATCGGATCCCAGCAGTACGAACACCGCCGCGGAAACCAGGAACAGGGCCGGCAGATTGCCCAGGAACGCCGGGGCGGGGATCCACGCCGCCTGCCCCCACAGGACCACCAGCCCGGCCAGGATCCCGGCGACCGGACCGAACCAGTCCGGCAGCGCGTCCAGGAGATCGTCGCGGCGGTCTTCAAGCCGCTCCCGCCAGGAGGGGGCCGCTTCCGGGTCGGATTCGGAGTCCTGGGTCTTGCCGGCGGATTCGAGCGTTACCGCCAGCGGCGCGACCCCAACCGCTTCCAGGGCGGCGTCAATCTGCCGGCGGCCGACGTAGTCGGAGAAGAACTGGCACCATACCTGATCGCCCTGTACCTCGGCCCGCAACACTCCGTCGAGTCCGCGCAGCGCCGCCAGCGCGGCCGAGTGCAGACTCCCGTCCCCGGGCGCGAGGGTGATCCGGGCCTGGGCGGATTCGACGTCGTAGCCGACGGCGCGGATCCGGTCGCTGATGGCGTTCGCATCGGTGGCGCCGGGATCGAATCGGGCAACGACCGCGCGGGTGAGCAGCGAAACGTTGGATTCGAGCACCCCATCGCCGGCGGCGACGGCGCCTTCGACCCTGGCCCGGCAGGCCGCGCAGGTCATACCTTGAACCGGGATCTGGACCGTCTGCGGCCTCGATGAAGCTTCGGTTATCACAGCCCCGCAAAACTCCTCACCGAACGGTCGGACCCGCCCCATTCCAGCTCGATTATCGAACCGCGTGGCCGGGAGTCAGACACCGGTGTTTCGGCGCTTCCGACCGATTCGCGCCGGCCCAAACTCTGTTGCAAACCAGTAATATCGAGCAACCGCAATTGGGCTGGTTCAACCGGTCCGATCGATCGAGCAGAATCCGACATGGCTTCCGAACCCACCGCCCCCAACGTCTCGTTGACCGAGGCCGCCGCCGACGCGTTCAACGGCATCGTTGACGCGCAGGGCTACGACGCCGCGGCGATGAAGGTTGCGGTCGCTCCGGGCGGCTGCGGCGGCTGGGAGTATCAGCTGGGAATCGCCCGTCGCCCCACCGACACCGATCTGGTGACCGAATCGCTGGGCATCACGCTTTTCGTCGATTCGATGACCCTGCCGCTCTTTGACGGCGCGGTGATCGATTTCGCCGACGGCCTGATGGGCCAGGGTTTCTCGGTCAGCAACCCGCTTTCCAAGGCCGACTGCTCCTGCGGCCAGTCCTTCAAGACCACCGGCGGAGCCGTCGACGAGGGCACCTGCACCTCGAGCGTGGCCGGCAAGTAGCCGCGCTCCCGCCCGGCTGCCGCCGGGCCCCGGCCGCTCAACCGGCTTAGGAAATCCCCGCCAGCGCCTTGAGCGCCACTTCGACCTCGTCGTAGGGGACTTCTCCGCCCGGACCGATGATGCTCTGTTCGTGCCCCTTGCCGAGCAGGGCCACCACGTCGCCGGGACGCGCCTGGGCCAGCGCGTAGCCGACCGCCTGCGGTCGGTCGTGTATGACCACGAAGCTGGACGTGGGGTCCTTCTGCCGCAGACCGGACACGATCTGTGCGGCGATCCGGTCGCGGTCCTCGCCGCGCGGGTCCTCGTCGGTGATCACCGCCAGGTCGGCTAGCTCGGCCGCCACCTGCCCCATCAGCGATCGCTTTTCGACGTCGCGCTCGCCGGCGCTTCCAAATACGGCGATGATCCGGCCGTCGGTCTGCCCGCGCAGCTCGGTGAGCACCGCCCCCAGGCTGGCCGGGGTGTGGGCGTAATCGATGACTACCGCAAAGTCCTGGCCGCCCTCGACGTACTGCATGCGGCCGGCCACGCCCCCGAACGAGCGGCAGCCTTCAATTAGCGTTTCCAGTTCGAATCCGGCGGCGCCGCCGGCCGCGATGGCGGCTAGGACGTTTTCGATGTTGAAGCCGCCCCGCAGCGGGGTCCGGACCATCCCGTCGCCCCAGGGCGTTAGCACCTCGAATTCGAGGCCGCGGCCGGTTGACCGCTCGCGGCGGCTCCGGACGTCGCCCGCGCCCCGCCCGTAGCTGATTTGGCGGGCGCTCCTACCGGCCGCCACGGTCTCGGAATGCGGGTCGGCCGCGTTCAGGATCAGCGTGCCCGGACCCTCCCGGCCCGCGGCTTCATCGACCAGCTGCGCCAGGCGCGCCTTGGCGGCCACGTAGGCGTCGACCGTGCGGTGGTATTCGAGGTGTTCGTGCGTGATCCGGGTGTAAACCGCCAGGTCGAAGCCGAGTCCGTCGACGCGCTTTTGGTCCAGCGCGTGCGAGGTCGCCTCGATCACCGCCCAGCGGTCGCCGGCCTTGACCATCTCCGCCAGCAGTTCGTTAACGCGCAGGGCCGAGGGCGTGGTCTCGTGCTCGGCCCTGGGAGTGAGCGACCCGCCCACGCCGAGCTGGGCGGTCGTGACCAGGCCGCAGCCGGTCCCGGCGCTGGATATAAGGTGCGCCAGCAGCGAGGAGGTCGTCGTCTTGCCGTCGGTGCCGGTGACGCCGATCATTCCCAGCCGGTCATCTGGACGACCGTGAAAGCAGCGCGCCAGCTGCGCCAGCGCCGCGCGGGAGTCATCGACGACCAGGCCGGCGACGCCGCGCGGCAGGGCCGAGGGGCGCTGGGCGACCACCGCCACCGCGCCGGCGGCGATCGCCTGCGGGATGTAATCGTGCCCGTCGGCGCTGGTTCCATCAATCGCCACGAACAGCGATCCGGGCACCGCCCGGCGCGAATCGAAGGCGATGGCGGCGATTCGGCGCTCCCTGTACCTGGAGTCCACGCGGCAGCCGATCGCGGCCGCCAGTCGGTCAAGCCTCAATTCGACGCCGGCTCCGGTTGCGACCGGTTGGCGATCACCTGCTGGTACATCGGCAAAAAGGCCTTGATCAGTCCCGACAAGGGCCGCGAGAGATCAAGGTCGAACGTACCCGGGTGCTCGATCGGGACCGGGTTGTAGCCCTGCTTGAACCTGCTCACGCCGGCCATCGGATCGTCGTCGTTCTCGGGATCGGCCATTCCCCAGAGGTCGTACCGGCGGCAGCCGCGGGCGCGGGCCCAGCGCATGGTCTCCCACTGGACCGCGTAGCTGGGCATGCGGCGGC
>CAXXYJ010000055.1:0-12612 GCA_963664795.2 Chloroflexota bacterium | reverse complement strand
GAATGCCTGCAGGTCAGGGCGGCCCAGATCATCGGTGCGATCGCCGCCGGATCGCCGATCGAGGCGATCACCGACCACCAGGGCTACGTGCCCCTGCCCGAGACGGTCTCGCCCGACGACCCGCGTGACTACTACGCACTGGAAGTTCGCGGGAACTCCATGATCGAAGATCACATCCTGGACGGGGGACCGCGTCCTGGTGCGGCGCCAGAGCACCGCCGAAGACGGCGATGTGGTGGTGGCGATCCTGGGGGATGAGGAAGCGACGCTGAAGCGCTTCTACCGCAACGGGCGTTTCCGGTACCTGCTCAAGCCGGCAAACTCCGAGCTTGATCCGATTGATACGAACCGGCTCGAAATCCGCGGCGTAGTGGTGGGCGTCTACCGCGACCACCTCAAATAGGCCGGATCCGGGCGCGGGGCCGGATCCGCGCCGGTTCACGTAAGGCGACTGCACCTGAGCCGTAAGGATGCGTCGGCAATCCATCACCGCTGGGCACCGCTGAAGGACTACCGCCCTGGGCAGGTGCAGGCTGCCGATGGAGTGCGATTGCGGGGTCAATCCTGGGCGGCGCGGCGGGAGGAATTTGCCGATTCGGATCAGATTCGCGCGTTCGAGGAACGGTTGCGGCGCGAATGGGCGATCGAGACCGGATTGATCGAGCAGCTGTACACGCTGGACCACGAAACGGCGCTACTGCTGGCCGAACGCGGAATTGATTCCGCGCTGATCCCGGCGGGACAGGATTCGAAACCCCAGAACGTGGCATCGATGATTGCCGACCATAAGGCGGTTGTCGACGGACTGATTGATTTCGCGGCCAGCGGCCGCCGCCTGTCGGTGAGCTACGTGAAAGAAATTCACGCCTTCATAACGCGCAGTCAGGAGACGGTGGAAGGGATCGACACGCTGGGCCGAAGTGTTTCGTCGCCACTGGTTCGAGGAGCGTTCAAGCAATTGCAAAACAATCCGACTCGCCCGGACGGGAAGATCCACGAATACTGCCCGCCGGAACAGGTCGATTCGGAAATGGATCGGTTGATTGACCTACATCACCGGCACGAGGGAGTGCCGCCGGCGATGGAAGCCGCCTGGCTGCACCATCGCTTCGCGCAGATCCACCCGTTCCAGGACGGAAACGGACGTGTCGCGCGCACTTTGTCCACCCTGGTGTTTGTCAAGGCCGGCTGGTTGCCGCTCGTGGTGCGAGACCGCGACCGCAGTCATTACTTTGATTTGCTAGAGATTGCGGATCGCGACGACTTGAATCCGCTGGCCGAATACTTCGCCCGTTTGCAACGCGAGGAAATAAATCGAGGCATGGAATTACTCAACATCCGGCACCGCAGGCCAATGGACGGCCATTGAATTGAAGGAAGGAATAGCCAACGTGCGACCCGAATGAGGACGGATCAATCGAGCGATTGTCGTCACCAATCCCAAATCATCGGCCTTGGAGGCAGATATCCCTAACCCCGGTGCCTCGGACTTGATCCCAGAGGTAACCGACTGGTCCGGCGCGGTGCGTGGAAAATTCGCCAATTCCGCCAAGGAAGCTCGCGTTGAGCATCCAATATCGCTTTTCGACGACAAGGAAAGAACTGACGCGCAACCATCCTTGCGCGCGGAATCTACCTACGCCTTCTTCGACCGCACCTCGCTAACTGGCTACAAGCACCTTCGCCAGATGCTGCAGCGCTGGGTCAATCGTTTGCCTCCAGCGAAGCGAAAAGACATCGTTGGTCGCATGCGCCACCGTGGACCCGGTTCTCCCAACGAGGAAAAGAGCTTTTGCTCCGCCTTCTTCGAGTTGTTCATGCACGAATTTCTGATCGGTACCGGTGGATCGGTTGTCGTTGATCCAAATTTCGGGAATTTGACGCCTGACTTCGGCGTGACCGAGCTTGGAAACGGTGGCCCGCCCCATCAATTACGTGGTAGAGGCCACGGAAATTAATCACCTGAGCGATACGGAACTTGACCCGAATTGGAACGAGCGGATAGCACTTGATGCCCTCGACCAAATTCGATCCCCGGATTTTTTTCTCCTGGTGGAAACCGAAGGCGAACTCACTGGAACTCCCAAGCGAAATGACCTCCGCAAACCGTTTGAGCGACTAGCAAAGGAAGCAGATTACGACCGAGTGCTCGCTACGGTTGAACTCCACAGCCATTGGCAAGGGAATCTGCCTAGTGCCAGCTTTCAACATGGGGAATGGCGAATAAACGGGCACTTGCTCCCGGTTTCACCTTCGCGTCGCCGAAACCGCAGGAGATTTGTCGTCGGTCCTACCAAAGTCGGATTTACCAACGCGACGTGCAAGATCAAGAAGCGCCTGCAAGAAAAAGCGGATCGCTACAAGGACGTAAACAACCTCATCATCGCGCTTCGCGGTGATTGGAATCTTGAACGTGACGAGGTGGCGGAGGCGTTATTCGGGCGTCGTGCGCTTGCAGTTCCAGTGCCCTGCGACCCCCGCGGATTTGCCGACCTCCCACCGCCACGCAGCTTCCAGAAATTGGATGAATTCTGGCTTGATTCGAGTGGAGCCAAGAACCGCAACGTCATCGGCGTGTTGATGCTCACATCGCTTTACCCGCACAACGTAGACCAAGCCGGCGCGACCTTCTTCGGCAACCCTTATCTGGACATCGAATTTCCGGCGTGGGCCACAGAAATCACTCACGCGGAATATCGGGACGGCGAGGTCCGATACGTCAGCGGCGTTTCTCCGGGCAAGTTTGCAATAGACCACGAGCCGTGGCGAGAAGCCTGGGAATTGGAACGAAGTCAGGAATGGGATTAACCGTCAAGACCAACTGAGCGCCGTCATCGATTCAAGCGAGACCCTGCTTCGGCGGCGATTCGAATTCACGTTGTGCTTCATGCGGTGAACCGCGGAAACCTATCCGAGCAGCCGCGTGCGACGAAACGGCGTATTCCGAATCCGGGATGTCGCAATTGGGTGCGAACGCTCGAGTTGGCGTCATAGCGCCAGTAATCGGACAAGAGAGGGCGCCGCGGACGCCGCTCACATTGGAAGGTGTCCGGGTATTGGCTGATAAGCGCAGGCTTGGGCGATTCCAACCGGCAGGTAGGCCAAGCGGCGAAACCGATCGTTCCTACAGGCGCTCGTAGCGCTCCAGGTCAATAACGAACAACGTAGCCCCGCCCACCTGCACTTCGACCGGGTAAGGGATGTAAAACTCCCCCGGCTCCATGATCGGCGGAATCGGGTTTACGTATTGGGTCCGCGTCTGGCAGTTGGCTCTGATGATGGTCAGCAATTCGCCGAGGCGGTCGCTGGGGGTTCCGATCAGGAACGAGACGTTTCCTTGTCGCAGGAACCCGCCTGCGGTATTTATGCGGGTGAGCCCGAAATTGTTTGCGACTAGGTCGTCAGCCAGAGAGTTGGCGTCTTCATCTTGGACGATGGCGATTACGAGCTTGTTTTGCTCGGCAGCGCCTTGCTCGCGCGCGGTCAATGCTTCTCCCTGGGAACCCGGCCAAAAAAGTCGGGGACTACAAGAGTTGGTTCTGGCGGCGTCCGGTGGGAGCGGTCTTTTTGCGCTCCAGGAGGGATGCTACCCGCGCCCAGATTTTAGGCATCAGGATTGCAGGGTCCTCCAGGCCACTGAGGACCTGCCAGCGGTTGGGGGCATTGGCCGCCAGCGCCAGATAAATGTTGCGTACGCGGTCCAGGTAACGGGCGCCGCGGCTTTCCATTCCTTTAAGTTCGCCGGCCTGCGGGGCCATGCCGGCTTTGCGGGCCAACCCCAATTCGGCCTGAACGTCGAGCAGGACCACAAGATCGGGAACCACCCGGGCGGTGGCGAAGAAGTTGAGCCGCTCCAGCTCCTCTACATCAAGCCCTGAATCTGCGCCCTGGTAGGCGATTGTCGAATCGGCGAATCGATCGCAGATGACGACCCGTCCAGAGTCCAGCGCGGGCCGGATGCGCTGCTCGACCAGGTGGGGCGCGGGCGGCGTTAAACAGCAGGGCCTCGACCCCGCGGCGACGTCGGCGAAGTCAGGTTCTCGCGCTCCCAGCTCTCGCGCAGCCGTTCGCCGAATTCGGTACCGCCGGGCTCGCGCACCAGCAGCGTGGCAACGCCCTCTTCCTCGAGCCGGCTGCGCAGCTGCCGGCTCATATGGGTTTTGCCGGCCCCGTCGATCCCTTCGAAGGTGACCAGGATGCCGCTGTCGGGGCCGCCCGGACTGTTGCTCATGAAGCGGGGTGCACGGGTCGCGGCCTGAGGCCCCGAGCTCAGGCGCTGCTCAGGTAGGAGTTGACGGACCCGTCGCCGGTCCCGGACTGCAGGCGCAGGGCCGCGAACGCCTTGGCCAGGCCCTTGCGGACGCGCTCCAACGACGTTCCCTCCAGCACGAAGACCGGCATGTCCATATCGATCGCCCTATCCAGCGTCGAGTCGCGGTGCAGGTAGCTTGATCGGGTGGTGATCAGCATTTCGGCCTGGCCCAGTTCCCGGACCGGCCGCACCGTGATTCCCAGTGCGCGCGCCGCCTTGCGGATCTTGCCCGAGGAGATCCCGTGCAGGTACGGCTCCAGCGGGGGCGGCTCGAAGGTCGCCTCGGCTATGACCTGTTTCGGCGCTTCGGCCAGACGCGCCCATTCGGAACTGGCCGGGCGCAGGGTGCGGCGGTCGATCCGGACTCCCTCGTCTTCCAGGGTCCGCATCTCCGCCGCCAGCGGCTCGCCCGCCAGGACCGAGTCGGCGGCCAGCGCCAGGTCGGTGTGCACCAGCAACTGATTGCGACGCGCGATTTCGATCAACACGTCGAAGGTTGGCGCGCCGCGCCTCTCCAGCACCGCCTTGCGGGTTCGCCGGCGCCGGGCTTCGCGGTCGCCCAGGATCACGTTTTCGATCCCGCCCACGAGCACGTTCAGGGTCGGGTTGGTGATCAGGTTCTGCAGGCTGTTGCCGTGCGCGGTGGCCACCAGCTGGATGCCGCGCTCGGCGATCGTTCGCGCCGCCCGGGCCTCGGCAATAGTCCCGATCTCGTCGATGATCAGGACTTCGGGCATGTGGTTCTCGACCGCTTCGATCATCACCTGGTGCTGGCGGTCCGGCGCCGGTACCTGCATCCGCCGTGCCGCGCCTATTCCCGGATGCGGAATGTCCCCGTCGCCGGCGATTTCGTTCGACGTGTCCACCACCAGGACCCTTCTGCCCATCCCGTCGGCAAGTTCGCGCGCAATCTCGCGCAAAAGGGTCGTCTTGCCGACTCCGGGGCGGCCGACGAGCAGGACCGAGCGCCGCGAGTCGATCACGTCGCGCACCATCGCCACCTGGCCGTAGATCGCCCGGCCGCGGCGCAGCGTCAACCCGACGATCCGGCCGCTGCGGTTGCGCATCGCCGACACCCGGTGCAGCGTGCCCACGACTCCGGCCCGGTTGTCGGCGTCGAAGCTGCCGATCCGGGCGGCGGCTTCCTCCAGGGTGTCGGTCTCGATCAGCCAGCTGCCCAGTTCGATGTCACCGCCCGGGAATCGCGCCAGCGGCCGGCGGCCGACGTCGAGCACCACCTCGATCAGGGCATCGGCCTCGCCCTGCGACCGGATCGGTTCGGCGACCGACTGCGGGAGCAGGTCGAGCAGCGCGTCCAGTTCCTCCGCGTCGGTCTCGGCGTAGCGCAGGCCGGGTTGTGGCTGCGATCCCAGTCCGACGGCGTCCCGAGGGGGCTGCGGCTGGGATGTTGCGTCGGTGCGGATAGGGGTTATTTCTTGGTAGGAAATTGGGTCTGCGAGCAAATTTTATTGAGGAAGTAGCTGTGCATCCGCGGGTCTGAAGTCAGTTCGGGGTGAAAACAGGTGCCGAGCAGGTTGGCCTGTTCGACCGCCACCACGCCGGCGCCTATTTTGGATAGGACCTTCACGCCGGCGCCGACTTCGGTCACCAGCGGGGCGCGGATGAATACCCCCGGGAAGCTCTCCGGACCCAGGGCCGGGATGTCGAGTGCGCTCTCGAAGCTGTCGACCTGGGATCCGAAGGCGTTGCGCCTGACCGATACGTCCATTACCTCCAGGATCGGTTGGTCGCGCCCGCAGTCGCGGCTAAGGAAGATCAAGCCGGCGCAGGTCCCCCATACCGGCCGTCCGCTCTCGACCAGGTCGCGGACCGGCTGGATGAAACCGTAGCGGACCGCCAGTTTGCCGAAGGTGGTGCTTTCGCCGCCGGGTATGACCAGGCCGTCCAGTTCGTCGAGCTGTTCAGGGAGGCGGACGGCCCGGGTGCGGGCGCCGAGGCGCTCGAGGACCCCGAGGTGTTCGGCGAAATCGCCCTGGATCGCCAGCACGCCAACCAGCGGCCGGCCGGGCCCCGCAGATGGCAAATTCAGTGGCCGCGTTGCGCCAGTCGGTCGGCGACTTCCAGCGAGTCGGCTGCGATGCCGGACATGGCCACGTCGATGCCGCGGGCGGCCTCGGCGACCAGATCGAATCGTTCGTAGTGCAGGGTGGCCTCGACGATAGAGCGCGCCAGGCGGCGCGCGAACGGGGCCCAGACCGCATCGCTGGCCGGGTCGGACAGGTTAAGCGCCGGGTCCTGCTCCAGCGCTTTTTCCTTGGCGGCCTTGAAGATCCCGGACCCGACGAAGATGCCTTCGGCGCCCAGATGCATCATCAGGGCCGCGTCGGCCGGGGTGGCGATCCCGCCGGCGGCGAAATTGACTACCGGCAGGCGCCCGCTGCGGTGAACCTCGACCACCAGGTCGTAAGGGGCCCGTAGGTCCTTGGCCGCGGCCATGAGCTCTTCCCGGCCCAGGCCGCAGAGCCAGCGGATCTGACCCTGGACGGTGCGCATGTGGTTGACCGCCTCGACGACGTCGCCGGTCCCGGCTTCGCCCTTGGTGCGGATCATCGCCGCGCCCTCGCCGATGCGCCGCAGCGCCTGGCCCAGGTCGAGCGCGCCGCAGACGAACGGGATCGTGAAATCGTGCTTGTCGACGTGGTGGGCGTTGTCGGCGACGGTGAGCACCTCGGACTCGTCGATGTAGTCCAATCCCAGCGCCTCGATGATCCGGGCCTCGACGAAATGCCCGATCCGGCACTTGGCCATCACCGGAATGGTGACCGACTCCTTGATCTGGGTCAGGATGTCGACCGGCGACATGCGGGCCACCCCGCCCTGGGACCGGATGTCGGCCGGAACCCTCTCCAGCGCCATGACCGAAACGGCCCCGGCATCCTCGGCGATCTTGGCCTCGTTGGCGGTGGTCACGTCCATGATCACCCCGCCCTTGAGCATCCGGGCCAGGCCGGTCTTGGCGTTCCAGGTGCCGGTTCGTCCGTTGGCCTTGGCGCTCACGTGCCTACCTGCCCAATCTCGTGCTGAATCCGGGGTTCATTCCGGGAGTTTTGGCGATTTTATGACTGTCGGCTTCAATCGTCGCCGAGATCGTCAAGGTCCAGTTGCCCGATGAATTCGGCAAACGGTTTGAGGCTTTCCTCGCTGACCGGTTCCTCGGGGGTTTCGGCCGGGTCGTCCTCGGGCTCCAGGCCGGCCCGGTCGAGCACCGTCTGGGCGCAGAAAATCGGCACCGCAGCGCGCACCGCCAGAGCGATCGCGTCCGAGGGGCGGGCGTCGATTACCTTTTCTTCCTCTTCGCGGAGCAGGACGATGTCGGCGTAAAAAACCTGGTCGCTCAGGTCCCGGACCAGCACCTTCTCGACCTGCCAGCCCAGCGCCTCGATGGACTGCAGCAGCAGGTCGTGGGTCAGCGGACGCATCGGGGCGTCGTCTTTGAGGTTTACGAGCTTGATCGCGATTGCGTCGGCCTCGTGGCCGCCGATCGTTATCGGCAGGTATCGGCGGCGATCCTTCTGGCGCAGCCAAATCGTGCGTGACGGGTTCACCAGGTTGAGGCGAACGCTGTCGACGACCATCTCTACTTCAAGCATCTAACCCAAACGCCGTGTGCAGCGCCCTGGCGCCTTTTGCCAGATGCGCCTCGCCGATTAAACAGGTTACCCGAATCTCGCTGGTGGTTATTCCGCGGATGTTGATGCCGGTCTCGGCCAGGCAACCGAACATTCCCGCCGCCACGCCGGGGGTAGAAACCATCCCGGTCCCGACCAGCGAGAGCTTGGCCACCTGCGGGTCCGAGGTGACCTGCTGGGCGCCGATTTCGCGGGCGGTCAGCTGCGTCGCGGCCAGGGCCTTCTCGTAATCGGACCGCTGGACCGTGAAAGAGATGTCGCTCAGGCCCTGATGCGAGATGTTCTGCACGATCACGTCCACGCTGATGTCGTCTTCCGCCAGCGGGGCGAACACCGAGTGCGCAAGCCCCGGCCGGTCGGGCACCCCGACGACGGTTATCTGGGCCACATCGGCGTCGTCGACCACGGCGCGGACGCCGGCCCCGGTTTCGATGTCTATCTGGTCGGCGTGCATGATCCACGTCCCTGGATTGGAGTTGAAGCTGGAGCGAACCTCGATCGGCACGCGGTTGCGGCCGGCCACCTCGACCGAGCGGGCGTGCATCACGCCGGCACCGAGGGCGGCCATTTCGAGGATTTCCTCATACGAGATCTGCGCGATCTTGCGCGCCGCCGGCACCAGCCGCGGATCGGCCGAATAGATGCCGTCGACGTCGGTGTAGATGCGGCAGTGGTCGGCGTCCAGGGCGGTGGCCAGGGCAACCGCGGTGGTGTCGGAGGCGCCGCGGCCCAGGGTCGTGACCCTGCCGCCGCGGCTCGCGCCCTGGAATCCGGCCACGATCGGGATGCGCCCTGCGGCGACTTCGGACCGCAGCCGGCGGGCCGCGACGTACTGGATCCGGGCCCGCCCGTGGCTCTGGTCGGTCACGATCCCGGCCGCCTGCCCGGTCAGGGCCACCGCCGGGCGCCCGCGGGCGTTGAGCGCCGCCGACAGCAGGGCGCAGGAAACAACCTCGCCGGTCGAGAGCAGCAGGTCGCGGTCGGGACCGTCGATGTCGGCGTCCAGCTGTCTGGCCAGGTCGATCAGGGCGTCGGTGGTCTTGCCCATCGCCGAGGCGGCGATCACCGGGCTGAAGCCCTCGTCCGCGGCCTGGTCGATGAGCCCGATGGCGGCCAGGATCCGCTCGGGGTCGGCCAGCGATGTGCCGCCGAATTTCATTACCAGGACCGGGGTCGTCTGCACCAGGAAACTCGACGGGGCAAATAGCGAAATAGTGAGCACGAGATTATCCCGCCACCCCGGCGCGGTGCAACAATGGGGTAATGCAACCGACAAAGACAGATCCAGGGCCCGACTCCACCCCCACGGTCGAGGACTACCTGCTGGCGATCGCCAGTTTCGAGTACGAGCACATGCCGGTGATCGCGGCCCGCCTGGCCGAGCGCCTGGGCGTGTCGGCGCCGACCGTGTCGGCCACCGTGAAGCGGATGGTCCGCGACGGCTGGATCGAGGTCCGCTCCGGCAACCAGATCGAACTGACCGACCCCGGCCGCACCCGGGCCGACCGGATCGTAAGGCGGCACCGCCTGATCGAGCGCTGGCTGCAGGACCAGCTGGGCCTTGAGTGGTCGGCCCTGCACGAGGAGGCCGACCGCCTGGAGCACGCGATCTCGGAGCGGCTCGAGGAGCGGATCTCGGCCGCGCTCGGACACCCCGAGACCTGCCCGCACGGCAACCCGATCCCCGGCAACGTGCGGACCTGGTCGCGCGAGGGTCTCTGGCAGCTCTCCCAGGTCCCGGTCGGAACCGACGTGGAGGTGCGGCGTATCTCCGAACTGATCGAGGAGCAGACCGACCTGCTTTCGTTCATCCAGGACTCCGGACTCGTTCCGGGCAACCCGGTGCGGATCGCCGACCGCAGCCGCGGCGGAATGATGGACGTTCGGGTTTCCGGCAGCTACGTCCAGGTCGGCGAAAACGTCGGCCGCTACATCTGGGTGATGCCGGTCTCCGGCTAATACGGACGGGACCAATCCACAGTCCCGGAATCGGGGTCGCCCGGCCCGGCCGGGCCGGAGTTTTCGATAATCGACCCGGCCGCGATCCCCGCTGCGGCCGCCCCCGCACCATCCCCGCCAAAGTCTTCCTGTGCCATGGACCCGATAGTTCTCGTCGAGGACCTTCGCAAGCATTACGGCGACGTGAAAGCCGTCGACGGGATCTCGTTCGCGGTCGAGCCGGGCATCGTCTTCGGCATGCTCGGGCCCAACGGGGCCGGCAAGAGCACGACCGTGGAAATCCTTGAGGGGCTGCGCGAGCGGGACTCGGGCGAGGTTTCGGTGCTCGGGCTCGACCCGGGGACGCAGCAGACCGCGCTGAGCGAAAAAATCGGGATCCAGCTGCAGTCCTCGGCGCTCTTTCCAAAGCTTTCCGCGCGCGAGCACCTGCAGATGTTCGGTTCGTTCTACAAGAACTCGCACGAAGTCGACGAACTGCTGGAGATGGTCGGTCTGACCGAGCGCCAGAAGGCCTACAGCGAGAACCTTTCCGGCGGGCAGCAGCAGCGACTGGCGGTGGCCCTGGCCCTGCTCTCGGACCCGCAACTGGTATTTCTGGACGAACCGACCACCGGACTCGACCCGCAGGCGCGGCGCCGGCTCTGGGAGGTCGTGACCCAGATGAAGGAGCGCGGCACGACCGTGTTCCTTACGACCCACTTCATGGACGAGGCCCAGGTCCTGGCCGACTACCTGGTGGTGATCGACAACGGCAAGGTCATCGCCGCCGATTCCCCGCCGGGCCTGATCCGCGATAACTTCGGCGGCGCGACCCTGACCTTTACCGCCTCGTCCAGCCTCGCCGAATCGGACCTGGCCAGGCTGATCGGCGTGGACGCGGTGATCGCCGCCAACGGTGAATACGAGCTCTCGGTGATCGACGCCACCATCGCCCTGCCGGAGGTGTTCAGCCTGGCCTCCCGCTCGGGCGCGGTGCTCGACGACGTGCACGTGCATCGGCCCAACCTCGAGGACGTATTCCTAAAGCTCACCGGTCGAAGGATCAGGGATTGAGGCTCGCCGGCACCGCGGGACTGCTGTGGGGGTTCTCGCTCGAATTCGTGCGCGACCGGACCGCGCTCTTCTTCACGTTCGTCTTTCCGCCGATCTTCACCATCATCGTCGGCTTCCTGATCGGCGCGTTCTCCCAGCCCCCGTCGCACGCGGTCGGACTGGTCCTGGGCGAGAGTTCGCCCCATTCCCAGGGAATCGTGTCCGCGATCGAGGCCAACCCGGTCTTCGAACTCTCGATCGGGGATCGAGCGACCCAGACCGCGGCCCTGGACGAGGGGGACCTGAAGGCGGTCCTGGTCATCCCGGAAGGGTTCGGGAATTCGCTTGAAGCCCAGGACCGGGCCCAGGTCGAAATCCTCTTCGACAACCGCGACCAGGACGCGATCCGGGTCGTGATCCCGGCGCTGGGGGCGATCGTCGACGGGGTGGACCGGGCGCTGGCCGGCAACTTCCCCCGCATCGACGTGGTAACGACCCCGAACTCCACCCGGAACCTGAGCACGATCGACTTCGTCGGGCCGGGGCTGGTCAGCTTTTCGATCATGCAGCTGGGAATCTTCTCGGCCATCAACCTGGTCGCGCGGCGCGAAAAGAAGGTCCTAAAGCGCCTCGGCGCGACCCCGGCCACCAAGTCCATGGTGCTCGTCGCCGGAATCATCCACCGGGTGATGATCGCGGCCGTGCAGGCGGGCATGCAGCTGGCGATCCTGGTCGTGGGTTTCGGACTGGACTTCTTCAACCCGCTGGCGGTGATCGGGGTCCTGCTGCTGGGCACGCTGGTCTTTGTGGGACTGGGCTTTACCACTTCCTCGTTCGCGCGCACCGAGGAGGCGATGTTCCCGATCGCCCAGCTGGTTTCGCTGCCGATGTTCATCCTGGCCGGGGTCTTTTTCCCGCTGGACGTATTTCCCGAAATCATGCAGTGGCTGGCCAACCTGCTCCCGCTCACCTACATGGCCGACGCCGTCCGCCAGCTGATGATCGACGCCGAGGGACGCTACGAGATGTGGCTGAACATTTCGGTGCTCGCGGTCTGGGTTGTCGGAGGGTTCGCGGTCGCGACCTGGCGGTTCGAGTGGGAATGAGCGCGCACCGACGCACGCCGGTCCGCCGGGCTTTCTCGGCCGTATCCGAGCGGGCGGTCTGAATGGAGCAGGGAGTGCAGACCAGACGCAGTTACTCGGACCGGTTCCTGCTGCTGATGGTCTTCTTCGGCGGCATGTCGGTCCTGGGCGTGGAGCTGACCGCCTCGCGCCTGCTGGCCCCGTTTTTCGGCAACAACCTGTTCGTCTGGGCCAACGTGATCGGCCTGACCCTGCTGTACCTTTCGGCCGGCTATTTCATGGGTGGCCGGTTGGCCGACCGCCGCCCCGACGACCGGCTCCTGGTCTGGATCGTGGCGGTCGCGGCCGCGTCCATCGCCGTGGTGCCCTTCGTCGCCCGCCCGATCCTGGCCCTTTCGGTCACCGGACTCTCGAACGTCTCGGCCGGCCTGTTCCTGGGATCGCTGTTCGGCGTGCTGGTGCTGTTGGCGGTCCCGATCACCCTGCTCGGGTTCGTATCCCCGTTCGCGATCCGGCTGGCCTCGCGCCAGGTCGAATCGGCCGGACAGGTGGCCGGCCGGGTTTATGCGATCGG
>CAXXYJ010000054.1:0-5604 GCA_963664795.2 Chloroflexota bacterium | reverse complement strand
GGCGACACGTGGTGCCGGAGGGTTTGACCGCCGGCAGTTGCCGCTTTCCTGGAGCGGCGGAGGGCGAACCTGGCTTGAGTCTCTGGGCTGGAAGATTTGGCGCCGGCGGAGGCAGCGCCGCGATGGCGTTCACCTCCTCGCTCGGCCGCGACGTGCGCTTCTGGCGCGAGGAGCTCGCGGTCGCGGTGGCGCACGTCGAAATGCTCGGCCGCTGCGGGATCGTGGACCCGGAGGAATCCAAATCGATCGTTGCCGGCCTGCGCCGGATCGCGGCCGACTTCTCCGCCAATGGGGTCCCGGTCGACGGCGGCGACGAGGACATCCACTCGCTGGTCGAGCGGCTGCTGACTGAAGCGGTCGGCCCCAGCGCCGGTCACCTGCGGACGGCCCGCTCGCGCAACGATCAGGTGGCCACGGCATTCAAGCTCTACGTCCGGCGGGCCACCGCCGACGTGTGGTCGGCCGCGCTCGACCTTTTCGAGGCGCTGGTGGGCCGGGCCGCCGAGCAGGGCGACACGCTGGCGCCCGGGATGACCCACCTGCAGGTCGGCCAGCCGATCCTTTTGGCCCATCACCTGCTCGCCCACGCCGAGGCGCTGCGGCGCATCTGCCGGCGCTGCGCCTTCGGCCTGGACGCGGCCGGAGAACTGCCGCTCGGGGCCGGCGCGATGGCCGGCACGTCGTATCCGATCGACCCCGAATACGTGGCCAAACGGCTCGGCTTTGAACGCTCCTGCAGCAACAGCGTCGACGCGGTCGCCAACCGGGACTTCGTGGTCGAATTCCTCCAGCTGAGCAGCCTGGCGGCGGTGAACCTCTCGCGCCTGGCCGAGGAGGTCGTTATCTGGGCCTCGCAACCGTTCTCGGCGGTCGTGCTCCCCAACGCCTGGGCCACCGGATCCAGCATCATGCCGCAGAAAAAGAACCCCGACGTGGCCGAGCTGGTGCGCGGGCGGGCCGGGACCGCGATCGGCCGGCTGGCCGGGTTCCAGGCCACGCTGAAGTCGCTGCCGCTGGCCTACAACCTGGACCTGCAGGAAGACAAGCAGGCCGTATACGGGGCCGAGGACGAGATCCTCGCCGCCCTGCAGGCGATGACCGGCCTGGTCGCCAACCTTGAATTCCGCCCCGACCGGCTCGCCGAAATCGCCGCGATGGGGGCCTCGGCGGCAACCGATCTGGCCGACTACCTGGTCGCCAGGGGAGTGCCGTTCGACCGCGCCCATGCCGCGGTCGGGGCCCTGGTGGCCGAACTCGAGCAGCAGGGCCGGGACCTTAAGGCGGTCGACCTGAAAACCCTGCGGTCCTTCGACCAGAACTTCGACCGGGCGGCGCTCGAGCGGCTGGACCCGGGCTGGGCGGTGCGGGCGCGGACCTCGCCCGGCGGCACCGCCCCGGTGCAGGTACAGGCGCAGCTGGAATCGGCCCAGGCCTGGGCCGGATCGGAGCGGGGGCGGGTGCAGGCGGCGGCGCCCAGGCTTCCGATCGACTGATCGGGGTGCGGCCTCCGCGGCGGGCGCATCTACTGAAATAAAATTTTTCGCCAGCTGTCGCGGCGTTTCCCGCCCGGTTCCTCGGCTTTCACATTCAAGCCCGTTCAGGCCAATTTCATGATCAGAAGCTTGAGCTTGGGATACCCGCGGATCGGGCCCAAGCGCGAACTAAAGCGCGCCGTCGAGCGCTACTGGCGCGGACGGCTGAGCGCCGACGACCTCCAGACCAAGGCCGCCGAACTGCGCCGCTACGTCTGGGAAAGCCACCGCGACGCCGGGATCGACCTGATTCCCAGCAACGATTTCACGTTCTACGACCAGGTCCTCGCCACCACCGAAATGGTCGAGGCGGTGCCGGAGCGGTTCAGGCGCCTGGAAGGCCTGAGCGAGCTCGACGTCTTCTTTGCGATGGCGCGCGGCTACCAGGGCCCGCAGGGCGACGTTCACGCCTG
Organism: Chloroflexota bacterium; assembly: GCA_963664795.2. Taxonomy (GTDB): domain Bacteria; phylum Chloroflexota; class UBA11872; order UBA11872; family VXNJ01; genus VXNJ01. The sequence continues at coordinate 3,659 of CAXXYJ010000054.1, read as the reverse complement.
CGACCTGACCAAATGGTTCGACACCAACTACCACTACGTGGTGCCCGAACTCTCCCGCGACCAGGAATTTGCGCTTCAATCGGCCAAGCCGCGCTCGGAATTTGCCGAGGCGCTGGCGCTGGGAATAAAGACCACCCCGGTGCTGGTCGGTCCGGTCACCTACCTGCTGCTGAGCAAGTCGGTTGACGGCTCCAACCCGCTCGGCCTGCTCGACCGGCTCCTGCCGGTCTACGAGGAACTGCTGGGGCAGCTGGCCCGCGACGGGGCCGAACGCGTCCAGTTGCACGAACCGGTCCTGGTTACCGACCTGGACCCGGACGCGGCCGCCGCCTTCCGGTCGGCCTACCCGCGCCTGGCGTCCGCCGGACCGGGCATCGTGCTGGCGACCTACTTCGGCGCCCTGAACGAGAACCTGGCCCTCCTCGACGGCCTCCCGCTGGAAACGCTGCACGTGGACCTGGTCCGGGCCCCGGAACAGCTGGAGCCGGCGATCGCAGCCGCCAGGGCCAACGACTGGTCGCTTTCGCTGGGCCTGGTGGACGGACGCAACGTCTGGCGGGCCGACCTGGACCGGGTCCGGGCCACGGCGCGCGCCGCGGCCGCAGAGCTCGGGGACGAGAGGGTCCTGATCGCCTCCTCCTGCTCGCTGATGCACTCCCCGGTCGACCTGGACAACGAAACCGACCTGGACGACGAGCTGCGGCAGTGGCTCTCCTTCGCCCGGCAGAAGCTGGGCGAGATCGCCGCCGTCGCCGGTTCGATGAACCAGCAGCCGGGCCACGAAGACGCATTCGCAAGCGCCCGCGCCGCGCAGCGCTCGCGGTCTAGTTCGGAGCGGATCCACAATGCCGCCGTGGCCGAGCGCCTGGCCGGAATTTCCGCAGAAATGATCCGCCGGCACTCCCCCTACCTGGAGCGGGCCGTTTCGCAGCGCGATCACCTGAACCTGCGCCCGCTGCCGACCACTACGATCGGCTCATTCCCGCAATCGGCCGAAGTCCGCCGCGAGCGGCAGGCGTACCGGCGCGGACGCCAGACGCTGGAGCAGTACGAAGACTTCCTGCGGGCCGAGATTGCCCGCACCATCAAGGCCCAGGAAGACCTGGACATCGACGTGCTGGTGCACGGCGAATTCGAACGCACCGACATGGTCGAGTACTTCGGCGAGCAGCTCGAGGGAATCGCGTTCACCGGCAACGGCTGGGTCCAGAGCTACGGCACCCGCTGCGTGCGGCCACCGCTGATATTCGGCGACGTCTGGCGGCCCGAGCCGATGACGACCCGCTGGTCCGAGTACGCCCAGTCGCTGACCGAAAGGCCGGTGAAGGGAATGCTCACCGCGCCGGTGACGATCCTGATGTGGTCGTTCGTCCGCGACGACCAGCCGCGCGAGCGGACCTGCCAGCAGCTGGCGCTGGCCCTGCGCGACGAGGTCGCCGACCTGGAGGCGGCCGGCATTTCGGTTATCCAGCTCGACGAGCCGGCCATCCGCGAGGGTCTGCCGCTGCGCCAGTCCGAGCACGCCGAATACCTGCGCTGGGCGGTCGAATGCTTCCGGCTGGCCTCCTGCGGGGCGGCCGATTCGACCCAGATCCACACCCACATGTGCTACTCGGAGTTCAACAACATCATCGAGGCCATCGCCGCGCTCGACGCCGACGTTATCTCGATCGAGGCGTCGCGCTCGAACATGGAGTTGCTCGAGTCCTTCGTCGAATTCGACTACCCGAACGAGATCGGGCCGGGCGTCTACGATATCCATTCGCCGCGCATCCCGTCGACCGAGGAGATGGAGCGGCGTCTGCAGGCGGCGCTGGAGCACCTGCGGCCCGAGCAGCTCTGGGTCAACCCCGACTGCGGCCTCAAGACCAGGAGCTGGGAAGAGGTCGAACCGGCGTTGCGGAACATGGTGGCCGCGACCGAACGCCTGCGGCAGCTCCAGGCCACTCCGGCTTGATGTAGCCACCGGCGAGCCGCGTCCGCCCACGATGGACGCACCAAATAAATGATGACGACTTCCGCAGTCCCCCGACCGCGCTACTGGCCCGCCCTGGACGGGCTGCGGGCCATCGCCGTTCTGGCCGTTGTGGTGTTTCACGCCGGGGCGCTCTGGCTGCCGGCCGGGTTCCTGGGCGTGGACGTCTTTTTCGTCATTTCGGGATTCCTGATCACCACCCTGCTGCTGCGCGAGAGCGAGGGCAGCGGCGCGATATCGCTCGCGGGGTTCTGGCGGCGGCGCGCGGCGCGGTTGTTGCCGGCCCTGGTGTTGATGCTGGCGGGTGTTGCCGCCTACCTGCTGCTGGCGGCGCCGGACCTGATTCCGCGCTTCCTCCAGGACGTTCGCTTCGCGCTCTTCTTCGTCACCAACTGGGATTTCATCCTGCGCGACGTCCCCTACTTTGCCCAGTGGGAACCCTCGCTCGGCACGCATCTGTGGTCGCTGGCGGTCGAAGAGCAGTTCTACCTGCTTTGGCCGCTGGCGGTCGTTGCGGCGCTGCGCCTCGGCGGACGACGCGCGGTGGGCCTCCTGGCCGCGTTCCTGGCGTTAGCCTCGGCCCTGCTGATGGGGGTGCTGCACGTCCCGTTCACCGACGTTTCGCGCGTGTACTTCGGCACCGACACGCACGCCTTCGGGCTGGCGGTGGGCGCGGGCCTGGCCGTGCTGGTGCGGGTCCGGCCGCAGGTCGTACCCGGCAACCGGGTGGTTCTGACCGTCCTCGGCGCGGCGGCCCTGGCCGGGATCGCGGCCGCCATGGCGCTGCTGCACGAGTGGGACGGATTCCTCTACCGCGGCGGCTACCTGGGAATCGCGATCCTGACCGGCCTGGTGGTCGTGATCGCCACGACCGAGGGCAATCCGCTGGTCAGTTCGCTGAGCTGGCGGCCGCTGCGCTGGATCGGCCGACGCTCGTACGGCATATATCTATGGCACTGGCCGCTGTTCCTGCTGCCGGCGCCGGCGGTCCTGGCCGGATTGGAGCTGCCCGAGCCGCTCGGACTCCTGCTGCGCCTGGGGATGCTGGCAGCGCTGGCGGAGTTTTCTTTCCGCCTGTTCGAAATCCCGCTGCGCCGGGAGATCGCGCCCTCGCAGGGTCCCTCGTTGCCCCGAACCCGGCGGCTGCTGCGGCCAATCCGCGCCCGCTTCGGTTCCGAGTTCCCGGGCGTGGTCGCGTCCTCGCTGTGCCTGGTTCTCCTGGGCGCCTACGCCGGATTCGCCGCCGCCGGACAGCAGGCGCCGGGCCCGGAAACGGCGGCGTCGGCGTCTGGGCGGGCAACCTCGTTCGCACCGGTCACGGCCATCGATTCCGAGTCGAACGCCGCGGTCGTGGATCAGTTCGTGGAGCCGCCACCGGATCGCGAAATTCCGGCCGATACATTGGTCGCTCCGCCCGGCCCGACGGGGACGAACGCCGTAATGGACCAGTGGGAAGCGGCTCCGGAAAGGCCCGCCGCCGGTCCGGTCTCGGCCTTTACCAGCGACGTGGTCTCGATCCAGTACGAACCCGGCACGGCCCAGGCCCGGCCGGTACCGGAAACTCCGGTCGAATTGCAGCGTGTCCTGGCCATTGGCGACTCAGTAATGCTGGGGGCGGCGAACACATTGCTGGCAGAGTTGCCGCAGATTCGCATCGAAGCCTTCGAATCGGCCCAGTTTCCCG
>CAXXYJ010000053.1:0-11399 GCA_963664795.2 Chloroflexota bacterium | reverse complement strand
CGACGATGTAGGTCTTGGCGTTGTCGATACCGCCGATGGTGATGCTGGCGCCGGAGTGGTTAAGGGCCCCCAGACTCCAGCTCGCACCGCCGTTGCCGCTGTAGGTGACGTGGTACCGGTCCGCATTGGCGACCGCGTAGCCGCTGGCGGTGAGTTCGCCGTCGGCACGGGCGACGTTTACCTGGGAAGGCGTTCCGGGCGCTGACTTGGCGGAAATCGGGCCGGAAGCAAAGAACGCCATGGCGGCGGCCAGCAGCGCCAGGAGCGCCGCGAATCGCCAGGCCGGACTAGTTCGGGAAAGCACTTGCCGATTGCAGATATGGGCGGTCGTATCCTGCAATCGTACACCCTTCACATAATGGTTGGTACTACAATGAAATGGCTCTGGCTGCACGGTCGTGGCGGCGGCGTATGGCCGTCGGTCGGGCCGGCGCAATCGAACTCCACGGATCTCCTGCGGGATCTCCTCGCGGCGTGGGTTGGGCGGGGCGCTCAATCGGATCCGGCGCCCCGTCGCCGCGCAGATCCCCCGGTGGGCAAGCGGACTTCTTAGACCGCATATTTCACGGACGCCGCGCAAAGACCGCTTAACCGTCCGTTTTCGCCCGATCGGTCGCTGACGGCGACCGTTTCGACTCGCCGTCGGCGATTGGATGCCGCCGTGATCCGGTATGCGGGGGCAATAACCGTTTCCGGGCGCGGCGGCGCCAAATCAGACGGATGCGGCCGAAATGCGCTGCGGAAGCGGGCCCTCAGGCGACCGGTGATCGATCCGGGGGAGACGGTGTATTCCAGTTGAGCGCGGTTGGGGAAGTTCCCCGCCGCAGTTCCCGGGATCGGGCGGGCGGCGCCGGCATCCGACGTACGAACTGGCCTCGCGTCGGCGCCGTCGGCGGGTTCGCCGACGGCCGTGATCATTGCCGAGCGGAAGCGTCCTGGCGCCGGTCGGCCTGGTGCGGCCGGCGGTCGGAAAGCGGGGATTCAGGCAGGAAGATGACCATCGCGAATCCGATCGCGACCGCAACCGTGACGACCAGGAACACCTCGCTGATCGACGCGGAGAGCACCAACCGCAGGGATTCGAGGAGCTGGCCCAGAAGCTGCTCGTCCTGCCCGGCGATGCTCTCCCGCAGACGGTCGAGCGCTTCCGGGTTCACCAGCGCCTGCGGGTTCTCGATCAGACTGCTCAGCTGATCGCTCGGAATCGCCGACTCGATTTCGGCCGGCAGCGCGTCCAGGGCCCGTGAGCTGAATCGTGCGGTCATGAATGAGCCCAGCACCGCCAGCCCGAGCGCGCCGCCGATCTGGCGGAAGAACTGGGTGGCCGAGGTGGCCGCGCCCAGAAGGTGGGCCGGGACCGCGTTCTGGACCGATATGGAAAAGCACGGGAAAGTTATTCCGACGCCGAATCCGGCGATCGTGATGAACGCAACCGCTTCCAGGAAGGAGGTGTCGGGCGTCATCCGGGACGTGAGCACCAGCCCGACCATAAAAATCGCGAACCCGATCAGGCCCTGGGCGCGGTAGTGTCCGCCGAAGCGCGAGAGCGCCTGCCCGGAGAGCGTGGCGGCGACAACCATGCTCAACATCATGGGGGTCAGGAACGAACCGCTGCTGGTCGCCGAGGTGCCCAGGACGGCCTGGAAGAAAAGCGGGATGAAGATGATCGTCCCGAACATGGCGAACCCGGTCAGGAACGCGGCCGCCAGCGAAATTGACACGATCCGGTCCGAATAGATCGACTGCGGCATGATCGGATCGGGCGAGCGCCGCTCGATAACGATGAACGCGACCGCCGCGACCGCGGCGAACAGGAGCGTCCCTACGATTTGCGGCGAACTCCAGGCGTACTCGACTCCCGCCAGCGACAGTCCCACCAGGAGCGAAACGACCGCCGCTATCAGCAACGCCATTCCCGGGTAGTCGAGCCGGTGCTTGCGTTTGGCGGGCCTGACGTTGGGAAAGAAGCGGATGAAGAGCAGGATCACCGCCGACCCCAGCGGCACGTTGACGTAGAAAATCCAGTGCCAGGAGAGGTTGTCGGTTATCAGGCCGCCGACGACGGGCCCGATCAGGGAAGAGAACCCGTAAACCGCCCCCACGTAGCCGGTGTACTTGCCGCGTTCGCGCGGGGCGTACAGGTCCGCCACGGTGGTGAACGCCAGCGCCATCATCGCCCCGCCGCCGACGCCCTGGACCGCCCGCGCCGCGATCAGCTGGTTCATCGACTGGCTCGCCCCGGCCAGGACCGATCCGACCAGGAACAGCAGGATTCCGCCGATGAAGAACGCCTTGCGTCCGTATAGGTCGGACAGCCGCCCGACTATCGGGACGAAGGTGATCGAGGCGACGATGTACGAAGTAGTTATCCAGGTGAACCGGTCGAAACCGCCTAGATCGGTCACGATGCGCGGAATCGCGGTTCCCACGATGGTCTGATCCAGGGATGACAGGAACACGGCCATCAGCAGCCCGCCCATCGTGAATACGACCTGCCGGCGCGACCGCGTCTGGCCGGCCCCGAGGTTCGGTTCGCGCTTGCCCGGTTCGGCCGCCGGCGCCGCCGGCGTGACGGGTTGATCCATGGAGGAGTGCGACCGGCCTTTGCGAATTGACGGACAGGGTGTTGCCCGGCGGATTGCAAGCGCGGCCGATCCGGGAACCGGACGGTTACGAGCACGCTCCGCCGCAGCGGTTGTATGAGTCGACCCGGCGGACGTGACGGAAGTGCGGGTACCGCAGGGCGGCGTAGCCAGATACCGGCGCGCGCCCGCTCCGGCGCATCAATTTTCGTGTAATTTTCGGGCCGGTACCGGCGGGTCCCGCAATTCCCCGAACGCCGCGGTCCGCCGGAGCGTGTCCGGACCGGCGTGTTGCCGGAACCGGGCTCCCGCCACAGGGTTTAATACCTGCACGGAAAGGCCCCAAGGGGCCCGTTCGTCAACCTGCGGCGGACAGTGCTGGAGCAGAGCGTGAAGATTTGTTGGTTCCATCTGATGCCCTACCGGCATCTGCCGCCCGATTTCGAAAAGAAGTACCGCAGCGTCTGGGTCGACCCGCCCAGCCATCTCTATGACGCCGAGAAGGCGCACGTCCTCTACAACGAGTACCTGGACGAGCTCGAGCACGCGGCCGCGGTCGGTTTCGACGGGATCTGCGTCAACGAGCACCACAACAACGCCTACGGGATCATGCCCTCGCCCAACCTGATGGCGGCCGCCCTGGTCCGGCGCACGACCGAGGCGGCGATCGTGGTGATGGGCAACAGCCTGGCGCTGTACAACCCGCCGCTGCGGGTCGCCGAGGAATTCGCGATGCTGGACGTGGCCAGCGGCGGGCGCCTTGTGGCGGGATTTCCGACCGGGACCTCGATGGACACCAACTTCGCCTACGGCGCCAACCCGGCCACGCTGCGCGACCGTTACCACGAAGCGCACGACCTGATCATCCGCGCCTGGACCGAACCGGACCTGTTCGCCTTCAACGGCAAGTACACCCAGAACCGCTACGTGAACATCTGGCCGCGTCCGCTGCAGAAGCCGCATCCCCCGGTCTGGGTCCCCGGCAGCGGCAGCGTCGAGACCTGGGAGTGGACCAGCCGGATGAACTACGTCTACTGCTACCTGAGTTATTCGGGCTACAAGCACGGGACCCGGGTGATGAAGGGGTTCTGGCGCGAGATGGAAAACCTGGGCGTCGACGACAACCCCTACCGGGCCGGTTTCCTGCAGCTGGTTGCGGTCTCGGAGACCGACGCCAAGGCCGAGGAGGAATACGCCCCGCACATCGAGTACTTCTTCAAGAAGAACCTGCACGTGTATCCGGGGTTCACCGAAGCCCCCGGCTACCGCTCGATCAAGACCCTGAAGAAGGGCGTCGGCAGCAACCTGAGCCGCTCGCACACCAAGAAGCGCACCGAAATGAAGTGGAAGGACTTCGTCGAGGAGGGTTACGTGATCGGCGGCAGCCCGGAGACGGTCGCCGACCGCATGCACGAAGCGGTCGAGGGACTGCGGGTCGGCCACCTGATGGTGCTGCTGCAGATCGGGAGCATGCCCAAGGACCTGACCATGAAGAACACATCCCTGTTTGCGTCCGAGGTGATGCCGAAGCTGCGCGGGATGTGGAGCGATTACGAGGACCACTGGTGGGTGAACCCGATTTCGGACCGGGCCGTGCCGGACCCGGTCGCAGGTCAGGCGGGCTAAATGTCGAATCGACCGAACGAGCGCACCGTGATGGTCGGGGAGCTGCCGATCCAGGTCGCCAGCGCCGGCAGCGGACCGCCGCTTCTCTACCTGCACGGGGCCTTCGGCTACCTGAGCTGGCCGGAGTTCCTGAGCGATCTCTCGGAGCGGTTCACCGTCTACGCGCCGCTGCACCCCGGATTCGGCGAGTCGGGCGAGGCCGAAGATTTCGACGACCTCCTGGACCTTACGCTTTATCACCTGGACCTGCTCAACGCGCTGGATCTGGAGCGACCCGACGTGGTGGGGCACTTCTTCGGTGCGATGATGGCGGCCGAGCTGGCGGCGATCGCCGGCAACCGCGTCAACCGCCTGGTCCTCTCCGCACCGATGGGACTGTGGCTCGAAGACCACCCGGGGATCGACTACTTCGCCGCCGCGCCGGACAAACTGAGGTCCATTCTTTTCGCCGACGCGGACTGCGACGCCGCGATGGCCGCGCTTCCGGACCCCGATTCCGACGAGCAGCGCCATCTGCAGAGGATCGAGCGCACCCGCTCCTTGGCCACGATCGCCAAATTCGTGTGGCCGATTCCCGACAAGGGGCTAAAGAAGCGCCCTGCACCGAATAACCAGTCCGACGCTGGTATTGGTGGCCGAGAAGGACCAGTTGGTCGCCCCGGCCTACGGAGACGCGTTCGCGGACCGAATCCCGGGTGCGGGGTCCGCGACGATTTCCGACGCCGGCCACCTCTGCCATCTCGAGCGACCGGGCGAATACCGGGGACATCTGGGGAGATTCCTGGCCCCTTGAGCCGCGGCGCGGGCCGCGCCGCGGTCCGGGCCGGACCGGCGCAGGGAGCTCAGGTCAGCGAGCCGGCGCCGGGAATGGATCCCGAAGATGGACGCGTCGGCTCCGAATGCTTGCTTCGATTCGGCGCAATCGGTCGGCGGCAACGTAGCAGCGGCCGCGCGCGTTGCCGCACACGTCAAGCAGCCCGGCGCTGACCAGCGCCTTGAGGTCGCGTCCGGCGGTCGCCAGCGAGACCTCCGAGAGCCCGCGGTAAATCTGGTTGCGTACTCGAAATCCAAGTGCGGAGTCCCACAATGCGCCGATGGTCCGCTCGGGCAGACCCAGCCGGTGTGTTTCGAGTTCCAATGCGCTCCAGCGCCGGTCGGCTTCGCCTGCCCGGCGCAGCATGGCCTGGAGCTGGAAATAGTGGGCGGTCAAATTGAAGCGGACCCAGGGCCTGGCATCGCGACCGGGATTCCACGATCCACCGCCGACCTGCGCCAGAACCGCGTAGTACCTATCCGTATTGCGCCCCAAGTACTCTTCGACGCTGATGTACTCCTGGGACAGGTCGCTTTCCCTGGCCAGGACCAGGGTCTGCAATCCGCGCGCCATGCGCCCGTTGCCGTCGCGGAAGGGATGGATCATGACCAGGTTGAGATGGGCCATCGCCGCCCGCACCAGATCCGGGCAGGCCGTATCGGCGGCGCGCAATTCCTCCAGGAGTTCGTCGACCAGTTTGGGAATCGCTCGCGGGTCGGGGCCCCGGTACACGATTTCGCCCGATCGGTCGTCCCGCATGTAGATGTCATTTCGTCGCCATCGACCCGGACCCTTGGCAAGGTCATAGCGCATCATCTGGAAATGAAGCGACTTGATCAGCGACGCCTCGAACTCAAACGTCGGATCGTCCGCCAGCTGCAGCACGTACGTCATCGCGTCGCGGTAGCAGCTGACCGCGGCCCAGCTCTCCGCGGGGGCGCCCAACGCCTCGGCCCCGGCCACGGCGGCAACCGCATCGTCCAGGTCGACGGCATATCCCTCGATGTCCACGGAGCCGCGGATCGCGCGCGCGGTTGAAACGCGCCGCAGCATTCCGATCCAATCGCAGGGCTCGGACAATCGGCCGCGCAAGGCCGCGCGCATTCCAGCCAGCTCGAGGCAAACGTCAAGCTCCCGGGCGTTAAGTTCAGGAACTTTAAAGAGCACGTCGAAATGTCCAAAACGTCGATGCGGAAAGTCGCGGTTTTTTGCGACATTGGCGCCAATAGTAGCCGTTAAAGCGCGGCCTTGTCGGCGGATTAAGAATTGATGCCCGCGACTCGATCAACGCGCCGGATCCCGCAATTTGGGCCGATCCCAACCCCCGGCGCCTCATGACTCCGCCGGTCGGAAACGCGCGCACAGGACAGGCCGCTTTTCGGCATTGAACTCCACCGGGGATGGCGCGCCCGGCCGCCCGGCCATCCGACGGGCCCGCTGCAACCTGTAACTGCAAGGGCAGTAGGCGGCGCATCAACGCTATATTTGGGACTTATATATTTGGGTTGACAAAAGCCAACCTTCATAAACATTCACGCCGCTTCGCCAGCGGCCTCGGGAAAAGCCCCACCCGAGAGGGCCTTACAGAGGATATTGACGGCCGCGTTGTGATCGCGGTCAAGATCGAGACCGCACCTCCCGCACGCGTGCCTGCGCTCCGCAAGGCTCTTTTTGACGATCACCCCGCAGCCCGAACAGCGCTGCGAGGTGTATGAGGGGTCCACGAACACCAACTTCCTGCCGGCCCATGCTGCCTTGAAGCGAAGCTGCCCGGTGATCAGGCCCCAATTCTGTTCCGAAATGCTCCGGTTCAACCCCCGCTTTCTGGTCCCGCCCCTCCGGGTCATCTTCCCGACATCGAGTTTTTCGAGAGCAATGTAGCCGTTCTCGCGCACCAGGCGGGTGGTGATCTCATGGCACTGGTTGCGGTTCCTGACCCGCGCCCTATCGTGCGCGTTGGCCAGGATGCGGCGGCGGCGTCGGAATCGCCGACTCCCTTTCTCGCACGCCGAGAGCCGCTGCTGCTTGCGCCGCAACGCCTCGCGGTCGATCTCCCTGCGCTCGATCCTCTCCCCGTCGCTGGTGGTTATGCGCGACAGGACCCCCAGATCAAGTCCCACTCTGGCCGAACTCGCGGGCAGCGGACTTGCGTCCTCCCGGTAGATCAGGCTCACCCGTATCCGCCGGCCGCGGAACGTTATCCGGATGGCCTTCAGGTCTTCCGATGGCGGCAACTCGACATCGGTCCGCAGCTTTACCGCCGGAAGTCCCTTTATGCGGATCACGTAGCCGTGTTTGTCGGGCCGGACCATCCCCGGGGTGGTCTGCTCGAGCTGGATCGTGCGGTAGCGGTGATCGGGTTTGAAGCGGGGGTAGCCGGGTTTTTCTTTGTTCTTGACCCGGCGGTAGAACGACTTCTTGGCCCGGTCGGCGCGGACGAGCACGCCACGGCCCACGTCTACCGATACACCCCGCCAGAACCCGTCTACGCTGCGGGTGCGGGTGAACGCCTTCATCCGGTCGAATAGCGAATCGCTCTTACCGGATTCCTTGTAAGAATCGCGCCAGTGTTCGAGTTCGGAGTTGTAGAGTTCGGCGCAGCAGGAGAGCACCCGGTTCAGATGCTCGCAACCGCGGCGGGAAACGTAGCCGCGCTGGGAGTAGGTGCGGAAGATTTCGGACATCGCCCCGAGTTATGGCTCTCTGCTGGTTGGGCTTGGCGGGGCGTAGAGTATATATCAGCTTTGTTCGCGTTGATGTTTACCGCTCGTTGACATCGGTTTGGCCAGGGCTGTAGAGAACAGGTGCGTTCGCCGGCGCACGGGCGGCGACCGGCTGCGACTGAATTTGCCGGGCAGGCAATCGACGCTGTTCCGGCGGCGGAATGCGGCAAGGGCGGTGGGGAGTCTGCCCCGCGGGCCGGACCCTGTCCGCAATCACGGGGCGCCTCTCGATGTTCTTATCTACTGTTCGCGCGGAGATTTTGCCGGGGTAAGTCGGCGGTGTAGGGAGAATGTAGGCCGGTTGGCGTTCCGTCAACCCAAGTATGTAATCCCCCTATATTTCGGGCGGTTGACAGCGGGCTGCGACCGCGCGGAGGACTGGATTGGCGAAGCTGGCGGGTAGGGCCGCGATCATCACCGGCGGCGCGGGTTCCATGGGCAGCGCGCAGGCGAGGCTTTTTGCCCGCGAAGGGGCCTCCGTCTGCGTGGCCGACACGAACATCGGGGGCGCCCGCAAGGTCGCCGGCGAGATCCGAGCCCGGGGAGGCAGCGCGATCGCGCTCGAACTCGACGTGCGAGACGCTGCCGCCTGGGAACAGGCGGTCTCGGCTGCGGAGCGCGAGTTCGGGCACCTGGACACGCTCTGCAACATCGCCGGGGCCAATTACCGGGTCGGGTTCGAGGACCAGACCGAGGAGATGTGGCGCGCGATCATCGACACCAACCTGACCGGTTACTTCCTGGGGACCAAGGCGGTGGTGCCGGCCATGCGGCGGGCCGGCAGGGGAGTCATCCTGAACACCGGTTCGCTGGCCGCGATCATGCAGGGACCGGGCGGCCCGGCCTACGGGGTGAGCAAGATCGGGCTGCTGGGACTGACCCGCGGCGCCGCCACCACGTATGCCAAGGACAACATCCGCTGCGTGCTGATATCGCCCGGCCACGTGGACACCGACTTCCTGCGCGGGAACAAGCCGCACACCTCCAACGACGAATCCACGGATCTGGACGTCCCCGGAAACTATCAGCAGCGGCTCGACCAGACCCCGCTGGGCAGGCTGTGTACGCCGGAGGACATCGCCAAGACTTTTCTCTTCGCCGCCTCCGACGACGCGTCGATGATCACGGGTTCGATGATCACGGTGGACGGAGGCGCCGCGCTGTGGCTGGCGCGCCCGCGGTGATCTTCGGCGCCCCGCCCGAGGGCCGCGCTGCGCCGCCGGATCCGGCCGGCCGCGGGTCGAGCGCGGCCGGCCCCGCCCGGGGGACCCCGTGAAGGTACTCGTAATCACCAACGCCACCACCCTGCCGGGAGTTTCAAGGGAGCAGATAGCCCAGATCCGCGCGGCCGCCGGCCCCGGCTCCCAAGTGGTAGTGGCCGCCGGCCCCGGCAAGGCGCTGCCCGAGATGGTCGACGCCGACGTGCTCCTCGGTCACCTCGACCCCGAGCTTTTTGCGGCCGCGGCCCGACTCAGATGGGTCCACGCCACCGCGTCCGGGGTGGACGACTACCTGTTCGAAGAGTTCGGGCGGAGCGAGATTCCACTGACCGGCGAGAAGGGCCTGGTAGGTCCCCATCTGGCCGATCACGCCTTCGCGCTGCTGCTGGCCCTGGCCCGGTCGCTCAAGCCGGCCATGCAGCTGAGGGGCAGGGCCTGGGGTTCGCGCGTCCCGATGCGCCGGGCCGCTTTCGAGCTCGGCGGCTTGACGCTGGGGATAGTGGGATTCGGCGGAACCGGCCGCGCGATCGCCGAGCGCGCTGCGGGCTTTGGGATGAAGGCGTGCGCGGTGGACGCGCTGGCGGTCCCGGGGACTCCGCTGGTGCCGGTCGTCGATTCAATGGACCGATTCGGCGTCCTGCTCGGCCGCAGCGACGTGGTCGCGGTCTGCACTCCGCTGACGCCGCAGACCCATCACCTCTTTGATCGCGAGTCGCTGGCGCTGATGAAACCGGGCTCGGTCATCGTCAACGTGACCAGGGGAGAGATCATCGACCTGGAGGCGCTGATCGACGCGGTTGAATCGGGGCATCTGCGCGGTGCCGCGCTCGACGTGGTGGACGGCGAACCGCTGCCGCCCGATCACCGGGTCTTTAACGTGGAGAACATCGTCCTGACGCCGCACACGGCCGGCGCTTCCGAGCGCCGGGTCCAGCGCAACCTGGACCGCTTCTGCGAGAACCTGCGCCGCATTCGCGCCGACTGGGACCTGGTCGGATTGATCGACAAGGAGACCGGTTTCTAGCCGGCCCCCTTCCCGGCCGCGGTCGCTCCGCGAGGACGCTTTCGCGTGCCGGAAAAGACTTGACCGCGCAATATGCCGGGCACGGCTGGGCGGGCGTTCGCGAATTTCGGAGATTCAAACCGCCGGTTCGATTGGACGCCGGGCCTGCATTCGGCGCGCGTGCGGGCGGGGGGCAATTGTTCAAATGCATCAACGCCGCGTTCTCAGCCGCGGCAGCCGAAGCGACCGGCCGAATGCGACCGTCGCCGCAGGGGCAGGACGAGAAATGAACTCCGACAACATCATCCTCGCCACCGACAGCTACAAGCAGTCCCATCACGCCATGTACGAGCCCGGGACCGAGATTGTCTCTTCGTACTTCGAGTCGCGGGCCGGCGGCGAATACCCTCACTCGGTCTTCTTCGGGCTCCAGTACCTGCTGGACCGGCACCTTGCCGGGGCGGACCGGGTCACGCCGGCGATGATCGACGAGGCCGAGGACCTGTGCCGGTGGCACTTCGGGCAGGAGCTGTTCAACCGCCAGGGCTGGGAACATCTCGTCAGCGCGCACGGCGGTCGCCTGCCGGTCAGCATCCGGGGCCGTCCCGGAGGGCAGCGTCGTTCCCGAATCGAACGTGCTGCTTACGATCGAGAACACCGACCCGGAATGCGCCTGGCTGACCAATCACCTCGAGACCCTGCTGGTCCAGCTCTGGTACCCCTGCACGGTCGCCACGATCAGCCGCGAGCAGAAGCGGGTCCTGAAAGCCGCGCTCGAGCAATCCGGCAACCTCGACAACCTGGCCTTCATGCTGCACGACTTCGGGTACCGGGGTTCCAGCAGCTCCGAATCGGCCGCCCTCGGCGGCGCCGCGCACCTGGTCAATTTCATGGGCACCGACACGATTGCCGGGCTGCGGCTGCTGATGCGGCACTACGACGCCGCAGAGCCCGGGTACTCGGTCCCGGCGGCCGAGCATTCGACGATCACCGCCTGGGGGCAGGACCGCGAACTCGACGCCTACCGGCACATCCTGGGCCGGTTCGGCACCGGAACGGTGGCGGTGGTCAGCGATTCCTGGGACATATTCGAGGCCTGCCGGCGGCTCTGGGGTGGGGGAACTGCGCGATGAGATCGCCGGCCAGGAAGGAAGGACCCTGGTGGTGCGGCCCGATTCCGGCGACCCGGAGCGGGTCGTGGTCGAATGCCTCTCGATCCTGGGCGAGCGGTTCGGATATCGCCCTGAACGAGAAGGGTTACCGGGTGTTGCCGGATCACGTGCGCCTGATCCAGGGCGACGGAATCACGCGGCGCTCGCTGCCGGCCCTGTGCAAGGCGGTCGCGGACGCCGGCTGGTCGATGGACAACATGGTATTCGGCAGCGGGGGCGGACTGCTGCAGGACTGCGACCGCGACACCCTCAGGTTCGC
>CAXXYJ010000052.1:0-33208 GCA_963664795.2 Chloroflexota bacterium | reverse complement strand
GGTTCTCGCTGCGCCAGGTGGCCCAGCGGGTCGGGATCGAACCCGCGTACCTGAGCAAGATCGAGCGCGGCGACGTCCCGCCGCCGTCGGAGGCGACCACGCTGCGCCTGGCCGGCGAGCTGGGCTTCGAACCCGATGTCTACCTGGCCCTGGCGGGAAAGGTCTCGGCCGACCTGCAGGAGATCATCCGGCGCCGACCGAAGTTGTTCGGGCAACTGCTGCGCGAGCTGAAGGCGGCCCCCGATCACGCAATCCTGCACGTCGTGCGCGAGGTTCGCGACGGCGACTGGTAACCAGGCAAATTGCAAAGGCAAGCCCCATGATCACACTGCACAGGAACCAACTGCGTTTCGATTTCCCCGAAGTCCATCCGGACGCGGTCTGCACGGTCGAGCTGATCCGGACCCTGCGCATACCCGACGACGGGCTCGAATACCCGCTGCCGCCGGGGTTCGACCGCTTTCCGCTGCAGCATCTGGACGATCACGCGGCGCGGCTGCCGGAACACTGGCGCCGCCGCGGCGGGGTCCTGATGCCGATGCACCAGGCCGAGGCGATGTGGATCAACTTCGGCTCCCCGGGCCGGTATCCGTTCGCGCTAAAGATCGCCACCGGCAAGGTCTGCGCGGTTTCGGGCGATGAGTGGGTGAACCATCTCAACCTCGATCCACAGGACTACGTGGTGGTGCCGGACCAGCCCTGGCTGGACGGGTACTGCGTCGATAAGGGCCTGATCCGGCAATTCGTCGCCATGCCGCTGGGCAAGGGCTACACCGCCGAGGAGCAGATCACCGGCCTGGCCGAGCACGGCGGGCTGCAGGTGGTCGCCTACCCGATGAAGCGCGAACACTACGAATCGATGGCCCGCGCGCCCGTCGTGTACAGGGCAATGCTCGCGCCCGAAGCACCCCAGGCAGAGATGGGTTTGGCCCCGGGCGGGAAGATGCGGCAGGAGATTTACGAAGACGAACACGGGCTCGACGCCTGGGACCAGCGCCACGCCAGCCGGTGTTTTGTCAGCATCGCCAATTCCAGCCAGTGGATGGCCCTGACCGGCCAGCTCCCGCCGACGAAGCCGCCTTCCGCCAGGGAATACACCGAGGCGGGCATGCCCTGGTTCGAGTACTACGGCGGCGACGCCGAGGCGATCGCCGGAGCGCAGAAACTGGCCGGGCTCAAGGGCGTGGGCGAACTCACCGCCGGGGACCCGGACGCACCGCTCGGCGCCGATGAGTCGTTTGAACCGCCCGAACCGGTAAAGCTCGGCCTTCCCGGCCCGCGGCCGGTGCGCGAATTCGAGTCCTAGACCAGGGAGGGTCTGCCTAAGCCGGCGCGGCGGCGGCCTGCTCGTACACCTCGCCGGCGTGGAAGGAACTGCGCACCAGCGGTCCGCAGAAGGCGTGCCGGAATCCCAGCTCGCGGCCATGTTCGGACCAGGCCGCAAATTCGCGCGGGTGCACGTAGCGCTCCACCGCGGCGTGCTTGGGCGAGGGCCGCAGGTACTGTCCGATGGTGAGGATGTCGATATCGTGGCGCCGCATGTCGGCCATGACCGCCCGGACCTCGTCGTCGCGCTCGCCCAGGCCGACCATGATTCCCGACTTTGTGGTCATCTGCGGGTCCAGGCGCTTGACCCGGGCCAGCAGCTCGAGCGACTGCTCGTACTCGGCCTTGGGGCGGATCCGCGGGGCGAGCCGCGGGACGGTTTCCAGGTTGTGGTTGTAGACGTCGGGGGCGGCCGCCACCACGGTGGCGATCGAATCGGGGTCGCCCTGGAAGTCCGGGGTCAGGACCTCGATCGCCGTGTCCGGGCACTGGCTGCGTACCGCCCCTATGCAGGCGGCGAAATGAGCGGCCCCGAAATCCGGGAGATCGTCGCGGTCGACCGAGGTGATCACGCAGTGCTTCAGATCCAGCTCGCGGACCGCCAGGGCCAGCCGGGCCGGCTCCAGCGGGTCAACCGGCTCGGGGCGCCCGGAGGTTACCGCGCAGAACCGGCAGGCGCGGGTACAGATAGCCCCCAGGATCATGAAGGTGGCGGTGCCGCGGGCGTGGCAATCCATCGCGTTCGGGCAGCGGGCCTCGCGGCAGACAGTTTCAAGCCCGTAGCGGCGAACCGTCTTGAGCAGCGGCTCGCTCTCGGAGGGGAGCGGCAGGCGGACCTTAAGCCAGGGCGGCTTGCGCGGCCCGAACCGGGTCTCGGGTACCGCGTTCGGCATGCTTGTGAACGGCCCTTTCCGGATGCGGCCACGGACGGGTGGGCGCGCCTGAAATTATGGCGGCTGGGGCCGCGTCGGCGAAAATGGCCGCACATGCCCGCCCACCCCGTCCTCGCCACCGTCCAGCCGGCGCGTCCGCGCGCCGCGCGGGAGGATTTGCCGTGAGGTGGCTGCGGTCGATTGCCGCGTTACACCCGATGTCGCAGACCGGAGCGATCGAACGGGTGGCCGGGTCGGTTCAGAGATTTGCCCACCTGGAAGCCTCGGGCGGCATCATCCTGGTGCTGGCGGCGGCGCTGGCCCTGATCTGGGCCAACACGCAGTGGTCGGAAACCTACTTCGATCTCCTGCATCTGAAGATCGGCTTTACCTTCGGCGACTTCGCCCTCAAAGAGGACCTGCATTTCTGGGTGAACGACGCCCTGATGGCGATCTTTTTCTTCGTCGTCGGGCTGGAGCTGAAACGGGAATTTACCACCGGCGAGCTGCGCAGCCCCAAGCGGGCGATGCTGCCGATCGCGGCCGCTATCGGCGGAATGCTGATCCCGGCCGCGATCTACGCCGGGTTCAACGCCACCGGCGTGGGTTCTTCGGGCTGGGGAATCCCCATGGCGACCGACATCGCCTTTGCGATCGGCGTGCTGGCGCTGCTGGGGCGGCGCGTCCCGGCCGCGCTGAAGGTCTTCCTGGTTGCGGTTGCGATCGTGGACGACCTGGGCGCGGTGCTGGTGATCGCGATCTTCTACACCGGCGACATCGACCTGGCGGCGCTGGGCTGGGCGGGGGTGCTCTGGATCGGGATGTGGGCGCTCTGGTTCCTCAACGTCCGATCGGGGATGGCTTACCTCCTGCTGGCGGTTCCGATGTGGTACGCGGTCGAACTTTCCGGGGTCCACGCCACCGTGGCGGGCGTACTGGCGGCGATGACGATCCCGTCCAGCGTCCGGATCGGCCCGGACAGCTTCCTGGCCGGGGCCCGCGAGGCGCTGGGGGTGTTCGAGCGCGAAACCCAGATGGGCCGCACGATATTTACCAGCCGCGACCAGCAGGAGTCGATCAACGCGATCGTGCGGGTGGCGGGCGAATCCCAACCCCCGCTCCAGAAGTTGGAGTCGGCGCTGCATCCCTGGAGCACGTTCTTCATCGTTCCGGTGTTCGCGTTCGCCAACGCCGGCGTGGCCCTCACCCTCTCGCCCGACCTGGCCCTGGCCGGAATCCCGGTCGGGATCGTCCTGGGGCTGTTCGTCGGGAAACCGGTCGGGGTGCTGCTGGGCTCGTTCCTGGCCATCCGCAGCGGACTGGCGACTGCCCCCTACGGCGTCTCCTGGGCCCAGTTCGCCGGGATCGGGCTGCTGGCCGGGATCGGTTTCACGATGTCGCTGTTCATCGCCCAGCTGGCATTTGACGACGCGCAGCTGCTCGACATGGCCAAGCTGGGAATACTGGGCGGATCGCTGGTGGCCGGCGGCTGCGGATTCGTCCTGCTAACCATCGCCGGCCGCGGGCGAGGGCCGGTGGCCGCGTCCGCCGAGTCGGGCGGCTACCAGGGATCGCCGCAAGGTCAGCCAGGTTAAGGAGCAAGCATGGCGTCCAAGCAAGTCCACACCCAGCGACCCCGCTTTCTGCGCCTGCGCCGCCTGCGCCGCCGGGTACTGAACGTCAGGGTGATCTGGTACGTGATCAGCATCGCGGTGGCCGCGGCGATGGTCGTCGGACTCATCCTGCCGGCGTTCGTCTAGGTCGACCCCCGGGGGCGGTCGTGCGGATCGGCATAAACCCGTCGCTGTGGCCGCGCACGGCCCCCTACCCCGAGATCGCCGAAATCGTGGCCGAGCTTGGCTACGCCGGAATCGAGGGAATGCGCGAGTTCTCCGACCAGCCGCGCGCTATGGCCAGCCTGCTGGCCGACAACGAGCTCGAGCTGACCGGCGGCTACTTTGCCGCCAACTGGTTCGATCCCGACTGGCGCCAGCGCGAATTCGACGCGCTGCGGACGGTGGCCGAGCGCTACGCCGAATGCGGCGCCGGCTTCATCGTCGCCGCCCAGACCGGCTCGCCGCACCGCTTCGCCACCGCCGGCCATTTCCCCGAAGGCCGCGGCGACGGCCTCTCCGACTGGCAGTGGGGCTACCTGGGCGAGGGCCTCTCGCTGGCGGGCGAGCTCCTGGCCGAGGAATTCGGGCTGCGGCTGGGCTTCCACAACCACGCCGGGACGTTCGTGGAGACCCAGGAGGAGTGCGACGCCCTGATCGATCGCACCGACCCCGAGTCAGTCGCGCTGGCGCCGGACACCGGACAGCTCCTCTACGGCGGGATCGACCCGCTGGCGTTTTTCGAGACCAACCTCGAGCGCATCGCCTACGTCCACCTCAAGGACGTCGACGCCCAGGTCCTGGAGGATTCCATCGACGCCGGCCTCAGCTTTCGCGAGGCCAGCCTTGACGGCGTATTCACCCCGCTCGGCCAGGGCGAATGCGCGATCGGCGACGTGGTGGCGCTCCTGTCCGAGTCCGACTACCGCGGCTGGCTGGTGGTCGAGCAGGACTATTCGCCGCTCGATCCCGCCATCGTGGCCGGCGAAAGCCTTGAGTTCCTCGCCAGTCAGCTAGGTTCCTGAAGCCCGGCCGCAAGATTCCCGGCGGCCCTTCGGCCGGGGCCCGCACGATCCTGCTGGCCCTGCTGGGCCTGGCCGCACTCATTGGCGCGCTTTCCTACCTCTATTACTGGGAAGATCGCGGGGAGCCGCGCGGCGCGAACGTGTACCGGCTGCCGGTAGACGGTCCCGGGTGGGAACTCTCCGGGCCCTGGGAGTCGGGCCAGCTCGATTTCGACCGGGTGCTGTTCAGCGGCCAGGCCGGAGCCCGCCTCGAGCTGGAATTCCGGGGCAGCGCGGTCGACCTGGAAATCCTCCGGAGTCCCGGCAGCGGAATGGCCCGGGTCTGGATCGACGGCGCCGACGCCCGCGCCGACCTTGTGCCCAAGACCGCGGGCGGGGCGGCGCGGCTGGACCTGTACGCGCCCGCAAGCGGGTTCGCGGCGCTGCCGCTGGCGTCCGGTCTCCCTCCAGGGACGCACCGCCTGGCCCTGGAGGTCGCCGGCGCCCGCGCGCCCGCATCAGAGGGCGAACTGGTGATGATCCGGGCCGCCATCGCCGGCGACCCGGCGCCGCGCTGGCCTGCCTGGTTAGGCTCCGCCGCCGCCGCGGCCGGGGGTACTGCTCGCGCTCGGGTCGCTGCTGAACTGGTGGTCGGGCCGTCTGCGCTGGCGGCCGGTCATCGAGCGGGTCCGGCTCGCCGACGGGCCCGCCCTCCTGTTGGCCGCGGTCCTTCTGACCCTTGCGGCGACGGCGCCGGCCGCGGGACCGGGCGATTTCTGGTTCTGGGTCCGCCTGGCGAGCCTGGCCGCGCTCGGGATCTTGGGTACGGCGGCGCCCGGGGCGCTGGCGATCGTGACCGCCGCCGGCTGGCTGCTGGCGCCGGTCGCCGCCCCGCTCGGCCCGCTGAGCCTGAACCCGGGCGAGCTGGGGCTAGCCGCGCTCACCGGGGCCTGGGGGTTGCGGGCGGTCCTGCGCGGCCGGGTCGAGTTCGGGATCGGTCGCCGGCACCTGCCGTTTCTGCTGCTATTCCTGGCCGCGGCGGTGGCGGCCACCGCCGCGGCCGAGTACCCCAAGGTGGCGGTTCGCGGCCTGCGACTGCTGGTACTGGAGCCCCTCTGGCTCGGTTGCCTGATCGCCACCTACCTGGCCGGCCGGCGCCGGTTGCTTCTTGCTGGAGCGGTTGCCGGGGCCGCCGGCGCGGCCGCATTGCTGGCGCTGCTCTCGGGCGGGATCGAGTTATTCGCGGACGGACAGCTGGCCCGCCTGCGCGGACCCTGGGGCTCGCCGAACGGTCTGGCACTGGTGCTCGAGAGAGGACTGCCGCTGACCCTGGCGCTCGCCCTGGCCGCGGCCGAAGCCGGCCGCCGGTACGGTCTGCTGGCGCTGCTGGTGGCGATCGGGGCGGCGCTGCTGGCCACCCTCTCGCGCGGCGGCGTGCTGGCCGGAGCGGTGGGCGCGGCCGCCCTCGCCCAGCTCGCTTGGGGCGGGTCGCGCCCGTTTCTGGGCCGCTGGCTGGCGCCGCTGGTGGGTCTTGCGGTGGGGCTGGCGACGCTGCTCCTGGCGTTGGCCGGGATCGGCGCCGAGACGCTGGAGGTGCGGCTGCGGCTCTGGGGATCGGCGGCGCTGATGGCCGGCGACAACCTCTGGCTGGGAGTGGGCCCGGACAATTTCCTATACCACCTGCCCGATTACCTAGACCCGCGGATGTGGCGCGAGCCCAACCTGTCGCACCCGCACAATCTGCTGCTGGATGCCTGGCTATCGCTGGGCGTTGCCGGAATCGCCGCCCTTGCGCTGCTGCTCACGCGCGCGGCCGGGGCGATCGCGCGCGGCCTGGCCGCGCGCCGAGGCGCGCTCTTCTGGGCCGACGCCGGGATGTTGGCCGCGATGGCGGCCGGCGTCGCCCACGGGCTGCTGGACAATTTCTACTTCTGGCCCGAACTGGCCGCGTTCTTCTGGCTGTTTGTCGCCTACGCGCTCGCGGTCGAGCACGATCCCCGGCCCGGTTCCCGATCCGAGCCGGCCGGCGATGCGGCTTTGAGCGACCCGCCAAGCCCGGCAACCTCGGCCTGATCGGGTATGACCCGACGCCCTGAACCGACCGTCCGGGGCGGAACTCGGCGCACTGCCGCCGGAGCAGGATCGATTCGGCCCGGACGGGCGCCGGCCCGGCCGCGCGCATCCGGTCCGGTCCTGTCGGTTCGATTGGCTATTGCGCTCTTGATCGCGCTGGCGGGCCTTGCGCTTTCTGCCTGCGAATCCGGGCCCGACCCCGCCGCCGCGCCGGCGCCTGCTCCCGTTTCGGTCCAGGCACCGATCGAAACCGCCCCCGCGACACCGTCGGACCCGGCGCCCCGGCCGGCCGTCACGCCTTCGCCGACCCCGACTCCCGCCCCGACGGTCCCTGCCCCGATCGAACCGGCCGCCCGGCCGACCGCAACGCCCTCACCGACGCCGTATGTCGCCCTGCGCGATGCGGCCGATTTCCCGGTGGGCGTGTCGCTGCAGGCGGGCCGGCTCCGATCCGAGCGCTTCCGGGAAGTTGCCGGATCGGTCTTTTCCAGCATCACGGCCGGGTACGAAATGAAGATGCGGCACGTGGCCCGATCGCCTGATGTCTACAGCTGGCACAACGTGGACGCGCTGGTCGAGTTTGCCGAAGCCAACCGGATGCAGGTGCACGGGCACACCCTGGTCTGGCATGAATCGACTCCCGAATGGCTGGAGCGATTCGACGGCAGCGATGAAGAGTTCGAGGCCGCGGTGCGCGAATACATCTTCACGATGGTCGGCCGCTACAAGGGCCGGGTGGCCAGCTGGGACGTGGTCAACGAAGCCCTGGATTCCAGCGGCGGTCTCCGCGACACCGTATTCCGGCGCCGCATGGGGGACGACTACGTGGCGCGCCTATTTCGGTACGCGCGCGAGGCCGACCCGGAAGTGCTGCTCTTCTACAACGATTACGGAACGCCCAGGAATCCCCGCAAACGGGACGCGATGCTGGCGATGGTCGACGATTTCCAGCGGCGCGGCATCCCGATCGACGGGGTCGGCCTTCAGCTGCACGTGACCTACTCGTTCCCCGGGATCGGCCAGATAAAGGCGGTGATGGAAGAGCTGGTCAGCCGCGGATTGTTGGTCCATGTGTCCGAGCTGGACGTTCGCGTCAATCCCGACGGCGACCAGACCGAACTCACCCGGTCCCGCAGCGTGGATCAGTACTTGAGGTTCAAGGAGATAGTCACCGCATTCCTCGCCCTTCCGCCCGAAAACCGCTACGCGATCACGGTCTGGGGGCTGCGCGACGGCGACAGCTGGTTGATCGCTCGCTGGGGCAATCCGGAATGGCCGTTATTGTTCGGCGACGACCTGGAACCCAAGCCGGCCTATCTGGGGTTTCTGGAAGCCCTGGAAGGCGATAGAAATCGCGCGTAGCGAGCCGGTATTGGATTTGGGCGGGTCGGGCGCCGGATGCCTTGCCTCAAAAACTTGGGAGCCACCCCATTTTTGGACCCGCACTGGGTAAGTCTGGAGACCCATCCCTCGTCAGAGCCAGCGCCAGATGGATCGTTTTTTGGCCGGAGCGATCAGTTTCCTGCGACCCCAACGAACTTTAGAGTGAGCCGGCGCGCAAGAACCGCAGACTCGCCTACCGGGTTTCGACCAACAGACCTGAGAGGTATTTGTGAATTACGCTTGCCAAAAGCGTCTGGTATGGAATTCCCTCTTCGCGTGCCCGCCCGCGGGCTAGAAGGAGGTCGCGCTCGGTCATGCGCAAGTTAACGCGTTTAGTCTTTTTGAACGTATTGCGGGCCGCTTCGACCGCGGCAACCAATTCCGTTTCGGCAATGGAGGCGGGTTTCAGTTTGCCGGATTCAAACTGCGCGAGGATCTCGCGCTCTTCGGCGTCAAGCGGATAGCTCATCTCGGAGGGCTCCTGCGGTAAATCTGCATCGCTTTTCGACTAGGAACGATGGTTTTCAAGAAACGAGTGCCGTCTTGCTGGATTACAAACGGAACCAAGTAAAGGTAATCAGCCATTTCTACAACGTACATGAATTGCCCGAGATAGCGAATTTGGTTGGGATGCTCTAACACGTCCAGTAAGCCGCCATGTTCGATCGCCGAAACCACGCCCTCAAACGAGACTCCCCGCCCCTGGAGCAGTAATTGGTTCTTGGCTGAACTCCAATTAAATCTGGATCCCATAAACCAATAGTCGCACAAAGTATGCCTTTTGCATTCAACTCCCGGTGAGGCTGCCCAAGTGCTTTCAATCCTTGCCGCGATGCGACCACAGAAGTCGCGCAGACCAGTGTTTTGAGGAGCCAAGCTCTTCGGAGCAGCGCCCGGGCAGTTGGCATCAAATGCGCATTGAACTGACGCGAGCACCCGTTTGGCGATCAGGGAAAATTGCGGCACGTTGCAAATCTCGGGATCTGGTCGCATGCAGGAACTGAACGAGTCGGAGATTAAGTCGGTAGTCCGGCGGGAATACGGCGCATTGGCCCGCCGCTCCGGATCCGAATCCTCGGACTGCTGCGAACCGGATTCATGTTGCGGTCCGGTGCAGCCGGAACTTTATTGCGGGGGTGAAGCCGAGGGCGTTCCTGACGGCGCGGCAGCCGCCTCGGCCGGTTGCGGCAATCCGCACGCGATCGGGACCCTGCGGCCCGGTGAAACGGTCGTCGACTTCGGCAGCGGCGGCGGAATCGACTGCTTCATCGCGGCCCGCGCAGTGGGCCCGCAGGGCCGGGTTATCGGCATCGACATGACGCCGGACATGATTGATCTGGCCCGACGCGGCGCTAGCGAAGCCGGCCTGAAAAACGTCGAATTCCACCTTGCCGAGATGGAGTCCACTCCGCTCGCCGACGGATCGGTCGACGCGATCATCACCAACTGCGTGATCAACCTGGCGCCCGACAAGGACCGGGTGTTCGCCGAGGCGCACCGGATCCTCAAACCCGGCGGCCGATTGATGATTTCGGACCTGGTTCGTTCACCCGACGCCGAGCCCGATCCTGGCGAGGCGATGGAGGACTGGGTGGCCTGCCTCGGGGGCACCGAGCCGCGCGACGTCTATCTGGACCGGATCCGCGGCGCCGGATTCGGGACGGTCGACGTTGTTTCCTCGACGCCGTGGCGCAGCCAGCGCTGGCAGGGGGCGATCGAAAGCGCCAACATCATCGCGCAAAAACCTGGCAATTGACTGCGATTAGCCGAGTTGTTGCGTTCGCCGGATTGCCCGAAGGACCTGTCGGCGCCGCCAACAGCCGGCGAATGGGCCGGGCAGGAAAACCGGCTTGACCGACCGGCATCGTAATTTCGGGCCGATTCGATGGCAGCGGAGATTTTTTGCCCGGAGCGGCCCGGTCAATGTACCGCCTGCCGGCGACAGCGGCTTCCGAGGATTTGTCTAAGGTTGGCGGGGATCCTAAACCTACCCGCGTGCGAACTGGCGCGCCGATTCACCTATTGAGTAAATGCACTCAGTAAGTTAATTGGCCGGTGCGATTGGCGCGAACCGGGCTCGACCGCGTCGGAGCAGGCATTGCGGCAACTCCCCAGGTGGCCTGTGATGCAGAGGGAGCCGCCAACCGCCCTTTTGCGGGCGGGCGAAGAGAAAACGCGGTTCAATCGGGCCGGATTCGGTTACGGCGGGTGAGGCAAGCCTGCCCGGTCACCGCGTGACGGCCGGCAAATCGCTGAGGGCGAGCGTCACTTGCCGATACAGAACTTGGTGAAGATCGCGCTCAGGAGATCCTCGGTTGCGTCTTCGCCGGTGATCTGCCCGAGCTCTGAAATCGCCCCGGCCAGACCGATGCAGATGAAATCGGCCGGCAATCCCTCGCGCAGGGCGCGCTCGGACCCTGCCAGCTCGATCTCGGCCTGGCGCAATCCGCGGACGTGACGCCGGTTGGTGGTCTGCGGAAGGTCGCTGGCGCGCAGGCCGCCGGTCTCCAGCAGGTCCGAAAGTTCTTTCTGCAGCAACTCGACGCCTTCGCCGCAGAGGGCCGAGAAGGGCACCCTGCGCGCATTTCCGATCCGCTCCAGGTCGGCGTCCTTTACGACCAGGTCAAGGTCCGACTTGTTCAACAGCAGGATTGCCGGCAGCCCCACCCGGGAAACCAGGTCGGCGGTCAGGTAGTCGGCTTCAGAAAGCGGTCTCGACCCGTCCACCAGATGCAGGGCGAGGTCGGCCTCCGATAGGGCGCGCTTGGTGCGAGCGATCCCCTCGGACTCGATCCTGCCGGCCCCGGAGCGGATCCCGGCGGTGTCGGAGAGAACGACCGTCAGGCCGTCCACGCTGAGCGATTCCTCCAGGACGTCGCGGGTCGTCCCGGCCTCGGCGGTCACGATCGCCCGGTCCCGGCCCAGCAGCAGGTTCATCGTCGACGACTTGCCGGCGTTGGGGGCGCCTACGAGCGCGATCCTGATCCCGGTGCGCAGCAATTGGCCGGCTTCCGATCCCTTCAGCGCCGCGGCGACCCGGGCCTGCGCCGACTCGAGCACCGCCGCCACCCGGTCGCGCGGCAGCGGCGGCACGTCGTCTTCGGCGAAATCGATCTCGGCTTCAAGCTGGGCGCGCAGTCCGATCAGTTGCTCGCGGATAGCCCGAACCGACTCCGACAGCGACCCGCCCAGCTGGGCCCGCGCCGACTTGAGCGAGAGGTCGTTGGGGGCTGAGACCATGTCGGCCACGGCTTCGGCCCGGGCCAGGTCGATGCGGCCGCTGAGGAACGCGCGCAGCGTGAATTCGCCCGGTTCGGCCATCCGGCAGCCGGCCTGCAGCAGCGCCTCAAGGCACGTCTCGGCGGCCGCGCTGCCGCCGTGGCAGGAGATTTCGACCAGGTCCTGGCGGGTGTAGGAGCTGGGCCCGCGGAAAAAAGTCAGGAGAGCCTCGTCGAACGCGATCCCGTCGCGCGGATCGATGAGGCTGCCCAGGGTGACGCGGCGGTGGGCGATGCGTTCGCCGGGGCGGGGGCTGAACACTTTCCGGGCGGCGGAAACCGCGTCGGGACCGGACGCGCGGACTATCGCGATCGCGCCCGGACCGGGGGCGGTTGCCAGCGCCGCGATCGTGTCGCCGGTATCCAGCAACACCCGCGGCGGCCCTTGCTACTTGGGGCGGTAGGCGGCCGAGGGGATCCGGGCGTTTTCGCCGCGGGCCGACGCCAGCGCCCGGTCGCGCTCCCAGCGCAGCACCCATTTTGGGGTGTGGACGCCGATGTGTTCCCAGGGGAGGAGCTCGTCGTCGTCGCGCTCGCGCAGGACGTACCAGTCGACGTCGATCCCGGCTTCGGCGCAGCCGCGGCTCCAGACCTCGGGATCGAAGTGCTCGTCCCAGGCGTCCAGCCGCGCCCCCAGCCGCCAGGCGTTCTCGACCGCCGCCCCGACCCTGCGGTCGCCGAGCGAGAGCAGGGCCTCGATGACCGAATTTAGAGGGTTGTTCCAGTTGAACTTGATCGCCCGGTCGGTCAGCTGCGATCGCAGGAAGGCCTGCTTTTGCTCGATTTGCTCCACGTCCGCCTGGGCGAACCATTGGAAGGGCGTGTGCGCCTTGGGCACGAAGGTGGAGACGCCGACCCGCACCTTGGCCCGGCCGCCAACGTGACGGCGGCCTATTTCAAGCGTTTTGCGCGCCAGCCGCGCGATTCCGGCCACGTCGGCGTGCTCCTCGGTCGGCAGGCCGATCATGAAATAGAGCTTGACGGTGTGGAACCCCTGCGCGTACGCGACCGCGACGGTGTCGAGCAGCTCGCGGTCGGGAATCTCCTTGCGGATCACCTCGCGCATGCGGTCGCTGGCCGCCTCCGGCGCGAACGTGATCGAGCGGCGCCGGCCGGCGCCGTCGGGCCGCAGGGCCTGGGCGATGTCGATGTTGAACGGCTCCACCCGGGTGGAGGGGATGTTGATGTCGAGCCCCTCGTCGTCGAGCTCCTCGCGCAGGTCGCCGATCAGGGTCTGGATGTCCCGGTAGTCGACCGCGTTCAGCGAGAGGAGGGTCAGGTCGCGGTGACCGGTGGACTCGATGACCGCGCGCGCGGCCTCGCGGACCTTCTCGGGCCGGCGGGTGCGCAGGGGCCGGTCTATGAAGCCGGCCTGGCAGAAGCGGCAGCCGCGCGCGCAGCCGCGGTGGATCTCGATCGAGGCCCTGTCGAATACGGTCTTGCCGTGCGCTACCACCGGACGGGTCGGACCGATGTAGTCGTTGATGTCGACGTAGGCGCGCTCGACCTGGGCCGAGGCGGCCGGGTTGTTGGGAGTGACCGCGCCCAGGCTGCCGTCGGGCAGGTAGGAAACGTCGTAGAAAGACGGGACGTAGACCCCCGGCAGGGAGGCCGCGCGTTCCAGGAACGGAAGCCGCCAGGAAAACGGATCGGCGCGCTTGGCCGCGCCCTGGATTTCCAGGAGCCGGGGCAGCAGCTCCTCGCCGTCGCCGATGACCGCCAGGTCCAGGAAATCGGCCAGCGGTTCGGGGTTTACCAGCGAGGCCCCGCCGCCGATCACGATCGGGTCCCGCTCGCCGCGGTCGGCGGCGCGCAGGGGAATCCCGCCGAGATCGAGCATCTCCAGCATGCCGGTGACGCCGAGCTCGTAGGGCAGCGAAAAGCCGACCATGTCGAATGCCGACAGCGGGCGGCGGGTCTCCAGGCCAAACAGCGGAGCGCGGCGCTCGCGCAGCCTCGCGGCCATGTCCGGCCAGGGGCAGAAGGCGCGGTCGCAGAGCATGTCCTCGCGGCCGTTGACCAGCTCGTAGAGGATCTGAATGCCCAGGTTGGACATGCCGATCTGGTAGACGTCGGGAAAGGCCATGCAGATACGGACCGGGGCCGAATCCCAGTCGCGGTTGCGGCTGTTCCATTCCCCGCCGACGTAATGGACCGGATTCTGGATCCCGTCCAGCAGGGCCTCGACTTCTATTGCCGGTGCGGACATCGCCTTGGTCATCTGGGAGCTTGGATTCTGGAGCGCGCCGCCGGGTCGGCCGTCGGCGCCCCCGCCAATGCTATTTGGTAGCCGCCCCGGTTACAACCGGCAGCCGGCCCGGTCGATGGCCGGCGCAGGGGGCGCTCGCACCGAATTGGTCTGGAAGAATGGGGGCGCCCCGGGCCGCGGCCGGAAATTGAACCCCGGCCGGGCCGAGCGGGCGGGTTGCCAGTGGAGCGGAAGGTCTGAAGGCGATGCGGAGCACGCGCGCAGGGTTGGTCGAACCCAAGCGGTTCGAGCTGATTGACGTCGAGTTGGCGCCGGGACCCGGGGAGGTGCTGGTGGAGGTTTCGGCCTGCGGTATCTGCAGTTCCGAGATCCCGGTCTACACCGGCGACCGCCCGGTGGACATGCCGGCGTTCCTCGGCCACGAGGGCTCGGGCGTGGTCGCGGCGGTCGGGCCAGGGGTTAAGGGATTTGCCGAAGGCGAACGTGTCACCGGCGCCATCGGGCAGGCATTCGCCACCCACGCGGTCGCCGACGCCGGCATGCTGTTTAAGGTCCCCGACGGGGTCGACATGGCGCACGCGCTCGGTGAACCGCTGTTCTGCGTCGCCAATATCGCTCGCGCGGCCGCGCCCAGGTTCGGCGACCACGTCGCGGTCGTGGGCTGCGGGCAAATGGGCCTGATGACGATCGCGGCGCTGAAGAATCCCGGTCTGGGTTCGCTGGTCGCGGTCGACGCCCTGCCCGAGCGCCGCCAGCTGGCGCTGGTGGCCGGGGCAACGCACGTGACGGTTGACGATCCGGTCAGCGAGATCATGGACATCAGCGGGCGCGGGGCCGACGTGGTGGTCGAACTGGTCGGCAAGCCGGGCGGGCTGCGGCTGGCCACCGACATGCTGCGCCGCGGGCAGGGACGCCTGATCATGGGCGGCTACCACCAGCTCGATGACGTCTACCACCTGCGCAACTTCTCCTACCAGGGCCTGATCGCCCACTCGGCCCACCCCGCCTACTCGCCCGACATGGCAGGCGATTACCGACGCGCCCTTGAGGCGCTCTCGCGCGGCGTCTTCCCGATGGACCTGGTGGTCACCCACCGCCTGCCGCTGGACGGGATCGCCGAGGGTTTCGACATGCTGCGGTCGCACGCCCCCGGGTACCTGAAGGGCGTGGTGGTTCCCGACGCCTGAGACCCGGCCGGCCGGGTCGGGACGTTCGATTTCGCATAATCTTGACGGATTCGGTAAAGAATGGGGACCGGCGCTGTTTGCCATAAATTCCCACGCCCGCTACGGCGTGGCGGCGCTGGTCGACCTGGCCCAGCACGGTAATCGCGAATACGTCCGCGCCCAGGACATCGCCGAGCGCAAGGGCGTGCCACCGAGCATCCTGGGACAGGTCCTCTCCTCGCTGGTCCGCTCCGGACTGGTGCGTTCCCGGCGCGGCGCCAGCGGCGGCTACCAGCTGGCGGTCGCCTCGACCGGCCTGACCCTGGACCGGATCCTCTTCGAACTGGGCATGGAGCCGCCCGGCAACGGCTGCATCGGCATCGAGCGGGCCGAAAAGGCGGCGCTGGCGGCAATGCGCCAGACCAGCCTGGCCGACCTGGCCATGCAGAGCGCCAGCGACCTGACCGGCTACCAGATTTAGATAGGGCGTTCCCGGCGCGTCAGCGGCCGGCCTGAGGCCGGATCAGGAATACGGCTGAACCGTCGGCGTGATCATCATTTCCGGAATGTTCGCGCGCGGGTGAAGGGTGGCCACGAAGAGCACCGCCTGGGCAAGATCTTCCGGATGAAGCATCGTCGACCGCCGCTCGTCGGACGGGGCGTTCGGCCGCCGATCCATGATCGGGGTGTCGACCTCGCCGGGATGGATAAGGCAGCAGCGGATCCCGTTGCCGCCTTCTTCCAGGTGCGCGCTCAGGCTCAGCGCGCGCGCGCCGTGCTTGCTGGCGCTGTAGGCCGCGCCGGGCACGATTCCCGACCGCACGCCGGCGATGGATGCCACCGTGACAATCAGGCCCTCGCCGCGTTCGCGCATTTCCGGCAGCACCTGCTGCATCAGGTAGAAGACCCCGTTCAGGTTCACCTTCACGACCTGGTCGAAGTCCTCGCCGCTTATGACCGGCAGCGCCCGGTCGGGCACGTTGGTGCCGGCATTGTTTACCAGGATGTCGGTCCGCGGCAGGCGGGAGCGGGCAAAGGCGTAGAGATCCTTAACGGCCTGCGGGTCGGACACGTCGGCGGCGTAGGGATAGAGGCGCTCACCGGCTTCACCGGCCGAAGACTTGGCGCTTTCAAGTTTGGAGAGGGTTCGGCCTACCGTTACCACTTCGGCCCCCTCGCGGACCAGGCTGCGGGCCACCGCCTCGCCGATACCGCTGCCGGCACCGGTGACGATCGCGCCCTTTCCTTCGAGTTTCATAGTTGCTCCTTTAGTGGAATGTCCGGATAGTCAAACACGCGAGGATCAATTCCGCCGCAACGAACCGGTGCGGTGGGCCCGCCGATAGTCAATCGAGGAAGCTGGGCGCCGGGCCGGGCCGTGCGCGGGCTACGCAGACTTGAGGCTGGCGCTAAGGACGTTCCGGCAATCTCCATCCGACCGCACGATCGTCGCTGCGACCCGTAGCCGGAGTCAGTCCCGCCGCCGAGACTTGCGGCCAGACGTGCAGGAGCATTTGCATCGATTCAGGGGGTCGGCAATGGAATTCGCGGTCGCAATCGAGCGCGCCGACACCGGGTATTCAGCCTATGTCCCGGATCTTCCCGGTTGCGTGGCCGCGACGGACACCCGAATCGCCACCGAAGCCTTGATCAAGGAGGCGGTGCAGCTGAACGTGGAGCTTATGCGGGAGCAAGGCGAACACGTCCCGGAGCCGACGACATTCACTTGCACAGTTAGGGCCTGATGCGGAATCATCGACCACCATCCGGCTTAAATCCAATCGACCCCGATTACGGATCAGATATGCCGAATCTAGCGGTCGCTGCCAGACTTGATCCCGGAGTGACCCTCACGCCACCGGCGAAACGATCTTTCACTCTCAGCTGACGGCCTGCCGGCAATTAACCCCTCGACGCTGATATCTTCGTCCAAATCAGGCCAATTTATGCCTTCGCCGCCGCCGACGAGCCTCCAATTGCCGCGTTCGCCGGCAGTTGCATGGGCGAGTCTGGGGAACCAATCAAGCGGAACGGTAATCGTCCGCCCGTCAGAAAGATTTACGGCCAATTCGAGCGCATTAATCGTCAAATCTTCCGCAATCGGAACCTGGATCTCAATTGTCGAAGAAGCCATGCCACTCGCCTATCAGCAACTCTAAATGGAGATTAATGATTTTTTCGATTCTCCGTAGATCGGATACTCGATGCCCGCCGCTTTTTTGCAGCTCAACCGGTTCAAGCCAGAACTTCGCTACTCGGCCGTCCCGGTCCACATGGACGTGCAACGGTTCATTGCGGTCGTTTGAATAGAAGAAAAAGCGATACGGGCCTTCGACTAGTACGGTCGGCATTTGCCCAATCAAGTTCCACTGGTCGGTGTATTTGTTCATTTACGTTGAGAATTGTGGCAGCTCAGTCTTTGTGGCTCGAATGTGCAGCGCACCTAATTGGGATCCAAGTTGTGGTCGCGCATTTTGAGCGTGAAAGTGGTGATTTCCAATCACCGCAATCGCACAGTAGGGTTGGAGCTTCTTGGCGTCATTTATGAGTGGGCGCGAAAGCAGTTGGGAATAGACAGGATGATCAAATGCGGCGAGAAACTGCGACGGATGCAAGAAACTCATTTGGTTCGATCCTGTCGGGTGTCAAGAATGGGGAAACCTACCTGATCACTTCCCGGGGCGAGCCGGTCGCCACCATCGCCCCCGTAGTCAGTGATGACCTTGGCGACAAAGAAACACGCATCAAGGAGCTTGTCGCAGCGGGCGTAATTAGCGAACCATTGCAGCCATTGGACATTGATCGACTTAGAAAAGTGCCAATGCTCAAAATGCCGCCGGGAATGACCGCAGCCGACTTGATCCGTCTCGAGCGAGACGGCCGTTGACCCTAATCTGGGTCTCCCCGGCGATTGCTCCGATCCTCATCAAAGAAGAGACTTCTGCGAACCGGATCAGGCGGCAGGAATCCGGCAGGCGGAGTTTGGAGCGGCCTTTTTGGGCCGCGCGGCTTTACAAATAAGGTTGAACCGTCGGGGTGATCATCATCTCTGGAACGTTTGCGCGGGGATGCAAAGTAGCCACGAAGAGCACCGCCTCGGCCAGGTCTTCGGGCTGCAACATCATCGCTCGCCGCTCGGCGGATGGCGGGTTCTGTCGCCGGTCCATGATCGGGGTGTCGACCGGGCCAGGGTGGATCAGGCAAAAGCGGATTCCGTTGCCCTCTTCTTCAAGGTGGCCGCTCAAGCTTGAGCGGCCACGCGCCGTGCTTGCTGGCGTTATACGCAGGACCAGGCACTGGCCCAGCTCGTACGGCGGCGATCGAGGCAACGGTGACGATTAGGCCCTGGCCACGCGATCGCATCTCGGGCAGGACCGCCTGCGTCAAGTAGAAGACGCCATTCAGATTTACCCGCACGATCGTGTCGAAATCTTCGTGGCTGACTTCCGGAAAAAACCGATCCACGACATTGGTTCCGGCATTGTTCACCAGGAAGTCGACCTGCGGCAGCCGTTCGGCGGATCACCCGTACAGCGCCCGCATCGCCTCCGGGTCCGAGACATCGGCTGCGTTGGGGTGCAGGCGGCTGCCGTGTTCCCCGGCCGAGCGCCTGGCCTGCTCCAGCGTTTGAGGTCTGCGGCCAACGGTGACAACTTCCGCGCCCTCGTGGGCAAGGCGGCTCGCCACGGCCTCGCCGATTCCGCTGCCGGCGCCGGTTACGATGGCTCCCTTGCCATCCAATTTCATGTTTCGCCCCCAGGGCTTCTGTGCGCGAATCCGGCCGCTCACCGAGAACGATCGTGGCGTTGCGCGCGGCCCGCCACCATCCGTAGCTCTGCTTTACGTGAAGAGCGGTTCCATCCCCGGCAATACGCTGAACAGCGCCCCGAACGAGAGCAACATCGCGATCGCGATCAATAGCCCCCCGCCCATCAGCAGAGAAAAAGTCTTGGCGTCGCTGAACAGGTGCATGTAGTACCCGAGGACGCCGAGGGCTTTTAAGGCCATCAGCACAAACAGGGACACCACGATCGGCCACAGACCGATCGGCAGGAAAACGACCGCGACCTCGACCACCGTGATGATGAACAGCCAGATGCCGATCACCACGTAGTTGGGGTGGTGCTTCTTGTGGTGCTCGACTGCCGCGCGCGCCTCCTCGACGACGCGCCGCCGCTCGGCCGCGATCTCGGAGCGGACGTCGGCCTGCATCAGTGCGCGGCCGGCGCCCCGACCACCGGCGCCGGCAGCAGGTAGATCAGGGTGAAGATGAAGACCCAGACCAGGTCGACAAAGTGCCAGTAGAGCCCGCACATTTCGACCGATACGTAGGATCCGCCGTCGGTCCCGGCCTCGGGGCCGGAGGGCAGTTCCTCTTCCACGCCGACCGCGTACTGTAGCGGGCGGCGGGCGTTCTCGCCGACCTTGAACACCAGCAGCGCCAGCAGCCAGACCACGCCCCAGAAGACGTGCGCGCCGTGGAAGCCGGTCAGGACGAAGAAGGAGGCTCCGTACATGCTCGAGGTCATGCCCAGGCCGTGCATGCCGAAGTGGGTGAACTCGTACACCTGGATGCCAAGGAAGAAAGTTCCCAGCCCGGCGGTGGCCAGGATGTAGTTGCGGTAGGCGATCGTGTTGCCCTCGCGCAGGCCGCGCAGCGCCAGGACCATCGTCAGCGACGACATCAGCAGCACGAACGCGCCCAGCCCGGTCAGGTTGATGTCCAGGTCGTGCGGCCCCAGTCCGCCCTCGGAGCTGTTGCGCCAGATGAAGAAGTTGGCGATCAGGGTCGCGAAGAACAGCGATTCCGAGCCGATGAAGGTCCACATGCCCAGCTTGCGCATGTCCAGCCCCAGGCCGACCCCGGGCGGGGAGTGGTGGGTGTCGGCGTGCGAAGCCATGGTCTAGACCGGCTCCTTGGCCCAGGCGAAGATCGCGCCGATCATCACCAGCACCCCGACCGCGGCCAGCGGCAGGAAGTAGATGATCCCGAACCCGAACAGGGTCAATCCGCCGGCCAGGATGATCGGCCAGTAGGAGGGCGGCGGCATGTGGATGTGCTCGTCGGGCGGCCCGTAGAGCGGCGGATATTCGACCGGGGCGGTGCTGTGCCCGTTGCCCGCGCCGGCGTCGTGGATCTCGGTCGCCTCGGGGTGCTTGGAGTCCCAGAACGGGCGGTTCGAGAAGACCCTCGGCAGGGCGGCGAAGTTGTAGACCGGGACCGGGGTGGGGATGGACCACTCCAGGGTGTGGCCGTCCCAGGGATCGGGGTCGCCGACTTCCTTCGACATCAGGTTCTTGATGACCATGTAGGCGAATAGGAGCGCCGAAAGCAGGGTCAGGTATGCCCCGATGGTGGAGAGCATGTTCCAGAAATCCCAGCCGAAATCGGCCGGGTAGGTGTAGACCCGCCGCGGCATCCCGTCGTTGCCGGAGATGTGCATCGGCCCGAAGGTTACGTTGAAGCCGATCATCGTGAGCCAGAAGTGCCACTTGCCCAAGCGTTCGCTCAGCGGGCTCGAGAACATCTTCGGCCACCAGTAGTAGATGCCGGCCAGGATCCCCATCACCGAGCCGCCGAATAGCACGTAGTGGAAGTGGGCCACGATGAAGTAGGTGTCGGTGTGCTGCTGGTCGACCGGCACGGTCGCGTGCATCATTCCGGAGAGGCCGCCGATGGTGAACATGGCCACGAAGCCGACCGCAAAAAGCATCGGGGTGGTTATCTGGATCGAGGCCTTCCACAGCGTCGCCGACCAGTTCAGGACCTTGACCCCGGTGGGAATCGCGATCAGCATCGTGAGCGCGGCGAAAACGCTGTTGGCGATAGGTCCCATCCCGACCGCGAACATGTGGTGGGCCCAGACCGTAAAGCCCAGGAACCCGATCGAGATTCCCGAAAAGACGATCGCGGTGTAGCCGAACACCGGCTTGCGCGCGAACACCGGGATCACGTCCGAGATCATGCCCATCGCGGGCAGGATCAGGATGTAGACCTCGGGGTGGCCGAAGAACCAGAACATGTGCTGCCAGAGGATCGGGTCCCCGCCCGGTTCGGTGGCCTGGAAGAAGGTCGTGCCCACGGTCCGGTCAAAGAGCAGCAGGATGAACGCGACCGTCAGCGGTGGCAGCGCGAAGACCAGCAGGAACTGGGTCACCAGCGACATCCAGGTAAATATCGGCAGCCGGGTGAACGTCATCCCGGGAGCGCGCATGTTCAGGATGGTGACGATGAAGTTGACCCCGGCCATGATCGAGGAGGTTCCCAGGATGCCCAGCCCGACCAGGTAGTAGTTCATGCCGTTGCTGGCCGAGTACTGGTCGTCGGACAGCGGCGGGTAGGCGAACCAGCCCGCGTCGGCGGCCCCGCCGGTGAACCAGGAGACGTTGAACATGAGGCCCCCGAACAGGAATATCCAGTACGAGAGGGCGTTGAGCCGCGGGAAGGCGACGTCGCGGGCGCCGATCTGCAGCGGAATGACGAAATTGAAGAACGCGGCGTTGATCGGCATGATGACCAGGAAGATCATGATCAGGCCGTGCATGGTGAAGAACTGGTTGAAGGTCCCGCCGTCCATGAGGTCGTTGTCGGGGACCGCCAGCTGGGTGCGCATGGCTATCGCCAGCCCGCCGCCGACGAGCGAGAAGAACAGCGCCGTGAAGAGGTAGAGCTTGGCGATCCGCTTGTGGTCCACGGTCGTTATCCAGGCCCAGAGCCCGTACTCCTCGGTCGGCAGGGCGTGATCGGAGTGGGCGGCGCCGGCGTGGGTTCCGGTCAGTACGGCCATCTAGCGCAGGCCTTCCAGGAAAGTTGCGATCGTGTCGGTTTCAGCATCGGTCAGGCCGAGCGCGGGCATCAGGACGCCCGGTTTGATCTGCTCAGGATTCTGTATCCAGGCACGCAGGTTCTCCGGCGTGTTGGGAACTATGTTCGACCCGATTACAGTGCGGATCCCAAACGCCGTCAATTCGGGGCCTTCCTGGCCCTGGATGATGGTGCCGCGGATGGCGTGACAGGCGTTGCAGGTCTTTGAGACCATCAGCCGCGCGCCCTCCGACTCGATCTGTTCGGCGGTCGCGTCGCGGGTCTGGATTTCCACCCATTCGTCGAATTCGGCCTGCGTCACCACGTGGGTCTTGATCCGCATGTCGGCGTGCGCCCAGCCGCAGAACTCGGTGCACTGGCCCTCGTACTCGCCCACCACCTCGGGCGTGAACTTGAAACCGTTCACCCGGCCCGGGACGACGTCCATCTTGCCGGAGAGCTTGGGAATCCAGAACCCGTGGATAACGTCCTCGGACTGCAGGGTCAGGGCCGCCTCGCGGTCGACCACGAGGTAGATCTCGTTGGCGGTCGTTACTCCGTATTCGGGGTATTCGAACTCCCACCACCACTGGTTGCCGTGAACGTTCACGCGCAGCGCGTCGGGCCCGGGCTCGGCCGCCTGGACCATGATCGTGCGGATGGTCAGGAATGCCAGCGCGATCACGATCGCGGCCGGGATGGCGGTCCAGACCGCTTCCAGGGTGTTGTTGCCGTGGGTCTGCGGCGGGATTCCGTCGTTGCCGGCGCGGCGCCGGTAGGCGATGAGGGCGTAGATGATCCAGCCCTCGACCCCGACCAGGATGATGCCGGAACCGATCAGCAGGATGATGAAAAGGTCCAGCGTCTGGCGGGCGTTGTCGCCGGCCGGCTCCATGATGGTCATCGGCAATTCGCCGCAACCGGAGAGGGCCAGGGCGGCGGTCAGCGCAAGGGGCAGTAAAGCGCCCCGTGGAGGGATTCGGCGGAACGCTGCCGCTAACGCGCGATTTAGGCCAGTGATGGAGCTGCTTCCAGTCCTTCGGCGCGGTCGGCAAAGTACGCGCGCAAACCGAGAATTCGAACAGGCGCAAAATTATAGGCGCGCCCCATTTTTGAAATTCCGGCCCGGCAGCCTGGGCCCGGTTGCCAAAGGCCGGCCGGGACGGGCGATCGCTTCGGTCCGGAGCCCTGCGGATCGGCGCCGGCCGGGCCAGGAAAGAGGAGTCCAGGTGCAAGCTGACCAACTGGCCGCGCTGGGGCGCGACCTCTGCTCCGCGGCGCTGCTGCGGGGAGATTTCGTCCTCTCCTCGGGACGCCGCTCCAGTTACTACTTCGACAAGTACCTTTTCGAAACCCGGCCCGAGCTGCTGGGACCGGTCGGGAAGGCGCTGGCGGCCAGGATCCCGGACGGAACCGAGGTCCTGGCCGCCCCGGAGCTGGGCGCGGTCGCGCTGGCGGCGGCGATGTCGCTCGAATCGGGGCTGCCGTTCGTGATCGTGCGCCGCGAACCCAAGGAGTACGGGACCGCCCGATTCTTCGAAGGCTCCGTCGCCGCCGGCCAGAACGTCCTCCTGGTCGAGGACGTGGTCACCACCGGCGGGCAGGCCCTCACCGCCGCCGACCGGCTGCGCCGGTTCGGAGTCCACCTTGACACCTGCGTCTGCGTGCTGGACCGCGAGGAGGGCGGGCAGGCCCGCTTCCGCGAATTCGAGATAAAGCTCGACCCGCTGTTTACGACCACCTCGCTGGAAATAAATTGACCGATCCGGTGCGGCTGGCGCTGCTGTTCGGCGGGCGCTCCGGCGAGCACGCGGTCTCGATCGTCTCGGCCGAATCGGTCCTGGCCGGCCTTAAACAGACCCGGCATGCGGTCACCCCGGTCGGGATCGACCGCGGCGGAGACTGGATCGTTCCGTGCACGCCGGACCAGCTGCGCTCTGAAGACCCGCCGCCGGCGGTCTCCGCCGCCGCCGCCGCCAGGGAGCTGTCCGCGGCCTGCGACATAGTCTTCCCGCTCCTGCACGGCCCCTACGGCGAGGACGGGACCGTCCAGGGCCTGCTGGAGATGTCGGGGATCGCCTACGTCGGATCGGGCGTGCTGGGTTCGGCCGCCGGGATGGACAAGGCGGTGATGAAATCGGTGTTCGAGCGGGCCGGACTGCCCACCGCGCCCTGGCGCCTGGTGCGGCGATCCAGCTGGCGCGCCGACCGCGGGGCGGTCCTTGACCGTCTGACCGACGCGCTCGGCCTGCCGCAGTTCGTCAAGCCGGCCAATCTGGGTTCTTCGGTCGGGATCAGCAAGGTCGAGAGCCGGGCCCGGCTGGCCGAGGCAATCGACCTGGCCGCCGCCTACGACACCCGCATCGTGTGCGAGCGAGCGGTCCCGGATGCGCGCGAGATCGAGATCGCGGTTCTCGGCAACCACGAGCCCGAGGTATCGGTTCCGGGCGAGGTGTTCCCGGCCCGCGATTTCTACGACTACGCGGCCAAGTACGAGGATTCGGCTTCCCGCACCCAGGCCCCGGCGGACCTGGACCCCGAGACCGCCCGGACGGTCGGGGAGGCCGCCCGGACCGCCTTTCTGGCCCTGGACCTGTCCGGCCTGGCGCGGGTCGATTTCCTGCTTTCTTCCGCCAGCGGCGAACTGTTCATTTCGGAAGTGAACACCATGCCGGGATTCACGCCGATAAGCATGTACCCCCAGCTCTGGGCCGAATCGGGCCTGCCCTACCCCGAACTGCTCGACCGGCTCATCGGACTGGGGCTCGAGCGCGCCGCCGAACGCCGCGCCCTGCGCAGCACGTAGTCCTCGGCCCGCCCCGGTCCGGGGCGCCGGCTCGCGGAGTCAAACGGCGGCGGTCACAGTGTTGAAAAGGCCCAGCAGGTAGGCCATGCCGACCCCCAGGGCGCCCATTACGATGAAGCCCCCCAACACGGCCGCGATAGTTCCCAGGCAGGAGACCCAGGTGGTGCGGTGGCGCGGCGGCGGGTGGTCCTTGCCCCGGTCGAATCGCAGCATGCCTGCCTACCCGGCGGTTTTCCCGCCGACCGGAGCCGGCGCGGCCAGTTCAATCGCGATCGCGGCGGCCCGCTCGCGGTCTTCGGGAGCGAGCTGGCCGTCCAGCACCAGTTCGAGGAGGTGCTCCTTGAGCGGTTTTATCCACGGACCCGGGGGCCTCTCCAGCAGTTCCATCAGGTCGTTCCCGTCCAGCGGACTGCGCATGCGCGCCACGACCCCGTCGGCCCCCAGGCGCTCGCAGCGGGCTTCCAGTTCGGCCACCCTGGCCAGGCCGTCGCGGATCTTGCGGTGCCGGTAGCTGGTGATGTCGGCGCGCGAGAGTTCGAGCAAAAGCTCGCGGTGGTCGCCGACCTCGCGCAGGTAGCGGCGCACCGCCCCGTCGGTCCAGTCGCGCGAGTAGAGATTCGAGCGCATGTGCAGGGCCACCAGGGAACTGACCTCGTCGGTGGTGGCGCGGTCGAACCGCAGCCGTCCCAGAATCCGGCGCGCCATGCGGGACCCGACCAGCTCGTGCCGGAAGAAGTGCACCTTGCCGCCGCGCACCCTCCGGGTGGCCGGCTTGCCGATGTCGTGCAGGAGCGCGGCCAGGCGCAGGGGAAGGTGCGCCCGCACTCCGTTGACCACGCGCAGGGTGTGCGAGAGCACGTCC
The DNA here is from genome assembly GCA_963664795.2 of Chloroflexota bacterium. Classification (GTDB taxonomy): domain Bacteria; phylum Chloroflexota; class UBA11872; order UBA11872; family VXNJ01; genus VXNJ01. Next base: position 7,811 of record CAXXYJ010000052.1, on the reverse strand, counting down.
TTCTGGCGCGAACGCTCGTCGTTGTCGGTCTCGGCCAGGTCCAGCAGCTCGGGGATTACGAACCGGCACAGGCCCAGGTCGATCAGGTCGGCCAGGCTCCCGGCCGGATCCTCGGCCAGCAGGATCTTCTCCAGCTCGGCCCGGATGCGTTCGGCGGAAATGAATTGCAGGCGCCCCGCGCTGGCGGCGATCGCCGACCGGGTCGGGTCGTCGATGTCCATGTCCAGCTGCGCGGCCAGGCGGATCGCGCGCATCATGCGCAGCGGATCCTCGTTGAAGCGGTCCGCGGCGCGGCCGACCGCCCGCACCCGCCGCCGGGCGATGTCGCCGACGCCGTCAAACGGGTCGATGAGGCGCCCGCTGGAAATGTCCTGGGCGATCGCGTTGATCGTGAAGTCGCGCCGTTCCAGGTCCTGGCGCAGGCTGGTACCGAACTGGACCTGGGGGTGGCGCGATTCCGGGTCGGGGTACCACTCCGAGCGGAACGTGGTCACGTCCACCTGGCGGTCACCGAAGCGGGCGCACACCGTGCCGAAGGCCGAGCCGATTTCGACGATCGCCTTGCCGCCGGACTGGCGCAGCAGGCGCGTTATCTCCTCCGGCAGGGCCGAGGTGGCAAGGTCCAGGTCGGGCGCCGCGCGTCCCAGAATGCGGTCGCGCACCGAGCCGCCGACCAGGTATATGGAATGCCCGGCCCGCTCGAAAACTATTGCGATATCGCCCAGAAAGTCCAATGCCAACGCCCGCTGGAGGTAACCCGGCTTCAACCGCCCCGCCGCAAAACTCCCTCAAAGCCAAGCTTAGGGCGCATTTGGCCCCAGAGTTGCCTTGCCGCCTGCCGCGGAGAAACCCGCAGCCGCCGGACCAGCGTGTCGCCGAGCAGCAAGATTATGGCGGCCGTCAGCCAGCCCGGGGCCGGAACCGCGGCGGCCGGGACCGCCTCCAGCACCCGGCCGCCGGTCAGGGCCGCGATGCGCTCAAGGCGCGCCCCCGCTCCGGGGTCGGGTCGAAGCTCGTCCGAGTAGGGAACCGCGATCCGGCCGGCCGATAGTTCCTGCTCCCCGTCCGAAAGCGCGAACGACCACGTTCCGGGGATCAGCTCGACGCGCCCGCGGTAGGTGCCCGGCACCGCGGCCGAGAGGCTCGCAAGGACCCGGTCCTGGCTCCCGGAGAGTTCGAGCTCGAGCGTGGTCGCCTCGGGCGCGTCGGCCGGATCGGGAAAACGGAGTTCGATATCCGCCCCGCCCGCGCCGTTGGCGATGCGCCATTCCAGTTCGGGTACGTCGGCTCCGCTGATCTGGCTCACCAGCGCGGCCGCGAACGCCGGGAACTGGTCCCAGGTCGTCCATTCGGACGACCAGACCCCGCTGAGGTCGCTGGTCCAGGCCACGACCGGGCCGCGCCCGTAGTGCCAGCTCGCCAGGATCGGCTCCCCCTCGTTGGAGGAGAGCACCGTCTTGGCCTGCGGGCGGGCCTCGGTGCGAACGTACCCGCCCAACCAGGGCAGGGCCGCCCCGGTCTCGGTCAGCGCGAAGAGCTCGCTGGGGCTTGCAAGGCGCGGCTGCATGGGGCTTGAGACGGTGACGAAGTTCTTGGCCAGCTCGGCCTCCTGGGTCAGGACCGCCGGGATCTGGGCCGGATCGCGCGCCACGTGGAAGCGTCCTCCGGCGCCGGTCGCCAGCGAGGTGAGCAGGTCCAGTTCGGCGTCGTCGCCGACCGCGATCGTCGAGATGGAGATTCCGTCGTTGCGCGCCTGCCGGACCAGCGCGCCGAACTGCCCGTAGCTGGCCTGACCGTCGGTGATCAGGATGATGTGGCGGATCTGGGCCGGCTGGCCGGCCAGCCGGCGACGCGAGAAATTGAGGGCGCGGAAGATGTCGGTCGTCCCGTCCGGGCCGATGGCGGCGATCTCGGCGGCGAGCGCGGCGCGGTCCGAATCGGGGCCGAGCCGGGTCAGCGGGACGATCAGCGCGGGCTCGCCGCTGAACGCCACCACCGCTACCTGGTCGCCGTCCTCCAGCAGCTCCAGGGCGGCGATCGCGGCCTCGCGGGCCAGGGCCAGCTTGCTGTCGGGGGTGGCCTGCGAGATCGCCATCGAGGTCGAGCGGTCGATCAGGAGCAGCAGGGCGATCTCGGCCCGCTCCTGGTCGCGCCAGGGGTCGGAGTCCACCGGCAGGAGCCGGTTCAGGGGCGAATCGGCGTAACCGCCGGCGGTGAACGAATTCGGGCCGCCGAAGACCGCCAGCCCGGTACCGTGTTCGGAGACGGCCGCTTCAAGGGCCGCAATCTGTTCCGCGGAGAGTTCGTCCGCAGCCACGTCGTTGAGCAGCACTGCTGCGAATTCGGCCAACACTAGCGGATCTTCGGGCAGCAGCGCGGGGGCGAGCAGGACCAGCTCGTGCCCGAGGCCGACTATCGTCTCGGCCAGCGGACCGACTTCGCCCACGTGCAGCAGGGGGCGCGGGGCGCGCACGTTAAGCACCGTTGCGAGCACGTCGTTGGCGTTGGCCCCGCGCGGATCCAGGTATTCGGTGACCAGGCCGGCCGGGCCCGCCTCCGCCGGCGCGGCAAGGCGGGCGTTGAACACCGAGACGCCCTCCTCGAGCAGGACCGAGTCGTCGACCAGCAGGTCCGGGCCGCTCCAGATCCTTAGCTGTCCGCGCCGCTGCCCGGGCGCCCACAGCTGGACCTGGACCGCAAAGGGCTGCGAGGCCTCGACCTGCGAGCGGTGCAGGACCGCCAGCAGCGCGGCGTCGGGCTCGCCCGACTCCTTAACCGGCAGAACGTGCACCGCGCTGCCCTCGGCCGCCGCGTAGGCTAGCGCCGATTCCAGGTCGCCGCCGGTCGCGGCCCCGTCGCTGGCCAGGTAAAGGTCGCCCCCGCCGCCGACGCCGGCCGCGATCGCGGCGCCCAGGTCGCTGCCGGATCTCCCGAATTCGAAGGCCCCGGCCGCCGCTCCGTGGCTGAGCAGTTCGCGCGCCGAATCGCGCGCCGCCAGCTGGGCCGCCAGCTGGACGCTCTCGGAACCGTCGACGGCCACGATCGCTTCGCCGCGCTCGCCCAGGTTGCAGATGCCCAGATCCAGCGCCAGGAACAGCGCCAGCACCGCCAGGATGCGCAGGGCGGCGGCCAGCCAGAGCCGCCTGCGCCCGATCAGGGCGCGCGAGCGCAGCGATAGGCCGGCGATCGCGGCGGCGGCCGCGAACGCCAGGGCGGCCACGGCCAGCGACGTCCAGCCGCCGCAGATCGCCAGTCCCGGACCCATGGCTAGAACGCGCCGCGCCGGCGGCTGAACCAGGCCCATTCGCAAACCAGCGCCGCCGCCGCCAGGGCGGCCAGCAGCGGCCACAACTCAATCACCCGGCCGGCGGCTCCGCCGCCCAGCGGTTCGGGCAGGGCGCCCGGTGAAATTGCCGGACCGACCGCCTGCACCCAGACCGGGGTTTCAAGGATGGTCTCCCCGCCGGAGCGCTGGCGGATCCAGTGCAGGCCGGTCCGCTGCGGGCGCCAGGTCACCCCCTGTCCGGCGGCCTGCCGGTCGATCGCGTCGGCGTCGAGCGGCGCGGCGCGGGACAGGTCGCTGGCAAGGACGACCTCGCCTTCCGGGTCCAGGACCGCGAGCGAGTCGGCGCGCGGGTGCGGGCGCAGCAGGGCCGCCACGCCGGCGCGGACGGGCGGGGATTCGGGCAGCGGCCGCAGCGGGTCGACCTGGGCCAGCAGGTCGCGCACCAGCAGCGGAAAAGCGGCCTGCCCGGAGAGCCCGCCGGCCGGGTCCAGCGCCAGGACCGCGACTTCGCGGCCGGCGACGCGGGCCTGCCAGAGCCAGCTCCCCGAACCCGAGGCGGCGTGGCTGCGCGCCGCCGCCGGGGCGGTCAGGGCGCGAACCGCGCCGGGCGCCAGCGCGGTGGCAGGCACCCCGGCCAGCAGGGACCCGGTCGGATCCGGCAGGGCCAGGTCGAACGTGGCCCCGGCGCGCTCCAGGATGCCCGGTCCTTCCGGCGGATCGATAAGCACGATCCCGGCCGCCGGCAGCCGTTCGGGCAGCTCGCCGACGTACACGGCGATGTCGAATTCCTCGTCCGGGCCGGCGACGACTGCGTGCCCGGCGGCCCGCGCCGCCCGCTCGTAGGCGTCGGAGTCGGGGGCCTGCACCAGCACTCTTCCGCGGACCCGGTCGGCGGGGCCGGTGGCCGCGCCGGCGTAATCGTCCCCGCCGGGCGCGCCGAGCCACAGCCGGACCTGGGCGTCGGCCGGCAGGCCTTCCAGCACCCCGTCCAGCTGGCCGCCGTCCGGGAACCGGCCCGCGCGCACCAGGCTGGCCCGCTCGCCCGGGCCGTCGGCGGAGGCGGAAGGACCGGTTTCGGCCAGCAGTTCGAATTCCGACCCCGGCCGTCCCTGCACGTGATAGAGCACCGACCGGCCCGCCCGGCCCGCGACGGAATGCAGCGGCCCGACCGCGAAGCCATCCGGGACCGCCGGGGCGAGCACGCTCCAGCGCGGGTCGGCGGGAAGGTCCCTGGTGCCGGTCGCCAGCAGCAGTCCGCGGGCGTCGGGCTGTCCGGCCATCAGGCCCGCGGCTAGGTCGAGCGCGGCGCTCAGGTCCCCGCCGCCGTGGCTGCCGGGAACCCGGGCCAGGGCTTCCAGGACCGCTTCCGGATCGCCGTCGGCCAGCGCCAGGCGGGGGTGCGGCTGGGCCAGGACCAGGGCGTGCCGGCGCTGCTCCAGGCCTTCCAGCGCGGCCGCCAGCGGCGCCGGGTCAAGCCCGGGCTGGGCGACGCTTACCACGATTCCGCCGCCCCCGCCCGGCAGGCGCACGCTCGGTCCGGCCAGCGCCAGCGCCAGCAGGGCGAGGGCCAGGAGCTGCAGCAGCAGCGCCAGGTGCCGCCGCAGCCAGTCGCGCAGGCGTTGCCGGCCTTGCCGCGGCGGCGGGCGCCAGGGGTGCAGCGAAGGAACCTCGACCAGCGGCAGCGGCGGCCGCAGGCGGTGCAGCAGGTACAGGACCAGGCCCAGCGCCAGCCACGCCAGCGCCCCGGCGGCCAGCAGGGTCAGCGCAGCAGCCCCCGCCGCCGCAGCGGCCCCAGCACCGCCTCGCCGGCCTCCTGTTCGCTGGAAAGCCGCAGGTAACCGATGCTGGCCCGCATGCAGTAGCGCTCCAGGTGCGAGAACCAGGCCGAGCGGTTGGCGCGGTAGGCGGACATCGGATCGACCGATCCGTCCAGGGTCAGTTCGGCGCCGGTCTCGGCGTCTACCAGGACCGCGGCGGCCGGAATGTCGGGGTCGCGGTCAAACCGGCTCTGGAGGTGCAGGACCCAGGTTTCGTGGCCGGCGGCGGCGAGGCTGGCCAGGGCGCGCTCGGAGTCGTCGTCGAGCAGGTCGGAAATCAGCAGGCAGACCCCGTGCGGGCCGCCGTAGTCGAGCAGGTGGCGGACCGCCATGGACAGGTCGGTGGTCCCGTAGGCGTGCGGCTGGGCCAGCTGGCGGGTCAGCTGGGGAAACTGGCGCCGGTTGGTCAGCTGCAGCGGCGGAGTGGCCGATCCCTCGCGCAGGATGCTGAGCCGGACCTCGTCGCCCCCGGTCAGGGCCACGTAGCCGACCGCGGCCGCAAGCGAAGCCGCGAACCCGAGCTTGCCGTCCATCGAACTGCTGCCGTCGAGCAGCAGCCAGACCACCAGGGCCTCCTCGGCCTCGCGCAGCTTTACCTGCAGCTGGTTCAGGCGGGCATAGATGTTCCAGTCGAGGTGCCGCCAGTCGTCGCCGGGGGTGTACTCGCGGTAGCCCGAGTACTCGATCGAGGAGCCCATCAGGCGCGACCGGCGGCCGCCCTGGCGCGTGTTGTCGTGCCGCCGCCGGCTTACCAGGTTGAGGCGTTCGAGCTGGACCAGCAGCGCCGGCGGCAGGGAGCGCTCGGGATCGAACGGGGCCATTTGGCGACGGCGGTTCAGCCGGGACGCGTCGCCATGGCGATCTCTTCCAGGACCTGGTCGGCGTCCAGCTCCTCGGCCTCGGCCTCAAATCCCAGGACCAGGCGGTGGCGCAAGGCCGGCTGCACCTGGGCGCGGACGTCGTTCAGCGAGGCCTGGGCCCGGCCGGCCCGCAGGGCTTCCACCTTGGCGCCCAGCACCAGCGCCTGGGCCCCGCGCGGCGAAGCGCCGTAGCGGACGAAGCGGTTGGTGACCGCCGGCGCGTGAGGGCCGGGGTGGGTCGCGTTGACCAGTTCGACCGCGTAGGCGGCCACGTGCGGGGCCAGCACCACCTCCCGCACCGTCGCCTGGGCGGCGGTCAGTTCCCGGCGATCGGCGACCGGGGCGGGCGCGGCCTGGACGTTGGTGGTCGTGCGGGCCAGGATCTCGACGATCTGCTCGGGACCGGGCATCGGGACCAGGATCTTGAAGAGGAATCGGTCCAGCTGGGCTTCGGGCAGGGGGTAGGTGCCTTCCATTTCGATCGGGTTCTGGGTGGCGAGCACGAAGAAGCAGTCCGGCAGGCGGTGGGTCTGCGAACCGACCGTGACCGACCCCTCGGCCATCGCCTCCAGCAGCGCCGACTGGGTGCGCGGGGTGGCGCGGTTGACCTCGTCGGCGAGAACAACCTCGGCAAAGAGCGGCCCTGGCTCGAAATTGAAATGGTGCTGGCCGCCGGCGTCCTGGCGGACGAAGGTCGTCCCGGTGATGTCGGCCGGCATCAGGTCGGGGGTGAACTGCACCCGCGAAAACTCCATCCCCAGGCACGCCGCCAGGGTCCGGACCAACAGCGTCTTGCCGAGCCCGGGCGCACCTTCGAGCAGGCAGTGTCCGTTGGCCAGCAGGGTCGTGAGCACCTGGCCCACGACCTGGTCCTGCCCCACCAGGATGCGACCTATCTGATCGCGCAGGCGCCGCTCGAGTTCGAGCACTTCGGCCATGCGGGCCTCGGCGCCGCGGCTACTCATCGTCGGCCGCAAAGACGTAGGAGCGCAGCAGCTGGTCGTTTTCGAATCCCCCGGGAGGGCTCGCGGCCGGAGCGGTCCGGGCAAATCCCAGCAGGCCGGCCGAGGGGTTGCGGCCCGGCTCGGTCTCAATCCCTAGTTCTAGCGGTCGCGGCTGCAGCGCGGCCGGATCCGACTCCGGGTCGAGCGGGACGAGTTCGACCGTCCCGTCGCTGCGGATGCGCTCGAGCGAGCCTTGCGCGGCCGCGCTGTCGCCCTCGCCACCGGCGGTCGCCGAACCGGGCGCTTCCGAAGCCGCGGGCTGCAGGCCGGGGGACCCGCCGCCGAGCTGCTCGTCCAGTTCCTCCATGCGCTCGCGCAGTTCGGACTGGCTGGCCAGTTGCGCCTGCGAGCCCTGCAGCGCTTCGCCGAGTTCGCCCAGGGCGTCCGCGGCCGAAGAGAGCCGGTGCTCGGCCAGCGCCTCGACGGCGTCCTGCAGCGGATCGGCCACGAGCGGATCGGCGGCCATGTCCGAGAGCGCTTCCTCCAGGGTCGACTGCAGGCTGGCCCGCTCCTGGGCGGTCAGCCCGCTCAGGCGCTGGCCGAGCTGTTCGAGTTCGGCGGCCGCGCCGGCGGCATCGCCGGAGGCCATGGCCCGGCCGGCGTCGCGGGTCGCCGGATCGTCGGCAAAGGCCCGGGCCATCTCCTCCAGGCCGGCCGCGCGCGCCTCCGTCGCCGGGTCCAGCGCCGCGGCCAGCTCGGCCCGCGCCGCGCGCAGGGTTTCGGATCGCTGGGTCGCCTGGGCTGTTTCGCGGGCTTGGGCCGGGTCGATGGCGGGCGCTGCGGACCGGTCGCGTTCTGATCACCATTGCGGCCGAAAAACCCGCCAGCACCAGCGCCAGCCCAA
>CAXXYJ010000051.1:0-39825 GCA_963664795.2 Chloroflexota bacterium | reverse complement strand
GGGCTCTGCCCGGCGGGATCGCGGGGCGGGCATTGATCAGGATCGGCTTCGACGCCACCGCCGCCGCCTGGCAGGGCGCCGGCATCGGGCGGGCGGCCCGATCGCTCCTGCTGGCGATGCTGCGGCTGCGCGAACCGGACATCGAATGGGTCGTTTTCTATCTGGGTCAGCGCATCGCCCGAGGATTTGAGGAGTCGCTGGCCGACCACGGGGTGATCCCGTCGCTGATTCCGGTGTCCCCGCGGCTCGGGTTCGTCATCTGGCAGCGACTGCGCGCGCCGATACCGGTTGAGCTTTTCACCGGGAGACTGGACCTGCTGCATTCGCCGGATTTCGTGCTTCCATTCTCGTTCGCCCGCCGGCGGGTGCTGACCATTCACGACCTGACCTACCTGACCCATCCCCACACCGCCGAACCGCGGTTGCGCGAGCGGCTGGACAGGGCGGTGCGGCGCAGCGTTCGGGCCGCCGACCGCGTCCACGCCATCTCCGACCACACCGCCTCCACCATCGGCGACATGCTCGGATACAACCCCGACCGGATCGATGTCATCTACCCCGGTCTGGACCCGAAACTGGCGGCCACGCCCGGCCCCAACGCTATGGAGCGCATCGCCGAACTCGGATTGCCGGATCGCTTCGTACTCAGCGTGGGCACCCTGCAGCCGCGCAAGAACGTGCTGCGGACGGTTAAGGCGGTGGCCGAGCTGCGTACGCGCGGGCATGACTTGGGCCTGGTGCACGTCGGGAAGACCGGCTGGATATCCGATGAAGACCTGGCCAGCATCGACCGGATCGGGCGGGAATTCCTGGTGCGCCTGGGATCGGTCGACGACGACCTGCTGGGGGCGCTCTACGCGCGGGCGCAAGCCCTGGCGGCGGTTTCGGAGGCCGAAGGCTTTCTGCTGCCCGTCATCGAAGCCATGGCAAATTCCCTTCCGGTGGTCACGGCCAATGCCTCCTGCATGCCGGAGACCGCTGGCGGAGCGGCCCTGCTGGCCGATCCGTTCGACGTGGATTCGATCGCCTACGCGCTGGAGCAAGCGCTGCGGCCCGGCCCTGAACGCGAAAACCTGATTGCCGCCGGCCGCGAGCGGGCGGCCCAGTTCGATTGGGACCGGGCGGCCCGGGAAACGATCGCCAGCTACCGGACGGCGCTCGGCTGACGCGGTAAATTTGCTGACGCCGGACCCTATCGCCGCTCGGTTCCGATTGCCGGCATGGGGCCTTGCGCCCGCTAAGGCGGCCTTAAGGCCGCCTGTGGCGTCGATGCGGGCGGCGCATACGATGGATGCACCACCAGATTTGAGCGATCGTGAAGGCACTTGGCGCGAATTGAGCTAGAAATCCCCGACGACGACCTTGAGCGCTTCGCCGCCCAGGCCCGGCGCGAGGGACTGACATTGATCACCTGGTTGCGGGAAGCCGCGGAAAGAAAGCTCGAACTCAGGAACGCCTCCGACGCATTCAAATCGCGCGAGCAGGTTGAAGAATTCTTCCGCGAATGCGATGCGCGAAGCGGCCCCGGCCGGGAGCCGGACTGGGAGGTACAGAAAAAGGCGATGTCGGACGACCTTATCGAGCGCCTGCCGTCCTGAAGAGTCGCTAATCCTGAGTCGGCGCCGGAGCCGAACCGCCTAAGCGCTTACTTGCGCCAACTTGGCTCGGCGCAGGTCAATCAGACGGCCCGGCTCGCTCGCGCAGGAATTGATGCCGTCTGGCGGTGAATTCTTCGGCCAGCGGTGACCCGCGCGAGTCGAACGCGTGCGCGGCGCCGGGATAGATCTGAATCTCGGCCGGATTGCCGGCCGCGATCCAGCGCGCGTGCATGAACAGCGAGTCGTCCAGCAGCGGATCGGCCGTCCCCACGCTGAACAGCGCCGGCGGCAGCCCGTGCAGGGGAGCGTGCAACGGAGAGAGGTCCGGGTCGGCAAGATCGACCTCGCAGTCCCGGAGGAAATGGCCGCAGAACCAGGCGATGTTGGCGGTGTTGATCACCAGGCTGTCGGCCCCGATCAGGGTTGCGGCCGGGCAGGCGCCCGAGAAATCGAATGCGCCGTAGACGAAGTCGGCTCCGGACCAGGCCGTGAATCCGTGCCGGTCGCGCATGCGCAGGACGGTAACCGCTGAAAGGTGCGCGCCGGCCGATTCGCCGCCGATGAGCAGCCGGTCGGTACCGAACAGGGAGCCCGAATTCTCAACCAGCCAGAGTGCGGCCGCCTCGCAGTCGTCCGGCCCGGCCGGATAGGGATGCTCTGGCGCCAGCCGGTACTCGACGCTGATTACGGCCAGATTGGTCTCCCGGGCCATCCGCCAGAGCGCCTCGTCCTGCATGTCGTAGCCGCCCAGCACCCAGCCGCCGCCGTGGATGTGCAGGTAGGCGCCGGCGCATTCGTCGGGGACGAAGGCGCGCAGCGGGATCCGGCCGGCGGGACCGGCGCAGGAAAGCTCGCGGGCGTTGTCCAGCATCACCGGCGCCGGCCGGCCCGGCGCGCCCTCGCGCTGGGCGCTGCGCACCGCCGCCGGATCGAACTCGGTGATCGGCGGCGCGGCGGCGATTTCGGCCGCCAGGCGGGCGTTGAACGCGGTCATTTCCGGCGTGACCGCGTCGGGCCTGAACAGGCGTGGATCAAGTGGCATCGGGGGTATTCCGCAGGTTGGGCGTGGACGCTGGGATTTTCCGTTCCAAACCGCCCGTTTCCCCGACTAAATCGCGATTTCGGGGGCCGTACAATCGGGCGACCTGCAGGTATCGCCTGCCGGGTGGGCGCGAAGCGATCGCCACCGTCCCGGCCGGGCGTTAAGGGGTTGATTGCAGGGTCGTCGCAACTTGGGGGTGGCCGATAACCGTGGCCGAAGACCTTTCCCAGTACGCGGTTCTGGCGCTGGCCACCTACGTTCTCGGTTCAATCCCATTCGCCTACCTTTGGACGCGCGTCTTCGCGCATGCCGACCTGCGGCGGGTGGGCACCGGCAATGCCTCGATTTACAGCTCTTTCTTCAACGGCGGCTACCGGCCCGCGGTCATGACGTTCGCCAGCAACTGCGCGGTCGGCCTGCTGGCGGTCCACTTTTCCCACCAGTTCATGCCGGGGGACAAGGCGGCCCTCATGGTCGGGATCGGCGGCGCCGCCTGCGGGGCGCTGTGGCCGCTGTTCACCCGGTTCCAGGGCGGGAGCCGAGGGACCACCGTGGTCGGCTGGAGCGCGTTCTTCCTCGACTTCTACCTGGGTCGGGCGTTCCCGGTAATCCCGGCCATCACGCTGGGGATCTGGGCCATCGCGCTGCTTACCAAGCGACGCACGTTTTTCGCCACCTCGGTCACCTACCGGCTGTTTCCGTTCGTTTTCGGCATCGTCGACCGGTCGTGGGAGGTGTTCATCGGGGCGGCCGTGCTGTCGGTCCTTCTGCAGCTGAAGCACCAGGAGAAATACGACGACAGCACCCTTTACGGAGTGGGCCGCCGCATCGGCGTGAACAAGAGCTAGCGCGCCGGCTACCGGCGCGCGCCAGGCCCGCGCGATGCACATTCTCCTAAGCGGGCAGTTCGCCGGACAGCGCGCCACCGGCTCGGGCCAGTATTTCGAAAACCTGCTCGCGGCGCTGCGGCGGGCCGCCCCGGACTGCCGAGTCGAGGCCGCCCGCCCGCCGCGGCGCCTGGGGGCCCGCCTGGACAAGCTCTGGTGGGAACAGGTCGGCTGGCCGCTGACGGTTCTGGGGCGCGACCCCGACGTCTGCCACGTCCCATATTTCTGCGGGCCACTGCTGGGGCGCATCGACGTGGTGACGGTCCACGACCTGATCGGGTTCGCGATCCCCGAGTACTCGGCCGACCCGCGCTGGCGGGCGTACCTGCAGCTGATGGGGCGGGCGGTCGGGCGGGCCCGCCTGGTGATAGCCGACTCGCAGTCGGCGGCCGACGACATCGCGCGCTACCTGCAGATCCCCGGCGAACGCATCCGGGTCGTCCACCTGGGCGTGCACCCGGCCCCGAAGATTTCGCGCGCCGAGACCGACCTGCACCTGGCCGACCTGGGAATCCGGCGCCCGTACTGCATCTACCTGGGGTCGGGCGACGTTCGCAAGAACATCGCGGTCGCGATCATGGCCCTGGCCAGGATCGACGCCCGCGACCGCCCGCAGCTGGTGGTGGCCGGATCGGTGCCCAACGCGGGGACCGATCTGCTCCCCGACCACGCCGCGCTGGCAAGGGCGCTGGAGTTGGATGATTGGGTGGTCTTTACCGGCCCGGTCAGCGAGGACCGCAAGCACGCCCTCTACGCCGGCGCCAGGATGCTGCTGGCCCCATCGCGCTACGAAGGGTTCGGTCTGGAGCCGCTGGAGGCGATGGCGCACGGGGTGCCGGTGATCGCCGCCGCCTGCAGCGCGACCCCGGAGGTGACCGCCGGGGCGGCCCTGCTGCTGCCGCCGGACGATCCCGAGCAGTGGGCCGACGCGATCGGAGTGCTGGGTTCGGATCCGGACGCGCGGGCCGAGCTCATCGCCGCCGGCTCCGCGCGCGCGGCCGAGCTCAGCTGGCTGCGCACCGCCCAGCAAACCCTTGAGGTGTACCGGGAGCTGGCGTGAAGGTCCTGCTGCTCTCGAAAGCCTTCCTGGCGCGCGAGTACCGCAAGAAGCTGACCGCCCTGTCCGAGCGGCCCGGGCTCGAGATCGTGGCCGCCGGGCCGCGCCACTGGGGAGAGGGGCGGGTGCGGCAGGAATACGAACCGGGCGAGCCGGACGGCTACCGGATGGAGTTCCTCAACTGCCGCTTCAACGGCCGCTTCCACCTGCACCACTACCCCGGTCTGGGCCGCCTGCTGGACCGGCACCGTCCGGATCTGCTCCACATCGACGAGGAGCCCTACAACCTGGCCGCCGGGCTGGCCGCGCTGGCCGCGCGCCGGCGCCGGATCCCCAGCCTGTTTTTCGCCTGGCAGAACCTGGTGCGCCGCTACCCGCCGCCGTTTTCGCTGATCGAGCGCTACTGCTACCGGACCTGCGGGGCCATCGCCGGCACCGAGCAGGCGGCCGCCGTGCTGCTTGAGAAGGGGTTCTCGGGACCGCTTGCGACCATCCCGCAGTTCGGCGTCGACCCGGACAAGTTCGCCCCCGCCGGCGCCGGGGCGGCCGCGGGCGGGGACCTGGTGGTCGGTTACGCCGGGCGCCTGGTGCCGGAGAAAGGGCTTTCGACCCTGCTCCGGGCCGCCGAGATGCTCGATCCGGCGCCGAAGCTGCGCTTTGCCGGCGCCGGGCCGCTGGAGGGAGAGCTGCGCCGCGCTGGCGCCGACGGACCGCTGGCGGGCCGGGTCCAGGTCCTGGGTCAATTGGATTCGGACCGGATGCCCGGATTCCTAAATTCCATCCACGTCCTGGTGTTGCCTTCGCTGGATCGGGCCAACTGGATGGAGCAGTTCGGCCGGGTCCTGATCGAGGCCATGGCCTGCGAGCGGGCGGTCGTGGGTTCGGACTCGGGGGCGATCCCGCTGGTCGTCGGCGACGCCGGCCCGATCGTCCCGCAGGCCGACGCGGCGGCGCTGGCCCGGGCCCTGGACCGATTGCGCTCGCCCGCCCGGCGCGGCGGGTATGGCAGGGCCGGCCGCCGAAGGGTGCTGGAGAACTTCACCCACGCCCGCGTGGCCGAGGCCAGCGCCGACTTCTACGCCCGATTCCTGGCCCGTCGGGATAGCGCCGCGGGTGGGGCCGCCCGGCCAGCAGTGGATAATCGCGGCAGATAACAACCGGGGCCTGCAGGGCCTCCACGATGAATCTTTTGCCGCCAATTCAACCATTGAACCCCTCGGCCCGGACCACCGGGCTGCGCCTGGCTGCCCGGGCGCCTGCGGCATTGCGTCATCGCGACCGACATCGAGGAACACCCCATGTCTTTGCTGGACAACTGGGTCGCGATCGTCTTCCTGATCGCGGCAGTGGCATTGATCGCGCTAGCCGGCGGATACCTGCTGCAGATGCTCATCGCCCGCCGCCAGGCGGACGTTTTCGCGCTGAACCTGGAATCCGAACTCGCAAAGGTCGAGCAAAAACAGCGTGAGCTGATCGCCGAGGCCACCAAGCAGGCCAACGCGCTGCGCAAGAACGTTGAGAAGCAGGCCAGCGACCAGCGGGGAGAAATCCGGCAGCGCAACCGCGAGGCCAAGCGGCGCGAACAGCGCCTGGACCGGCGCTCCGAGACCCTTGAGAAGCGCGAGCAGGAGCTGCGGCAGCGCGAGTCGGACCTGGACCGGCGACAGAAGCAGCTGAGCGAACGCCAGGCCGAGCACGCCTCCCGCCTGGAAGAGGTCGCCCAGCTGACCCACACCCAGGCCCGCACCCAGCTGATGGAGAAGGTGACCGAGGAATCGCGCGACCTGGCCGACCAGATCGTGCGCGGGGCCGAGGAGCAGGCCCGGCAGGAGGCGGACCTGCGGGCCCGCTGGCTGGTTTCCAACAGCCTGCAGCGGGTGGCTTCGGCGGTTACCCAGAGCGCGACCACGTCGGCCGTAAAGCTCCCCGGCGACGAATCCAAGGGCCAGATCATTGGCCGCGAAGGCCGCAACATCAGGGCGTTCGAGGCCATTACCGGGGTCGACCTTCTGATCGACGACACCCCCGAAACGGTCACCCTCTCCTCGCACGATCCGATCCGGCGCGAGATCGCCCGCCGCACGCTCTCGAGCCTGATCGAGGACGGGCGCGTGCACCCGGTCAGCATCGAGCAGCATTTCAACCGCGCCCGCGTCGCGGTCCGCAAATCGATCCGCGAGGCCGGCGAGCGCGCCTGCTTCGAGGCCAAGGTTCCCAAGTTGCACCAGGAGCTGGTGCTCCTGCTCGGCCAGCTCAACTACCGCCAGAGCTACGGCCAGAACGTGCTCTCGCACTCGGTCGAGGTGGCCCACCTGGCCGGCGTGCTGGCCGGCGAGATGGGGGCCGACAGCAAGGTCGCCCGGGCCGGCGGACTGCTGCACGACGTCGGCAAGGCGCTATCGCACGAGGTCGACGGCAAGCACGCCCAGATCGGCGCCCAGCGCTGCCGCCGCTACGGGGTCGACGAGACCGTCGCGCACTCCATCGAGGCCCACCACTTCGACGTCTACCCGGCATCGCCGGAGGCCTTTGTCGTGGCGGCCGCGGACGCCATCTCCTCGTCCCGGCCGGGGGCGCGGCGCGAGACCAGCGAACTGTTCATCAAGCGCCTGGAGGCCCTCGAGCAGATCGCCAACTCGCACGATGGCGTGGTAAATTCCTTCGCCCTGCAGGCCGGGCGCGAACTGCGGATCGCGGTCGATCCGGGGGACGTGGACGAGCTGGGCGCGCTGCGGATAGCGCGCGAGATCGCGGCCGAGGTGGAGGCCGAAATGACCAACCCCGGCCAGGTGCGAGTGACGGTCATCCGCGAAACCCGTGCGGTCGAAGTGGCCAACTGATGCCGCGGGGCTGGACCTGGCTGCTCCTGTTCGAAGCCGGCTGCCGCATGACCAACATGGTCCCCTGGGCGATAAAACGCCCGATCGCCAGCCTCGTCGCCCACTCCGTCTTCCGTCTCTCGAGAAGGATGCGGGCCTCGACCTGCGCCAACATGGCGATCATGCTCGGATCCCCGCCCTCGGACGGTTCGGTCCGTCGCCTGGCCCGGCGCTCGATCGAGAACTACCTTCTGCAGGCGCTGACGATGGCCGAGGCCTACCTGGCCCCGCCGGTCGAGCTGCACCGCCAGGTGCGCTTCTTCTCGCCGCTGGCGCGCGAGCGGGCGCACCACATCCTCGGCGGCGGTCCGGTGATCGTGGCCACCTGCCACTTCGGGACCTGGGACGCCGCCGCCTCCTGGGGCGCCTCGGTTTCCGACATCCACGTCGTCCAGGAATCTTTTTCAAATCCCGGCCTGACCGCGGTGTTCCGGCGCCTGCGCGTTCACCTGGGCATGAAATCATTGGATATGCGACGCGATATCAGGCAGATGTTCTCGGTCCTGCGGAAAGGCGGCCGGGTGGCGATCCTGGTCGATCGGCCGCTGGATCGCGGCGGCGTACCGGTGACCTGGTTCGGGCGGATCACCCGCCTGCCGGCCGGGGTCGCCAAGCTGGCGATCCGCACCAACGCCGAGATCATCCCGCTGGTCGTCTACCGGGGCGGCTCGGGCGAGGCGATCCTGCGGGTGGCCGAATCGATCATCCCCGACCGGACCGCGCCGCGCGAGGCCGAGGTCAAGCGCCTGCTGCAGGCCACCGTGGCCAGCCTCGAGCGCCACATCCGGACGGCCCCGGACCAGTGGTACCAGTTCCGCACCTTCTGGCCGGCGGCCGGATGCTGACGCGGCTTCGATGGCATTGACCCGGCCCGCGCGCCGTCCGGCCGATCCTGATTGCCTGCGAATCTGTCTCGTTTCGCCCTACGACTTCGCGGTTCCGGGCGGGGTGGGCGCCCACATCTCGAACCTGGCGCGCATCTTCCGGCGGCGCGGTCACAACGTCAAGATCATGGCCCCCAGCTCGACCCCGGTCGGCAACCTGGACACCCCGGGCGTGGTCGGGATCTCGCGCACCATCGTGCCGGTGCGCAGCAACGGATCGATCGCGCGGCTGGCCTTCTCGCCGCGCATGCGGCCGGCGATCGAGCGCGAGCTTGCCGAGGACGGCGGGTTCGACATCGTGCACATCCACGAACCGATGGCCCCGGTGCTTCCGCTCCAGGTGCTGCGGCTCTCCGACGCGGTCAACATCGGGACCTTTCACGCCACCCGCAAGACCTCGACCGTCTACCGCGCCTACAAGCCGCTGCTGGAGGGATTCCACAAGCGCCTCGACGGCAAGATTGCCGTCTCGGCCGCCGCCAGGGACTTCGTCTGGCGGGCTTTCCCGGGCGAATACCGCATCATCCCCAACGGCATCGACCCGGAGTGGTTCGGGACCCCGGCCGAACCGGTCGCGGAGTTGTCCGGGCCGCGCCCGGCGATCATGTTTCTCGGCCGGATGGAAAAGCGCAAGGGCCTCCCGCTGCTGCTGGACGCGATGGCGACCGTGCGACGCCTGCGCCCCGACGCGCAACTGGTTGTAGTTGGCGCCTACGACCAGGGGCAGCTCCAGCGCGCCCGGCGCCGCCTGCAGCGGGCCGGGATCGAGGACGCGATCTTCACCGGCCGGGTCACCGAGGACGAAAAACGCGCCTACCTGCAGTCGGCCGACATCCTGGTGGCGCCGGCCCAGGGCTCGGCGCGCGAGAGCCAGGGAATCGTGCTCATGGAGGGCATGGCCGCCGGGACCCCGGTGGTCGCCTCCGACATCCCCGGCTATCGGACGGTCTCGCCCGACGGCAGCGCGGTCCTCTACTGCGCCCCCGACGACAAGCGCGCCCTGGCCCGGGGGATCCTGCGCCTGCTGCAGCACCCTGAAACGGCCGAGCGCTTCCGGCGCGCCGGCCGCCAGCGGGTCAACGATTTCTCCTGGGAGGTAGTCGCCACGCGGGTGTACGACTACTACGTCGAACTCCTGCGCTCCCGCTCGCGCATACAGACCGAGGACCTGGAACCGGCCGCCACCGGGACGATCGGGAATTGACCTGGTCCCGCCTGCAGGAGCGGTTTCGCGGATTGATGACGGGCCTGGCCCGGCTAGTCGACCGAACCCCGTTAACGCCCAATTCGATCACGGTCGCAGGGTCCGCCCTCAACCTGATCCCGGCCTTGCTGATCGCGCTCGAATACCACCTCTGGGCCGGAATAATCCTGCTTCCGGCGACGGCGCTGGATTCGCTCGACGGCGCACTGGCCCGGCTGCAGGGCAGCGACAGCCGGTTCGGGGCCTTCCTGGACTCGGTGCTGGACCGGTACGTGGAGATCTTCTTCTTCGCGGGACTCTCCTGGCATTACGCGCAGTCGGCCGACAACTGGGGAGTGTTCGGATCGCTGCTGGCGATCGGCGGCTCGCTGATGGTCAGCTACTGCCGCGCCCGCGCCGAAGGATTGGGACTCGAATGCAAGGTCGGGTTCCTGCAGCGCCCCGAGCGATTGCTCATACTCGGGATCGCACTGATACTCTCGGCTCTGATCGCCGACTGGATCCTGCTGACGGCGGTCTGGTTCCTCGCCGCGGTGACCAATTTCACTGCCCTGCAGCGGATTCTGCACGTTGGCCGCATCGCCTGATTAGCTACAACCGAATCCTGCCGCCGGCCAGGCGCACATTTACGTTGGTCGGTTTTGGTCGATTCACGCACATGGCCTCTTCCTTGGGCGACAAGGGCGTGTTGACCGAGGATCCGCAATTGGACGTCACCGTTCTTCCCTCACCCAATTGATCAAGTCAACCGCGGTCATGCCCGGCGGAAGCGTCGGCGCATCGCTGGCGAAGAATTCCGCAACGTTCAGCTTTTTCGGGGGAGGATCGAACGTTCCGTTCGCAACCAGCGCGGCGAACTCGTCCCCCTCCTCGATCTGCAATCTCGCGTCAACGGGCGAAAGCGTCGCAATCGGCGTTCCGCGCAAAATGATCAGCACGGTGTCGCCCGCCCTCACCTTCGCCAGATATTTCCCGAGTGAGTTTTTCGCCTCGGTGGCGGTTGCGCGCAGCATATGACTCTCCCGGCCCGCCATGGCCGTTCTTGCCAAGCAGCGCACTTCGGACTTGCGGCGCGGCACCGAAGCGGTCGCCAACCCCAGGCTGGCCGAAACCCGAACTTCTCGCAGATCGTCCGGCCGAACCGGCAATTGAATTTTGGCCGGGAGACTCGGTTTTGGGGATGGGGCGGCAGCCCGTTGTACGGCAGCGATCCAAGGCAGACGCCGGACTTGACAAGGGCCCGGTCATGTTGCGTCGGCGGCACTGGCGCGCCAATCTGATCGACTGAGCGCCGGATCGAAGACTCCCCAGGAATCAGTCGGGTTCCTTGCCGCGAAAATGCGGCGATGGTGGCCGTCAAACCGGCGAAACGCCGGTCGACCCGGCGCCGAACAACTCAACAATTTGCGCTTTTCGATTTCCATTTGCGGGCCAGCGCCTGGGCATGAATTCGGATGGCGCCCCTACCGGTTGCGACCCCCGAGTTCGGCCACATCTGGCCCGAATATCTTCTTGCGGACCTTCTGCCAGTTGGATGCGACCCGCACCAGCGGCGACGCGCGCTGCTTGTTCAGCTGCGCGACTTTCATCGCGGCCAGGAACTGCTCCGGTCCGTCGAATTCGGGAATCTCCTGCCAGCTGGACCCGACCTCGCCGCGGGTGTGGGCGTCCGAGCCCACCGCGGGAATCTTGCCGTGGCGCCGGCACAGCTGGGCCGCCCGGACGTTGCGGTCCGGGTTGAGGACGCGCGAATTGAACACCTCGACCATGTCCAGGAGCGGCACCACGGAACCGAGCTGGTCAGCCGCCATCGTGCTGTTGCGGTCGCGGTCGAGCGGGTGCGGAATCGAAATCACCCCGCCCTGGTCGCGGATGCGGTCGATCGTCTCGAGCGGGGGCAGGCGCGGCGGGATCCACTCCCTGAGGAAGTAGGCCAGCACCTCGCCGCGGCTGGTTCGGATCTCCTCGCCCACGATCACGTCGATGATCCCGCAGTCGCGGGCCTCGAACGCGCCCCCGATCTGGTTGTGGTCGGTGACCGCCAGGACGTCGATGCCGGCGTCGCGGGCGGCTTGACATAAATCGCGGGGACTGACCCCGCAGTCGCTCGACCACCAGGTGTGCGCGTGGAGCTCCACGCGCACCAGGTCAGCCACCGCTGACCGGAGGAATCAGGGCGAATTCGTCCCCGTCGCTGAGCGGCTCGGCGTCGCTGACGAACTGGCAGTTGAGCGCCAGCCGGAGCGACCCTTTCAGCTCTCCTACGCCGGGATGGTCGATGCCTATGCGGCGGAACAGCAGCCCCGTCGTGGAGCCGGATTCAAGGTCGTATGTTTCCTCGCGCCGCCCGACTATTTCAGCCAGCTGGGCAAAGTAAAGCACCCGGATCTTCAAGGCGCATCGTTTCCGGCAACGCCTTGATCGCCGCCGGCCAGGTGCTCGGCTCCGAGCTGGCTGTACTCGGCCGCGTTGCGCCGCATGTACTCGACCTGTTCGGGCTTGACCTGTCCGACGACCTTGGCCGGCACGCCCAGGAGCAGCGATGCGGGCGGGCAGGTCGTGTTCTGGGTAACCAGCGCGTTGGCCCCGACCACCGACCGCTCCCCGATGCGGGAGCCGTCGAGGACGGTCGAGCCCATCCCGATCAGGGCGCCGTCCTCGACCGTGGCGCTGTGCACGATGGCGCCGTGACCCACGGTAACGCCCCGTCCGATCACGACCGGCTGGCCGTGTTCGATGTGCAGCACCGCCCCGTCCTGGATGTTGGAGCCGGCGCCGACCGAAATCGGCTCGTGGTCGGCCCGGATTACGGCGTTGTACCAGACGGTCACGCCCCGCTCCAGGGTCACCTGACCGACGATGACGGCGCCCGGCGCCACCCAGGCCTCCGGGTCGATCCGCGGGACGTGGCCCCGGAAGGGGACGATTACCGGTCCGCCGGATCCGCCGCCTGATTCGGGGGTCGGTCCGGGCCTCGGCGCGCCGGTTTCCAGCTCGCGCAGGATCGCTTCCTCGTTCAGCGCCCGCACGTAGACGTTGTCCAGCGTTTCGGGCGGGCGCAGGATCAGGTAGAGGACAACGCCGGCCGGCC
The DNA here is from genome assembly GCA_963664795.2 of Chloroflexota bacterium. Classification (GTDB taxonomy): domain Bacteria; phylum Chloroflexota; class UBA11872; order UBA11872; family VXNJ01; genus VXNJ01. The sequence continues at coordinate 27,183 of CAXXYJ010000051.1, read as the reverse complement.
CCAGGACCGCTACCAGAAGCGTTGCGAACAGGCGCACGTAGATGTCCAGCGTTCGTCCGCGGACGTCGTTGAACGCCCAGAAGATGGCAGCCACCCACACCGCCGCGACAAAGGCGCCCAGCAGCGCGATGAGGATTGCCAGTAAGGAGCCGAACTGCTCCAAGTTCGCAGGGCCTTAGCGGTTGGGTTGCAACGGGTCGGGGGCTGCCGGGAGCGGCAGCAAAAATTCTATTGGGCCAGGCATCAGATGCCGATGGCCGCCAGCGCCTCGCGCACCAGCCCGTCGTCGACCACATGGCCGGCGCTGGCCGTCCCCAGCTCCTCCAGCAGCACCCAGCGCGGGCGCCCGCCGGCCGACTTCTTGTCGGCCTGCATCGCGGTCAGGACCTCGCCCGCGTCAAAACCCGGGGCCTCAAGCTCGATGCCGCAGGCTGCAAGAAGCGCATTCTGGCGCTCGAGCTCGTCGGCCCCCAGGCCGGTGAGTTGGGTCGATATGTACCCGGCCGCGGCCATCCCGATCGCGACCGCTTCGCCGTGGCGGTGCCGGCGGTACTGGCCCAGGGTCTCGATCGCGTGTCCGACCGTGTGGCCGTAGTTGAGAACCGCCCGCAGGCCGCGGTCGAAGGGGTCGTTGATCACGACCTCGGATTTGATGCGCACCGAATTGCGCACCGCCAGTTCCAGCATTTCGGGGTCGCGCAGGTCGAACGGGGCCCGCTCGAGCTCGGCCAGGTAGGACGCGTCGCGGATGAAACCGTGCTTGATCGCCTCCACCCATCCGGAGGCCAGGTCGCGCTCCGGCAGGGTCTGGAGGGTCTGGGTGTCCAGGAGCGAGAGGACCGGGTTGTGGAAGGCGCCGACCATGTTCTTGCCGCCCGGCAGGTCGACCGCGACCTTGCCGCCGATGCTGGAATCGACCTGGGCCAGCAGAGTCGTGGCGACCTGGGCCCAGGCGATCCCGCGCCCCCAGGTGGCGGCCACGAACCCGGCCAGGTCCCCCAGCACGCCGCCGCCCAGGGCCACTATCAGGTCCGAGCGCTCGGCGCGGTGATCGAGCAGCCAGTGCCAGAGCCCCTCGGCGGTTGCCACCGACTTGCTTTCCTCGCCGGCCGGCACCGTCCGGCGCGCGACCCGCCAGCCCGCTTCCTCGAGCGCGGCCGCCACGCGGTCGCCGTAGTGGGCGTTGACGGATTCGTCGGCGACCAGGAACGCGGCCGCGGGCTCCAGCCCGCGCAGGGCCAGCTCCCGGCCCAGATCGTCCAGGATCCCCTGCCCGATGGCCACGTATTCGGGGGTGTACCCGTCAGGCTGGGTCAGCATCGAGCATCTCCTTTATTTGAATTGCCAGGCTCCGGGGATCGGAATCGTCCACGTCCAGGCAGTGGTGCGCGGACTCGTAAGTCCGCCTACGCCGTCGGAGCAGCCCGTCAAGTTTCTCGGCCAGGCCGCCTTCGCCGCCCAGCATCGGGCGCCCCTCGGTGCCGAGCTGGCTCTCCAGGCGCGCGGCGCAGGTCCGCGGGCGGGCGCGCATGTAGATGACGGCACCGCTGGAGAGCATCAGTTCGGCCAGGGACCCGTTCGCCATCTGCCCGCCGCCGGTCGCGATGATCACCCCGCGGTCGCCGGCGGCGCGGGCCGCAACCGTCCGCTCCAGGGCGCGGAAGCGCTCTTCGCCGTGGGCGTCGAATAACTCCGGGATGTCCATGCCCGCCATTTGCCGGATTTCCTGGTCCGAGTCCAGGACCCGCCAGCCGAGCAGTCCCGCCAGCTCCCGCGCCACGGTCGACTTGCCGGATCCCGAAAGGCCGACCAGCCAGATGCGCTGGAGTCCCTGTTCGCCTTCTTTCACAGTTCCCGCTCGCAGGCGCGCCGCATCGCCGCCCGGTCCGGGTCGAGGCCGGTCCAGATCAGAAAGCTGGCCGCGCCCTGCAGGACCAGCATCTTCAGACCGTCGATCGTGCGCGCGCCGCGTTCGCGGGCGTCGGCAAGCAGCGGGGTTTCCTTCGGGCGGTAGACCATGTCGAAAACCACCTGGTTCCGGCCCAGGCAGCCTTCCGGCAGGGGCGAGCGGCCGGCGGTCGGACCGCCCTCCATCCCCACGCTGGAGGAGTTGATGATCAGGCCGGCGGCCCGCGCCGCCGCCGCGGCGCCGGGATCGTTAAGCGGGAGAACGCGGGCGCGGGGCGATAGTTCCTCGGCCAGCGCCCGGGCGTTGGCCGCGGTCCGGTTCAGGATGGTCAGGTCTTCAAATCCCGCGAGGGCCACCAGCGCCGCGCGGGCCGCGCCGCCGGCCCCGATCAGCAGCGCCGGGGCGTCGGTGCCGACGCCGGTCGATTCGATGATCTCCCGCATGGCGGCGATGTCGGTGTTGCCGGCCCGGATCCGCCCGTTGCGGCACCAGAGCGTGTTGGCGGCCCCGATTCGCACCGCCAGCGGGTCGGGGTCGTCGGCCAGCTCCAGCGCGGCGACCTTGTGCGGGATGGTCACGTTGAACCCGTCCCACGAACCGGCCCGCAGCTCGTCCAGTCGGCCCGCCAGCTCGTCCGGGGGCACCGAAAGCGCCTCGTAGCTGGCGGAAACGCCGGCGCTCTCGAAGGCCGCCCTGTGCATGGGCGGTGAGAGCGAATGACCTATCGGGTAGCCAAGTACGGCGAAACGCACGGTCAGGCTGCGCAGACCCGGCCCAGCTCGCCAAAGAACTCCGGATAGGAGATGTCGACCGCGGCCGAGTCCCGGATCCGGCTCTCCCCGTCGGCTATGCTGGCGGCCACCGCCATGGCCATGGCCACGCGGTGATCGCCGTGCGAATCAAGGCGTGCGCCCTTAAGCGGGGTGGGCCCTTCGATCACCATCCCGTCGGGCCGCTCCTCGATCCGGGCGCCCATGGCCCGCAGGTTCCCGACCGTCGCGGTTATGCGGTCGGTCTCCTTCACCCGCAGCTCGCCGGCGTCGCGTATGGTGGTGGTCCCCTCGGCCTGGGTGGCGGCGACCGCCAAAACCGGTAGCTCGTCGATGAGGATCGGGATCTCGGCGCCGCCGATGTCGGTGGCGCGCAGTCCGGAGCTCTCGACCGTCAGATCGCCCGAGGGCTCGGCCCCGGCGGGATTGGCGTCGATCGCGATCCTGGCCCCCATGCGCTCCAGCACCGGCAGCGTTCCGGCGCGGGTCGGGTTGAGCCCGACGTTTTCGATCCGCAGGCGCGCGTCGGGATGGCTCGCGCCGAGGACCAGCCAGAAGGCGGCCGAAGAAAAATCGCCCGGGACGTCCACGTCGACCGGATCAAGCTGCTGGCCGCCCTCGATGGAGAGTTCGGCGCCGTCGATCTCAACCCGGGCGCCCATCGCCGCGAGCATGATTTCGGTGTGATCGCGCGACCGGGCCGGCTGGCTGATGCGGGTCTGGCCGCTGGCTCCCAGGCCGGCGATCAGGAGCGCGCTCTTTACCTGCGCCGATGCGACCGGCACGTTGATCCGGGTCCCGGACAGCGACGCCGGGTTGACCGCCAGCGGGGCCAGCTGCCCGCCGCCGCGGCCGAATATCCGGGCGCCCATCCGGCGCAGCGGGTCGGCCACGCGTCCCATCGGGCGGGACGAGAGCGACTCGTCGCCGACGACGACCGCGAACCGGCCGCAGCCGGCCAGAAGTCCCAGCAGCAGCCGCATCGTCGTGCCCGAATTACCGCAGTCGAGCGGGCCGGCGGGCTCCTCGAACCCGCCCGATCCGGGGCTGTCGACGGTCAGCCGGTCACCGTCCCGGCTAACGCTTACGCCAAGGCCCCGCAGGCAGGCGATGCTGGAGCGGCAGTCTCCGCCGAGTCCGGCCCCGCTGACGTGCGCGCGGCCCTCCGCCAGGGCGTTCAGCAGCAGGGCGCGGTGGGTTATCGACTTGTCGCCGGGTACCTGGATGCGGCCCCGTACGGCCGAGGCCGCGCCTATTGCCGAAGCCGCCTCCGGATCAGGCAATTCCATTGCTCAGGCGGCGGCTAACGCCGGTTCGCGCAGCGGCCGACCCAGGGCGTCGGACATCTGCCGGAGCCGCTGCATCGCCCGTTCGAAATTGGCGAACGTGAGGCTCTGCGGGCCGTCGCAGATGGCGTGGTCGGGCTCGGGATGGACTTCGAGCATCGCGCCGTCGGCGCCCGCCGCCACGCCGGCCAGGGTCATCGCCTCGACCAGGTACCACTTGCCGGTCCCGTGCGCCGGGTCGACTATCACCGGCAGGTGCGAGAGGCGCTTGGCCATGGCGATGGCGGAAATGTCCTGGGTGGCGCGGGTGGAGTTTTCGAAGGTGCGGATCCCGCGCTCGCAGAGCAGCACCTTGGGGTTTCCGGCGGCCAGGACGTACTCGGCCGAGAGCAGCCATTCCTCGATCGTGCTCGACGGGCCGCGCTTGACCATCACCGGCAGCCCGCTCTGGCCGGCTTCGCGCAGCAGCGGGAAGTTCTGCGAATTGCGAGCCCCGATCTGCAGGATGTCGGTGTAACGGGCGACCTGCTCGACCAGGCCCGGCTCCATTACCTCGGTGATGGTCGGGATCGAGAACTCCTCGGAAGCCTCTTGCAGGAGCTCGAGCCCTTCGGTCTCCATTCCCTGGAAGCTGTAAGGTGACGTCCGCGGCTTGAACGCCCCGCCCCGCAGCACGCTGGCGCCGGCCGCCTTGACCGCCTTGGCGGTCGAGAACAGCTGCTCGCGCGACTCGATGGTGCAGGGACCGGCGATCATGGTCACGCCCGGGCCCCCGAACTGGACCGATCCGACCTCGAATTCGGTGTCGCTGCGGCCGTCGCCGCGTCCGGCCAGGGTGTAGGGCCGCCCGATCCGCAGCACGCGGTCGACGCCCGAGAAAACGGCCATCTGTTCGCGGAACGCCTCGGTCGGCGATCCGATCACGCCGATCACGGTCAGGGTGGAGCCCTCGATCCGGTGGGGTTTGAGGCCTTCCTCGCGGATGCGCTCCTCGATCCGCGCGATGCCGCTGGCCGTGGTGCCGACCTTGGTGACTATTACCATTTCCGGTTTCTCTCAGTTGCTGGGGGTTTGGGGTCGCAGGTTGGTTGGGTGTTGCCCTTAAACGAAAAAAAGCAGAGGGGGCTTCCTCTGCTGGCCGGTGTAGTCGGTCGGGTGCTACATGCGCGATCCGACCGGGCACACCGGCCTGATAAACGCGAAATAGGAGCAGGTCAGGAGCAATTTGATTCCGATACTGCCGGCGCCCGTGCAAGGGCGCTTCCGATCAACTCGGAAAGATTTTATCGCCGCAGGCGGATTCTGAGCGGCGCTTCCAGCGGGCCCTGGGCGCGCGCCATCTTCGGGGCCGCATTCCGGCCGGCCGGCGCGGTCAGGCGGCCGTACCGGCGTAGGCGGAGGCTTCGGACCACATCTGCATCGCCGCCGCGGCGGGTTCGGCCTGTCCCAGCACGGCGTCCGTGACAACCTCCTGGCAGCGATGCTCCCACGCCTGAAACCAGGGCCGCCAGAGAAAGTCGACCGGAGTGGCGCGCTCCAGGACCGAATCCAGGACCGCCGGGTCCGCCCAGCGCCCGAAGTGGGACCGGACCGCCGATTCGGCCATCAGGCGAGGGTAGGCGGGCGGCAGGCTGCCGGAAAGGGCGAAGTGGCGCGGCCCCCAGTACGTCCCGGCGCCGTCGATGGATCCAAGGTGCACCGCCAGCCGGGCGCCCGCCGGGTGGCGCCGGGGGCGGCTGGCGAGCGCGAACAGCGGAGTCCAGCAGGCGCTTCCGAGACCGGGTTGGCTCAACCCCGGCAGCGGGGCGTAGGCGATCGGGGCGCCCCGCTCCAGAAGGCGCGGGCCCGCGTAGGCGCCGACTATCGCGAACGCGCAGTCCCCGTCCGCCAGGCGGTCGTAGTCGGGGCGCTCTATCCCCGGGTCCAGGGTTCCGTCATCGACGACCATCGCCCGCAGCGCGCCCAGGACCGCGGTCGCCCCCGCGACGCTCTCCTCGGACCGTTCGAACGACACGCCGGCCGCCCTAAGCAGCCCCCACCAGGGGAGATTCGCGTTGGCCTTGGGCGCCAGGTTGATGCTGACCGGGGTGCGCAGGGAATGGCGGGCCTGCAGCTCCCTTGCAAATCCCGCCAGCTCGGGAAGCGTCGCCGGCGGCCGCCCGCCGAGCCGGTCCAGGTGCCCGCGGTTGTAGGCCAGGAACATGGCGTCGTGATAGTGCGGGATTCCCCACGGCGCCCCGTCGGGATCGAAGGCGCCGGCCCGCGCGCCGGGGTAGAGGAGCGAGGGGAGCTGTTCGAACAGCTCGTCGTCGCCGAACCGGGTCAGCAGGCCGGCGTGGCGCCAGCGGCCCAGCTGGCCCTCCCGCACCCGGACCACGTCCGGCGCGTCCGGGGTGGCAAGCCGCGCTTCCAGTGCCGCCGCGTAGTCGCCCTCGACCTGCTCCCAGCGGGCCAGCAGGCTGGGGTTCTGGCGCGTGAACTCCACCAGCACCGGTCGGGCGACATCGGACGGGCCCGGCGCCGAGACCAGGAGCGGGGCGATGTCGGGGTCGCCGATCCCAGGCGCGTCGGGTCCCGGAGCCGGACCCGACGGCGAATCGGGGACCGGCGAGCAGGCGGCGGACAAAAGCCCTCCGAGCCCGGCGCCGAGCACCCGGCGACGCGTCAGTTTCCGGATCGGACCGGGTTGGCGGGTCATCGTCGCGATTTTATTGGCGCGTCCGTCGGTCCCAAATCGCGATGTCATGAAAGTTGACACTGACACGCTCAACAACTAGACTATCTGCACAGTAAGAAAGTGATAGCCTCCCTGACTCCTGATTCAATGCCCGAAGACGCGCTGGCGGCAGACGCCGAGGGCGTCACCGGCGCCCGCGAACTGCCGGTCGTGATCCTCTCCGAGGAGGTGGCGTTTCCGCGCATCTCGCAGCCGCTGCAGGTCACCGACCCGACTTCGCTGTGGGCGCTGGAACGGCTCCGCGGCGGGGCCGAGGACGTGCTCCTGCTGCAGGCCGCCGGCGAGGAAGAGGACGCCGATCTGTACACCGTCGGGACGGTCTGCACGCTCGTGCGCCAGTACCTGATTCCCTCGGGCGGATACTCGGCTCTTTTCAAGGGCCAGGAAAGGGCCCAGGTCCTCGGTACCGAATCCGAGGGCGAGGGCCTGGTGGCGATGATCACGCCCTTGAGCGAAACGATGCGCAACGGCCCCGAACTGGAGGCCCTGCGGCGCACGCTCTCGACCCAGATCCACGAGTACGCCGAAAAGAGCAACCAGGTCGCGCCCGAGGTCGTCTCGCTGGCCCGCCGGATCACCCACGCCGGCTACCTGGCCGACCTGGCCGCCTCCAAGCTGATCGAGGATCCCGAGCACCAGCAGCAGCTGCTGGAAGAAGTCGACGTATACGAGCGGATGTTCGCCGTCACCGCGCTCCTGAACGGCTGGATCCGCACCCTGGACGTGCGTTCGTCGATCCAGAGCCAGATCCAGGAGGGCATCGAGTCCGCGCAGCGCAACTTCTACCTCAAGGAGCAGCTGCGCACGATCCAGCGCGAACTCGGCATCGCCAACGCCGTCGGCGACGAGCGCGAGGAACTGCTGGAGGCGATCGCCGGCTCGCACATGCCCGAGGCGGTCCGCGCCCGCGCGACCAAGGAAATCGAGCGGCTGGAGGGGATATCGCCGGCCTCGCCCGAGCTGGCGGTCGTGCGCAATTACATCGACACCCTCCTCGACCTGCCGTGGCCGCCGGCGCAGAGGAAGCGCCGGCGGGTGGGAATAAAGGCGGCGCGCCGGGTCCTGGATCGCCACCACTTCGGCCTGGAAAAGGTCAAGAAGCGGATCATCGAGTACCTGGCGGTCCGGTCCCTGACCGACGACTCGCAGAGCCCCATCCTCTGCCTGGTGGGGCCGCCCGGGGTCGGCAAGACCAGCCTGGGGCGCTCGATCGCCCAGGCGGTCCGGCGGCGCTACATCCGGGTCTCGCTGGGCGGGGTCCGCGACGAAGCCGAAATCCGCGGCCACCGGCGCACCTACGTCGGCGCCCTGCCGGGCCGGATCATCCAGGGCATGGCCCGGGCCGGCGCGGTCGACCCGGTGTTCGTGCTCGACGAGGTCGACAAGATCGGGCGCGACTTCCGCGGCGATCCCTCATCGGCGCTGCTGGAAGTCCTGGACCCCGAACACAACCGCAACTTCTCCGATCACTACCTCGAAGTCGGCTACGACCTCTCGCAGGTGATGTTCCTGCTGACCGCAAACAACGAATGGGGCATCCCGCCCACCCTGCGCGACCGGCTTGAAATCATCCGCCTGGAGGGCTACACGGCGCGCGAAAAACTTGCAATCGCCAAGGACCACCTGATCCCGCGCCAGCTAAAGGACCACGGCCTGACCGTCGGCGGCAAGAACCGCCTGCGGATCAGCGACGAAGCCCTGGCCGCGATAGTGCAGCGCTACACCCGCGAGGCGGGCGTGCGCGAGCTGGAGCGCCGGATAGCGGCGGCCTGCCGCAAGGTCGCCAGGCGGCGCGCGGCGCGCGAGCGGGCCCTGCGGGTCGTGCGCTCGCCGGACCTGCGCGACCTGCTGGGGCCGGCGCCCTACTCCGACCGCAGCGAGGACACCAGCGATCGGGTCGGGGTCGTCAACGGCCTGGCGGTGACCTCCCACGGCGGCGAGCTGCTGCCGGTGGAGGCCGCCTGGTCGCGCGGCAAGCGCGAATTCCTCTGCACCGGCAACCTGGGCGACGTGATGGCCGAATCGGCCCAGGCGGCGCTCTCCTACGTGACCCAGCACGCCGGCCGGCTGGGATTCCAGCCCAACGTGCTGAGCGACGCGTTCGTGCACCTGCACGTCCCGGAAGGGGCCGTTCCAAAGGACGGACCCTCGGCCGGGATCGCGATGGGCACCGCGCTGGCCTCGGCGTTCCTGGGCCGCAGCGTGCGCGGCGACCTGGCCATGACCGGCGAGGTGACCATCCAGGGCCGGGTGCTGCCGATCGGCGGCGTGAAGGAAAAGGTGCTGGCGGCGCAGCGCCACGGAATCCGGGAGGTGATCCTGCCGGCCGAAAACCGCTCCGAAGTCGGCGAAATCCCCGCCGACGTGCGCCGCAAATTCAAGTTCATATTCGTCGATTCGATGGACCAGGTCCTGGCCGCGGCGCTGAGCTCGTCGCCGTAATCGGATCGCCGAACCCAATACCCAAAGCCCAAACCCAGTCCCTCGAGCCAAGGCCGGCGGGACGCACAAGAAAGGCACCAAGCAAATGGCCAAAGTAGTCGGAATTGACCTGGGCACCACCAATTCGGTGGTCGCATTCATGGAAGCCGGGCAACCGACCGTGATAACGAACGTGGAAGGGGCCCGGACCACGCCTTCGGTGGTGGCCTATTCCAAGAACGGCGAACGCCTGGTCGGGCAGCTGGCCCGGCGCCAGAGCGTGCTGAATCCGGCCAACACCATCTACTCGGCCAAGCGTTTCGTCGGGCGCCGCTTCGACGAGGTCGACTCCGAGCGCGAGCAGGTCTCGTTCGAGATCGTCGACGGCAAGGGGAACGAGGCCCGCATTCGGATCCCGCAGCTAAACAGCGACGTGACCCCGGAAGAGATCTCGGCGATGGTCCTGCAGAAGCTCAAGGCCGACGCCGAGGAATACCTGGGCGAGGAGGTCAAGCAGGCCGTCATCACGGTCCCGGCCTATTTCAACGACAGCCAGCGCCAGGCGACCAAGAACGCCGGCACGATCGCCGGGCTGGACGTTTTGCGGATCATCAACGAACCGACCGCGGCCTCGCTGGCCTACGGGCTCGAGAAGCAGTCGGCTGAGACGATCCTGGTCTGGGACCTGGGCGGCGGGACGTTCGACGTGTCGGTGCTCGAGGTCGGCGACGGGGTGTTTGAGGTCAAGGCCACCAACGGCGACACCCACCTCGGCGGCGACGATTACGACCAGCGCATCGTCGGCCACCTCGTCGACGAATTCAAGCGCGAGCAGGGGATCGACCTGCGCTCTGACCCGCAGGCCTTACAGCGCCTGGTGGAGGCGGCCGAGAAAGCCAAGATCGAACTCTCCACGACCCCGCAGACCGAAATCAACCTCCCGTTCATCACCGCCGACCAGACCGGTCCCAAGCACCTGGCCGTCACCCTGCGCCGCTCGCGCTTCGAGGAGCTGGTGGCAGATCTGAACCGCCGCATGGTGGACCCGTTCCGCAAGGTCCTGCGCGACGCCGGGGTCACCCCCGAGCAGGTCGACGAGATCGTGATGGTGGGCGGCTCCACGCGGATGCCGGCGGTCCAGAACCTGGTCAAGGAGCTCACCGGCAAGGAGCCGAACCGGTCGGTGAACCCGGATGAGGTCGTGGCCATCGGCGCCGCCATCCAGGCCGGGATCATCACCGGCGAGGTCCGCGACGTGGTCCTGCTGGACGTGACTCCGCTCTCGCTGGGGCTGGAGACGCTCGGGTCGGTGAAGACCACCCTGATCGAGCGCAACACCACGATCCCGACCTCCAAGTCCGAGATCTTCTCGACCGCCGAGGACGGCCAGACCGCGGTCGACATTCACATCCTGCAGGGCGAGCGCGCCATGGCGGCCGACAACATGACCCTGGGCCGGTTCCGGCTCGAGGGGATCCCGCCGGCCCCGCGCGGCGTGCCGCAGATCGAGGTGACCTTTGACATCGACGTGAACGGGATCGTGAACGTCAAGGCCAAGGACACCGGCACCGGCAAGGAGCAGAAGATCACGATCACGGCCTCGACCAACCTGGACAAGGACCAGATCGACGCCCTGGTCCAGGACGCCGAGCGGCACGCCAACGAGGACCGCGACCGGCGCGAACTGGCCGATCTGCGCAATCAGGCCGACGCCGCCGCCTACCAGGTCGAGCGGCTGGTCAACGAGCACAGCGACCAGCTCTCCGACGAGGAAAAGAGCGAGATCGAGAGCCAGGTCGCCGAACTGCGCGGGCTGCTGGACCAGGACGAGCCCGACCTGGCCGAGCTGCGCCGGCGCACCGAGGAGCTCTCCCAGCGCCAGCTGGAGATCGGACAGCGCGTCTACCAGACCGGCGCCAACGGCCAGCCGGGGCCCGACGGCGAAACCCAGGACGCCGCCGACGCCGACGATGTCGTCGACGCCGAGTTCTCCGCGGCCGACGACGAAGGCAAGTAACAGTGGTCTCCGAGTCCGCGCCCCGACCCGCGCCCGAACCGCCCGCCGACGACGGCGCCGACGAGCAGCAGAACCAGATCTTGCGCCTGCAGGCCGACCTGGAGAACCTGCGGCGGCGCTCCGAGCGGCGCCGGCGGGAAGCGGTCGCGATCGCCCGGCAGGACCTGCTGACCGGCATCCTGCCGGTGCTTGACAACCTGGAGCGGGCGCTGCAGGCGGCCGCCGATCCGGAGGATCAGCTCGCCGTCGGCGTGGGAATGGTCCGGGCCCAGCTGCTGGAGACCCTGGGCCGGGCCGGACTGGAGGCGGTCCCGGCCGCGGGCCGGTTCGACCCGCGCCTGCACGAGGTCGTCGCCTGCATTCCCAGCGACGAACATGACGAGGGCCAGATCGTGAACGTGGTCCGGACCGGCTACCAGGCCGACGGGGTCGTGCTGCGCGCGGCCCAGGTCCAGGTGGCCGGTCCGCCCCGGCAGGACGATGCCTAGCCGTGGAATACCGCGACTACTACAAGATCCTCGAGCTTGACCGCTCGGCCGACGCCGACGCGATCAAGCGCGCCTACCGGCGCCTGGCGCGCCGGTACCACCCCGACGCCAATCCGGGCGACCCCAAGGCGGAGGAGCGATTCAAGGAGATCAACGAGGCCCACCAGGTCCTCTCCGATCCCGAGAAGAAGGCACGCTACGACCGGTTCGGTTCGGCCTACCGCCAGCACGGCTCGTTCGAGGCGGCGATGCGCCAGGCCGGATTCGGCGGGGCCGGATTCGGCGGCCAGGGCCCGATGGGCGGGGCCGGGTTCTCCGACTTCTTCGAGCAGCTTTTCGGCAGGTTCGGCGCCGCCGGCACGGCCCGCGGACCGCGCCAGTCGGCCGGGGCCCGCGCCGCCGACGTCGCCCACGAGGTCGACGTGACCCTGGAGGAGATCCTCAACGGATCGCAGCGGATGATCTCGGTCCGCTCCCCGGACGGGATCGGCGGCACCGCCAATCGGCGCCTGCGGGTCAAGATCCCGCCCGGGGTCCGCCCCGGGGCCCGGATCCGGCTGGCCGGCGAGGGCGGAGTGCGGCCGGACGGCACCCGCGGCGACCTGTTTCTGAAGGTCAGGGTCCTGGACCACCCCAGCATGCGCCGCAACGGCGTGAACCTGGAGACCGACATCTCGATTCCGATGACCGCGGCGGCCCTGGGCACGCGCGCGGTGGTGTCGACCCTGGGCGGCGAGAAGCTGCGGGTTCGGGTGCCGCCCGAGGTATCCCAGGGCGCGCGGCTGCGGCTGCGCGGCAAGGGTTTGCCGCAGATGGGGAAGGGCGAACCGGGCGACCTGTTCGTGAAGGTGAACGTGACCACTCCCAAGGAGCTGGACGACCGGCAGCGGGACCTGATCCGGGACCTGGCGAAGCTGCGCGGGGAGGAGCAGGAGGCGACCAATGGCGGATGAGAGGCGCGAGCGGCGCGGGCCGCGCGACGACAGCGACGTGAAGGGGTTCTTCATCGGGGTGGTCGCCAGGATGACTGGCACCCACCCGCAGACCCTGCGTCACTACGAGCGGGTCGGGCTGGTGAACCCGATCCGGTCCGACGGATCGGTGCGGATGTACTCGATGCGCGACGTGCAGCGGGTGCGCCGGATCCGCGAACTGACCCAGGACGAAGGGGCCAACCTTTCGGGGGTCGAGATCATCCTCGAACTGCACGACCGGGTCGACGAGCTGCGGCGCAGTCACCGGATCGAACTGGACGAGCAGGCGCTCGCCCACCGGCGCGAGGTCAACCAGCTCCAGACGGAGATTGCGCGCTTAAAGCGCATGCTGCGGCGGGCCACCCAGTGAGCTGGGCGCTGGCGGCAATCGGAATTGAAGTCCAAGTAGCAAACGGGAACTGACAGATGGCAGACGCGGGGTTTGGGCGCCTCACCGAAAAAGCCCAGGAGGTGATCGTCGGGGCCAACCAGATCATGAGCGACCTGGGGCACACCCAGTTCGACGCCGAGCACATCCTCCTGGCCCTGCTGGAGACGCGCGAGTCGCCGGCAGTCCGGCTCCTGCAGCGGATGCGCATTAACCCGGATTTCGTGCGTTCGCGCGTGAACGGAGTGCTGGACCGCAAGCCGAAAGTGGCCAATGCCGAGCGGCGTTCGGATTCGGCGGTGGAGCAGATATTCATCACCCCGCGCGCCAAGCAGCTGCTCGACCGCGCCGCCTCCGAGGCCGACAGCCTGCGCGACGACTACATCTCGACCGAGCACCTGTTCCTGGCCATCCTGGCGCTGCGCGACGCCGACGCCTCCAAGATCCTGATCGAACTTGGCTGCACCCGGCAGAAGACCCTGGCCGCGATCCGCGATCTCCGCGGCTCCCAGGACGCCTCGTCGAAGACCGCCGAATCGCGCTACGCCGCCCTCGACCGCTACAGCACCGACCTGACCGCCCTGGCCCGTCGCGGCCAGATCGATCCGGTAGTGGGGCGCGAGGTCGAAATCGACCGCGTGATGCGGATCCTCTCGCGCCGGACCAAGAACAATCCGGTCCTGATCGGGGAGCCGGGCGTGGGCAAGACCGCGATCGTCGAGGGCCTGGCCCAGCGCATCGTCGACGGCCATGTGCCCGAACTTTTGGCCAGCCGGCGCGTGCTCGCGCTCGACATCGGCCAGATGCTGGCCGGGTCCAAGTTCCGCGGCGAGTTCGAGGACCGCCTCAAGTCGGTCATCGAGGAAGTGATCAATTCGCGCGGCAACATCATCCTGTTCATCGACGAACTGCACAACGTCGTGGGCGCCGGATCGGCCGAGGGCGCGATCGATGCGGCCAACCTGCTCAAGCCCGCCCTGGCGCGGGGCGAACTCCAGGCCGTCGGCGCGACCACGCTGGACGAATTCCGGCGCCACATCGAGCGCGACAAGGCGCTGGCGCGCCGGTTCCAGCAGGTGTACGTCGACCAGCCGGACGTGGAGGGAACGGTCGACATCCTGCGCGGCCTGCGGCCCAAGTACGAGACCCACCACCGGCTCAAGATCTCCGACGACGCGCTCGAGCAGGCGGCGCGGCTCTCCAACCGCTACATTACCGACCGGTTCCTGCCCGACAAGGCGATCGACCTGATGGACGAAGCGGCGGCCAAGCTGCGCCTGCAGATCTTCAACATGCCCGACGACCTGCACGCGCTCGACGCTCGCCTGCGCGAGCTGGAGGGCCTGGAGGAGGAGGCCTGGCAGAGCCGCGAGTACGAATCGGCCGCCAACTACAAGTCCGAATCGATCCGGATGCGCGACGAGCTGACCGAGAAGCGGGCCGACTGGCTCAACGAGCACAACATCTCCGAGACTGTCGAGGCCGACGACATCGCCTCGGTGGTTTCCGAGGCCACCGGAGTCCCGGTGGCGGCGATGCTGGAGGGCGACATGCAGAAGCTCCTGCGCATCGAGGATGAGATCCACAGCCGCCTGATCGGCCAGGACGAGGCGGTGACCGCCGTCGCCGACGCCCTGCGCCGCTCGCGCTCCGGGCTATCCGACCCCAACCGGCCGATGGGCTCGTTCATATTCCTGGGACCGACCGGGGTGGGCAAGACCGAGCTGTCGCGGCAGCTGGCGCGCTTCATGTTCAACGACCCAGACGCGATGGTCCGCGTCGACATGACCGAATACGGCGAGCGCCACACCGTCTCCCGGCTGATCGGCGCTCCGCCCGGATACGTCGGCTACGGCGAGGGCGGACAGCTCTCCGAGACGGTGCGGCGGCGGCCCTACCAGGTCATCCTCTTCGACGAGATAGAAAAGGCCCACCCCGAGGTGATCAACACCCTGCTGCAGGTTCTCGACGCCGGCCGGCTCACCGACGGACAGGGCCGGACGGTCGATTTCCGCAACACCATCCTGATCATGACCTCGAACGTCGGGGTGGCCGAGCTGGTCCGCCGCGACAGGGTCGGGTTCGGATCCGAGCCGGGCGCCGACGGCCCCGATCACGCCGAGATGCGCACCTCGCTGCTGGGGCGGCTGCGCCGGCACTTCCCGCCCGAGTTCCTCAACCGCATCGACGAGGTGATCATCTTCCGCTCGCTGACCCGCGGAGAGGTCGGCTCGGTGATCGACGTGCAGCTGGGCGACTTGCGCGAGCGCCTTTCCGCGCAGGGGGTCGAGCTGGAGATCTCCGCCGCGGCCCGCGACCTGCTGCTGAAGGAGGGCTGGGACCCCGAGTACGGCGCCCGCCCGATGGCCCGCACCATCCGGCGCCGGATCGAGAACCCGGCCGCCAGGATGCTACTAGGCGGCGAACTGGCGCCCGATCAGGAACTGCTGGTCGACGCCGAGGACGGCCGGTTCAAGTACCTGGCCCGGCAGCGGGCCGGGGCGGCGGTCTAGAAGGGCCGGAGTCCGGCCGGAAAACTAGCCGAGGGCGGCCAGCGCCTCTTCCTCGTCGCGGCGGTCGGGGGCCGCGTTGTGGACCTTGTAGACGATTCGGCCGTCTTCGTCAACGACCACCGTCACGCGTTCGTTGAAGCCGGTTTCGCTGTTGTAGGCCCCGTAGGCCTCGCCGGCGGCGTGGCTGGGGAAGTCCGAGAGCAGGGTTATCGATTCGTCGAGCCCGATCGCTTCGGCGAACGCGCCTACGGTGAAGAAGCTGTCGATGGACACGCCCAGGACCCGGGCCCCGGCAGCCTTGATGCGGTCGGCCTTGGCGTTGTAGTCGGTCAGTTCGTTCTGGCAGATCCCGGAAAAGGCCAGCGGATAGAAGACCACGATGACTTTCTGGCCCTTGAAATCGGACAGGCGCACCTTGTCGCCGTCGCCGTTGAGGAGTTCGAAATCGGGGGCCTGGTCGCCGACGTTTAGTGCCATGTTTTCTGCCTTGGTATCCCGGGTTTGAAGCAATGAGGCGGGCAAAATTCTATGCCTGCACCGTGTACCGGTCGTTTTTTGGGTAGTTTTTTGGGTAGTAACGCCGGCTTTATGGGTAGTAACGGGGCAGCTTGCATCGGCTGCATTCCCCTGCGCCGGGGAGTCGGTGGCCTGAATTGGCTGGGAAACCGGAATTGCGCCATCAGGCCGTTGCCGCCGTATTCGAGCCGCCGCTTCGGCGCCGGGACCCGCGCCTGACGAATCAAATTCCGCTCGTGCCGAGGGTCTGGCCCGCGGGAGCGATGCCGATTCGGCCTGCGGGGAGGACGCCCCGTCGCGATCGTAGAAGGTGCTCGGGGTTGCGATTCTTGGATCCGACTCGCCCGAGCACCGTTTT
This sequence comes from Chloroflexota bacterium, assembly GCA_963664795.2. Lineage (GTDB taxonomy): Bacteria > Chloroflexota > UBA11872 > UBA11872 > VXNJ01 > VXNJ01. Next base: position 10,806 of record CAXXYJ010000051.1, on the reverse strand, counting down.
CCGGGGCACGTACTGACGATGCCGACTACCGGCGGTCAGTAGTGATCGGCCTCCCAGAGGACCCAACCGTCCTCGGGGAAAACGGCCTCCAGTTGCGCGCGCGAGTCCACCCGCACCTGGCCTCTCTGCAGAACCGAAGCGCTGCCGGGACAGCCGAATACCAGCGCCAGGAATTCGCCCTCCGAAATTGCCACCACGGCAGCGTCGTCGATCGCCGGCCCGAATTCCGCCTGGGCCGAGGGAAAACTCAGCGAGCGCACCTGCCCGCCGATGTCCAGGTTCACGGGCGGCGAGGTGACCGCAAGATGGCGGCGCCGCAGGGTCAGGTGGGGGCCGACCGCCGCCAGCAGGCCGTCCAGGTCGTTGATCTTGAACATGTGCCCTTCGCGGCTGCTGACTTCCACCTCGGTCAGTTGCTCGATCCCGCGCAGGAACGGCGCCTTTGGGGAAATCCGGCCCCTAACCTGTCCAAGCCCCTCGGCGTGGGCCAGTTGGAGTATGTGGGCCGCGGCGGCGCGGCCGCGGTCGCGCCCGCTGGCCACGACTTCGAGCAGGTTCAGCCGGCCGGGTTCGCGCCGATAGCGCAGGTACCCGGTCGACCGGCCGATCTGCCGCATGGTCTCCCAGGCGAGATCGCGAGGCAGCTTCGACATCCAGTCCTGCTGGCCGTTGAAGTAGCGGCGCGAGCGGACCAACGGGCCCAGCAGCTGCCGGTTCTCGCGCCGGTAAAGGTCGAACAGCTCTTCCAGGTCGTCGTCATCCACCGGCTCAAACAGCGTGCCGCGGTCAGGGACCGGCGCGCGGTCGGGCACCGCAGCCACGAACTCGGTGTGCGGAACCGGCCAGAACCCGTGCTCGCCGTACAGCTCCGGGGTGGCGGCGTGAACACCGGTGAGCGGATACTGATCGGCGTCGACCTGTTCCAGCGCCGCCGAAAGCAGGCCGCGGGCGATGCCGCGGCGGCGATAGTCCGGGTGCGTGCAGAGCGCGCCGATGTTTGCCACCGGCAGGGTCCGGTCGCCGAAGTAGTGTTCGACCCACCGGCATTCGAGATAGCCGACCAGGCGGCCCTCCACCTTGGCGGCCAGTTGCACGTCGGGCCGGCCGGCTGGCAGCAGGCGGTGGTAGCTGCGGAAATATTCGACCGGCTCGTCGTCGAAACAGGCGCTCATCAGTTCAAGCGCCGCCGTTTCGTCAGGCGGACTCAGCGGGGCGATGTTCATATCGGGCGGTTCCTTGCAAGTGGATTCCCTTCCGAGAATCGCAACCATGATCGGCGAATGCTAATGCGCTCAACTGCGCCAATAAAATGACTCAGTGAGTCTGTCATGCGTTTTCTCTCCGATTAGACGCGCCGGCGTCTGGCCAACTGGTGAGTTTGGGCGCGACACCGTATGGGGGTCAGCTTTGATTGCTTCAGACGGATTTTCAGCAGGCTTTGTTGCCAAACCCGGCGGCGTGAAGAACAGCTTCGTTGATTCAAGTAGCTTTCCTTTGGGGCCGATTGATTGAACGGCGTTCACGCCCCTCCCTTGAAGATTCAGGGCATAAAGACCAAAGCGGTCCCTGTAATCAAAGAAAACATCAATTGGGATGGAAGCGGCCGGTGGATCGAACCATTCGTCGGATCGGCTGTAGTTGCCCTTAACGTCGGCCCGCAGCGAGCGCTGTTGGGGGATACGAATCCGCATTTAATCAACTTTTATACCGCGCTTCAACGCGGATCTCTAAATGGCGCAAGCGTGCGGAAATTCCTGGAGCGTGAGGGGGCGCAACTTTTGCGTGACGGCGAGGAACACTATTACGAGATGCGCGACCGGTTTAATGAATTCCATGATCCGCACGATTTTCTTTTTTTGAACCGATCTTGCTTTAACGGGCTCATGCGGTTCAATAAGCAAGGACGCTTTAACACACCCTTTTGCCGCAAACCAGCAAGATTTCGGGCGGCATACATAACAAAAATTTGCAACCAGGTGCAATGGGCAACCGAAATCATGGCGGGCAAATCATGGGAATTCATTTGCACAGACTGGGCCGATCTAATTGCTGACGCACAACACCGCGATTTCGTGTACTGCGACCCGCCATATGCTGGCCGATTCACAGATTTTTTCAACGGTTGGACTGATGAAGAAGCCGCCAAGCTTGAGGCTCAACTAAAGAAAATGAATTGCCCCTTCCTTTACTCCATGTGGTTCCAAAACAAATATCGGAAAAATGAGCGCTTACACGAGTCATTTTCCGGTTACGAAATCAAGACTTTTTCTCACTTCTACCATCTAGGGGCCACCGAGAATCTTCGGAACGTCATGACGGAAGCGCTAGTAGTCGGGTGAAAAGAATCATCCTCAATTCGCTTGAAGATTTGCAGAATGGGTACACCTTGTGCGGCGTCGTGGACCGAAGGGGCCGCGTGTATCCACTCGGTTCCGACACGAAGGTGATTAGCACATTATTCGAAATCGTTGCCAGGCAGGCTATTGCGACATATGCGCGAGAAGCGAACCTAAAGTTGGTTGAACCGCATAAACAGAACCACTACCCGGATTTCACCCTAATGCGGAATGATTTGGATCGAGAGAAAATCGCCATCGATGTGAAGACTACCTATAGAGCGGGATCGGATTCGTCGTTCAAATACACGTTGGGTAGCTATACCAGCTATATCCATCCTGCGAGTGAGAGCAAAAACATTGTTTTCCCATTTAGTGAATACCGGCATCATTGGGTTATTGGGTTCGTGTATCAACGCGCCCAGAGTAAGCGCGGATCGGCCGATGCCGTTTACTCTTTCGAAAACTTGCAAGACGTCCCAATTCCATTTGACGACGTGGAAGTTTTCATGCAGGAAAAATGGAGGATTGCCGGCGATAAGGCAGGAAGCGGAAACACTGCCAATATTGGAAGCATCCGCGGCACTATCCAAGAATTTGCGGACGGCGAAGGAATCTTTGACTCTGAGGATGAGTTTCTTGAATACTGGCGCGGATACAGGCGCACAGCCAGTGAGCGGCAAGAAACTTACTCCAATATTCAGACTTTCCGCAAACTGCGGGGCTAAAGAATTAAGCAGATTGGCCTTGCAGAGATTGCTATGTACGCAACCCTGTGTCCGACCTACTTGGGGTTGGTCCCTCCCGATTAACCTATGGCCCGAAATTTAGCGATCTGAATGCGAACGCCCATTCTTGGCGCCATTTGGCCTGAGGCTGGCAGCAGGATGATGCATCGCGTTGCAGGAGTGACTTCAGCTCAGGGTGGCTGGGACCTAGTGCGGGCTGCGATAAATCGAAAATCGTTTGTTACGAGACTGCGCGTGGTGCGAGCCTGTGCCTTCGACTTCCTAGCCACCGAGGCGGCCTGGGGCGTTGGCTGAACTCTGCGAGCGCGGATCTTCGACCCAATTCGTCGATCAATCGATCTTTGCTATTGGCTGCGTCGATCCACTTGTCGATGCTCGGGCAACCCGTGATCAGACATCGACCCGACAACTCCTAGGATTGGCGGGCGATTCAATCGGGTTCCCGCGGTGCGGAACGTCATGTTTGGCGCCGGCCGATCAAAAAGGGGTGTCAATTTCGAAAGTCGGATTGACGCGAGTTGCGAACCTCGGGAGCTTATGAGCGAATCGGTTGGGCATGGATCGGCTGATCGGATTCGCGTAGAGGCGCATTGCTTGAATTGCAATGGATGCCAACACTGATGGGGCTTTTGTTCGCGGAATCCGTCGCGCCTTAAGCCGAATGGACGTCGCGCACATGGATTCGGTCCTTAATCGGCTGGCCTACTGCCGCCGTGTGCGAGAGGTGCCAACTTGCCGGCGTTAACTGGGAAGCCTGCGCATTTACAACGAGGGCAAAAGTTCCTCCAGTCCGCCGAAAGACGTCGTATTTCAGCATCAAGTCGGACAGATTTCACTAATCGCGCAGTGCGAGGGCAGTACCTAACGCCTCCCCCGGTGGCGGGCTTGCTAGCTTCATTGTTTGACCTTGCTCCGGGACCGCGATCGATGCTCGACCCCGGATCAGGGGTTGGATCATTGACCGCAGCGTTCGCCGACCGTTGGATCAGTGAGTCTGACGGCACTCTCTCCGTCACTGCCGTGGAGATTGACGACGCATTGGTATCTCCATTGCGGGAAACGCTGGATGAATTGGAGCTAAGCGGTGTGCGCACGAATCTCGTCTGCGCGGACTTTATTCGATGGGCGGCGAATCGGTTAGCAACCGACCTCCCACTTCCCCTGGGCCCAACGTACGACTACATCGTGATGAACCCTCCTTATCGCAAGATCAGCGCGACATCACAAGAGCGACAGTTGGTGATGGCCACCGGGGTTGAGGTTTCAAATCTCTATTCCGCCTTTATCACGTTGGGAATCAGGCTCCTAAAGGATGGTGGGCAGCTCGTGGCGATTACTCCAAGGAGTTTTGCGAACGGGCCGTATTTCAAGTCCTTCCGGCGTGATTTATTGGAAAAGATGTCATTTCGAAGGGTTCACGTGTATGACGCGCGCAATGACGCGTTCGCGGATTCGGACGTGCTCCAAGAAAACGTGATATTTCACGCTTATAAAGGCCCGCCAACCAAAAAAGTCAGGATCACATCCAGCGAAGGGGCAAGCGATGAGTTGGTCACAGTGCGTGAAGCCCTCCACGAGGAAGTAGTGAGTGCCGAAGACCCCGAGCGCTTTATTCACTTCACTACTGACGAAATCGGAGCAAATGTGATTCGCCGAATGCGGCGTATGCAAACTTCACTGGACGATCTAGGGTTGGCTGTATCAACAGGCCGAGTGGTTCAATTCCGTGTGCGCAAGCACTTGGCTGATGATCCTGCGCACGACACCGCCCCGCTGATATTTCCCGGCCACTTATCGGGGCACGGTGGAATCTCCTGGCCATCGGTGCCGGCACGAAAACCGAACGCAATTCGCGTAAACGCGGTCACAACCGACTTGCTTATGCCCAACGGTTCTTATGTGGTTGTGAAGCGTTTCTCCGCAAAGGAGGAGCGTCGTCGGATCGTGGCCGCAGTTTCGGATCCAAGCTCCATCCCGGGAGAATCGATCGGATTCGAAAACCATTTGAATGTAATCCACCAGAGTGGTGGGCCGTTGGAGCCCGCGATCGCGAGAGGCCTGGCTGCCTTCCTTAATTCCACTATCGTGGATTTGTACTTTCGACAGTGGTCGGGCCACACGCAAGTGAACGCAACGGATTTGCGCAGGATTAACTTTCCGAAATTTGGCGAACTCGTTTCGCTTGGGGAATCAATTGGACGCGAGTTCGCCAACCAATCTGAGCTTGACCGGCTCGTCGTCAATCACGTTCCTGAAATCAGTGGCAGCAATGAAACGGCGGACCTGCTTATGGCGCATAGACACGTAAACGAAGCCAGGACCGTGCTCAGTCAACTCGGTCTTCCCAAGCGCCAAACGAATGAAAGATCGGCGCTAACCTTGCTCGCGCTGTTGAACTTGACGCCGGATCGGAACTGGAAAGAGATTGAGGCGCCGAAGCTCGGAATAACCCCCATGATGAACTTCATGCGGAAGCACTACGGCAAGCGCTACGCGCCTAATTCGCGTGAATCGGTCCGGCGGCAAACGGTGCATCAATTTGTCGCCGCTGGAATCCTACTGGCAAACCCTGACGACCCAAAACGCCCGACAAATAGCGGGCTTACGGTGTATCAGATCCCACCGCAATTGATCGACGTGTTGCGCGAATTTGGCACTGAAGAATGGGGTGCTGCAGCAAAAAGCTGGCTAAATGACGCGCCGAGTCTGCGCAAACGCTGGGAGCGGGAGCGGGAAATGGCGATGCTGCCGATCAGGCTCCCGGGTGGGTCTGGTGCGATGCTCACTCCTGGCGGCCAAAATCCACTCGTCAAAGCAGTCATAGAGGAATTCTGCCCACGATTTGTCGGTGGCGGCCAATTGCTGTATGTGGGCGACACGGCTCATAAATTCGCTATCTGGGAGCGGAAAGCGTTGAGTCAAATCGGCGTTGTTGTGGATGAACATGGAAAAATGCCCGACTTGGTCGTGTTGGACCGCTCGAGGGGATGGCTGGTGTTGGTCGAGGCTGTAACTACTCATGGCCCTATGGACTCGAAGCGGCGTGAAGAACTTGCGTCCCTGTTCGCAAACTCGGAAGCTGGAATCGTCTACGTAACCGCGTTCTTCGACAGAAAAACCTTGGCCAAGTACGTCGACGCCATCTCCTGGGAGACCGAAGTGTGGGTCGCGGATTCTCCGGATCACCTGATTCACTTCGACGGCGAACGTTTCCTCGGTCCTTACGAAACCGGATGAGTTCGGGGCCAAATACGCCCCGCAAAATTAACTTGCATACCACCGGAATCAGGGGAAACTCGCCGGAATTGACCGTCGATCAAAAGCCGAACACCCTATAGCATTGACTGGCATTGCTTGGTGAGTTGAGCGGTTAAGGCGGGCGTGGCACTTGCCTCGCTGGCTGCAAACGGATTGTCTGGGCCGGGCAGTTTACGACTCCGGCTCCTCGAACAGCCGCACCGCCAGCCAGGTTGCTATCTGCGCAGCCACCGTTCCGAGTGCGTAAGTCGCCAGATCGTGGGCTGCAATCCAAACTCCAAGCGTCGTGGTCGGAAGCCCGATACGACCACCGCTAGCGCGAATGATTCGGTTCCCACGGCAGTCCGATTGGCAAATTGGCACGAACTGTTGCTGTAACCTCACCGTCCATTTGGATCCCAAGCTGCTGCCTTACTCGCTCCCGCATTTCGTCTGGCCGCCCCTCACTCAGGCCGTGGGCGACGCCGTCGAGTGATTCGAGCAGATCCAATGAATCTTCGGGGCACGCTCCGATATTTGGCGACCGACAACTTCCCAGCCGTCGCCACCGGCGGCGATACTCACCTTCGTGGGGGCGCAGCCCAGTCAATTTTCACCAGAGCCTCTTTCCCATCCCTCCAGGAGTTCAGAAACCTCCTTGCTCTGCTCGATCCGTTTCTGAAGCCTTTCAAGGACCGCGAGCTCTGTTTCTTCTGCGGTCATATCGAAACCCCAGTTCCCTGCGATTTGCAGCCACCCCTCCTGCGAGGGGACTACTCTCTTCTTGATCATCTTGTCGACGAGGTCCCTCGACAATGCCTCGAATTGCGCTCTGCAGTATTCACACTCAGAGGGTCGGTGTCCTCCGATGTGTGCTTCATCCGGTCCAAGCGTCAGGACACCGCCCAGCTCCAAGTCCAATCTCGTCAGATTGGCGAAGGCCAAGAACCCCTTCACGCGGCTGTTTAACGCGAGCGTGTCGTCGGTCAGCTTCTTCAACCTCGCGGCAGTCCAGTGGTAAGACCCTCGCACCTGCTGAGAGTTGTGGTAGACCAGCCCAGCATTGGTCGCGATCGCGTGTTCCAGTTCGTTTCTTCGTAGTTTCAGGCGTTCCCAGTCCTTCAGAATCCCAGGGGTGAAGGGATCTTCGTTCTCCGCAGCGCGCTGCATCGTTCTATCGATCCAGTCAGACTGTTCCCGCATGCGTTTCCCACCAGGCCCCATTTGGGTGTGCAACCATTGTTGGGCGGCACGTGGGTCGTAGTAGGCGCACAGCCCCAAGATACAGCTTTCTAGTTCGCGCCAAGCAGTCTTAAATGGCCCCTCGTCTAAAGTTTCCACACTACCTCAACCTCTCATTGAACAGGGCGACTAGGCAAGCCGGCTCACTGTCGCCCAAATTTTGGTTGCGACGGTCGTGCAACGGTGATGCTGGGACTCGGGGTGCGGGGTGTGGCCCGTTGCAGCGGCCATCTTGTCCACCGTACCGGACGAACGAGTTCTGCTGGTAGCTCTTCAAGCTCTTCGACTTCAGCGCCCCGCAGGATGTCCTCGCGCATCGTCACGAAGCCACCGGGTCTGTGCTCCACTCCGTCAGGGTCCAAGAGCCAGGCCGATCAGCTCCCAGTCGCGCCATCGCGCTAGGGTTTGCCGCGCTCAGGTGCCAGACTGATTGGTTTCCCGCCGTCGCCATTGACGATCTGAATTTACAAACTCGCTAATCGAGCTGGCACCCAACAGCGAAGATCGAGCCCGACGACCACCAGATTGCCAACCGAAAAACGAGGGTCCCATCGTTAGATTCAAATTCATTTGGCAAGTATTTGATTCACGCCATTTTCCGAACCGTTAACCGCTAATCGAAACGCTCAAGGCCTCTGTTGCAAATCCCGCGGGCTTCGCTCACGGATGGAATCGTCAGTAGTTTTTTGTGCTGGCTCGATTGCATTGACGAGATCCCACAACATCGCTTGAAGCACCAATTCGGACAAAGCAGGAGGGACGGCGTTTCCGATAAGTCGGCGCATAGTAGTTCTATTGACGGCGGCATCAAATTTAAAGAAATCGGGAATTCCCTGCAACCTTGCCGCTTCGTGCGCGGTGATTGTGCGCTTTTCCAAGGGGTGAACATATCTCCCCTGGCCCATCGACCCAAATCCGGTAGTGATTGTTTGGGCTGGTTCATGCCATTTCAATCTGCCATACATCGATGAGTAGCTGTGTTCGCCCTGATGGCACTTAGGGCGGTGATGATTCGGCAAATCAAATTCATCGTTATTGAATAACCAATCAATCCGTTTTGCGTTTCGATCAGACACCCGCGTAGGCGCATCAAAAGCGGATTCAGAAGTTTTTCCGAGCAAGTCATAAAGCGCCCACGCAATTGTTCTGTCGGGGTGCTTGAAATTTTTTACCGTATTCAGTGCGCGCTCCGGATCTACTCCGGAATCCCGACTGGCAGCCACCAATAAATGGCGTTTCCGACGTTGTGGGATTCCGAGCGATTGGAGATTGACATTAGTGCATGCGACAACGTAATTGGCGGCTTGCAAGGCTTTTATGGATTCCTTGACTACCCCTTCCGACGCGTGAACGACTGCCGGCACGTTCTCAACCATCGCAAATTCCGGCTTCAAGATTTCGACGGCCCTTGCCATGCGATCGTAGAGCGAATTTCGGGGATCCCGTCTCCTTGTGTGGTTGTTCAGATTTGAGTGGCCTTGGCATGGTGGCCCGCCCAATACGACGTTGACTGGTCCGATCAACTTTTTCGATTTGACTTCCTTTGGGGTCGGTGGATCACTCAAATCGCCGTCAAACAATGCTTCCACGGGTTTTTCCATCACGTTCGCGGTCGGAAAATTCGCGCGGAACACTTCTGCGGCGGCGTGGTCTGTGTCGACCGCGAGTGCGATTGTCGGGTTCAATCCGAACATTGAGGCAGCCACGGATGCGCCAAGCGGAAAACGGGCCACACCCAGCAAATAGATCTACGATCCGAAACTCGGGATCTTGTCGCGTTTCTGGTTTTTCGGGCTCTCGGATCTGTAAAAGGGTGTTTGATTGCAGTCCGGGTCGGGGACGGGGATTTGAAACACGGAGTCTTCTAGCTGTGGCTTCCAGTTCTTTTTTGAGCATGGGTGGCGCTCACGATGGACGCCATGACCAAAAAATTCGTGTCGCCACAAATCCTTCGCTCATTCTGTGGCCTCTGGCATGCTCGAAGAATCGAATCGACTTATAAGCGTTCGAAAGATCGTCGTCTGAAAGAGATTCCTTCGCTAGGTCTTTCGCCACCAAGCCCCCATACAAAGCCATCGCCAAATTGATTACGCAAGTTGGAGCGTTATCCGCATTGAGCGGGATCGCAGGCGTGCTCTTTGGCAGCCAGGTCGGGGTCGTGTCGTCAAGAACTTCTGAACTGCTTGCAATGTTGGCGGAAAGTTGCATGTGCCAGAAGTTGTGCCTCCCAGGCTTTTCTGGAGATTCTGGAGACTCAAAACGAAACCTGAGTGAGCGCAGGGCGCCCTTCGAGCCGGCCGTTCTTCCAGACTCGATTTTGAACAAAAGCAAAACTAACCGGAAACGAGATAGATCGGCGGAAGCGGCCAGTGACAAAAAAGGTAGCAGCTCATCGGATTTGACGATTGGCCTCAGCGCAATAAGGGTTCCTGGGCTGGAATCCGCTGACAGGTTCACTTCGCTATTGCCCAACCTGTTTTCCAGAGTCTTCATGTAATTGGGCTCATACTCCGGTATAGGGCGGCCTAATAGTTGGAAGATCCGACTCCGGATTCGTTCGCGAACTTTCTCTTCTTTGGCGCTCAGCCCCTCACTGCTGCGTTTAGCGAGACCGTGAATGAGCTTGGCGGCATTAGCGCCGTCTGACCCCATTACCCTAATCGGCCAGCCAGCTCGCAGGCTTGTACGAGATTTGATTAGGGTTGCACGAATCCCAATCGAATCCGCAGCGGGCCGCTCGATTGCGCTCTTCGGCAATGAATTGCTTAGTTGCGTCCCTCTCGGTTGCAAGAACAAACCTAATGTCATTCATTGAAGAAACTCGCGACGAGAATGAAGTCGCGAGGCCAGATTGGACGAACCGTGGACAGATCCTCCAGAAACACCATTGTTGCGTCGGAAACGGCCCCAAGGATTCCTCACCTCCAATATTTCCGGGTTATCGACTTCGGTTGGCCAGAGCCATAACGGTCGGTTAACCCAAAGGACGCAAGTCGATCATTGATTTCGCGACGGGGGTCTCGCTGATTCCGAGTTGATCGAGATCAAACGTCGATTTTGTGGTTCGTTGCCAATCAGCCGGATCCGATTGGTTGGAAATCAAACTTGGGAATCGGGCGACCAGGTGGAGGCGCCGTCGATCAGTGGATCTTGCGCGGGCAATACCAGACTATTGAGCCAGTGGGTTACCCGTGCTGCCGCTATCCTTGCTTCCTGCTGTGGTCGAACCTGGTCTTTGGGGC
>CAXXYJ010000050.1:0-13594 GCA_963664795.2 Chloroflexota bacterium | reverse complement strand
AGCAGCTGAAACACGCCGTGCGAGAGACCCGAAACCCATCGCGCCGAGGCAACTATCAGGTTCGAGCGGTCGCGCAGCAACCTGGGGTAATCGGCAAGCGACGGCCGCGGACCTGCAATCGGCTGCGACGACGCGCCCCCGATCTCCGGCAGAAGGACCCAGGCCCCCAAGCAGGCCAGCAGCAGCAGACCGCTTCCGCCCAGGATCGACGCCCAAATCCCAAACTGCTGCCCGAGCGCGGTCACGAGGGGACCGCCGAGCCCGGGCCCGAGGACCATGACGAATGAAACAATGCCGGTCGCCGTCCCCCGGCGCCGGGCCTCGACCGCCTGCAGGACGTACAGGTTCGCGCCGGTCCAGTGGAACGAAACGATCAGCCCGGCCAGCGGGGCCAGGGCGATCACCTGCCAGCCTTCCTGGGCCGCGGCGAGCAAACCGGTGTAAGCCGTCATCCCTGCAGTTCCCACCAGGTAGGTCCGGCGGCTGCCCCAGCGGGCGGCAAGCGTGCCCGCGAAGAGGCTCATCCCGGTGGAAAGCGCGTTGATGACGATCATGGCCGTCATCGCGCCGATCAGGCCCGCCTGCAGGTGTTCGCGCATGAACAGCGCGAGCAGCGCCGATACCGGGATCCAGCCCCCGACCGAGAGCGCGAAGCAGAGATTGATCGAGACGAACGGGCGGCTCCGCAGGCTGCGCGGGCGCTCGCCCGGCGCGGGTTCGGCGGAATCGCCCGTGGGCGGGGCGGCCTCTCGCCGGTTCTCGGTCACGACGCCGAGGTTCGGGAAGTCGGCGGCGCGGGCTCCCCGATGAGATCGGTCAATTCGCGGCCGACCGGATCTCCGCCAGGGCCGCACGCATCCGGTATACGGCGGGAATCACCGCCGCCAGCAGCGCGGCCGTGATGAAAAACCCGCTGTTGGGCCATTCGGTGGTCGAGAAAAACCCGACGTAGAGCGACCCGCCGACTATTCCGAAGGAGAACGATGCGGTCAGCAGGGCCATTGCGTTGGAGGTCTGGCCGTGCGGCGAAAGGTCCCCGCCAAGCGCCACCATTGACGTCTGGAACGCGATCTGGGCAAACCAGTTCAGCGAGGAGATCAAAAGAAGGAGGTATATGTTCTCGGCCAGGGGGAAGGCGATGCAGAGTACGACCGACAGGGCAAGGAGAAAGTGGAGCACCCCGGTCCGCCCCATCAGGTCGGAAAGCCTTCCGACGACAAGCTGGGCGACACCGCCGGCTATCGATCCGGCAAAGACCAGGGCGCCCACGTATTCGAGCCCGCCGCCGACCTCGTAGAGTCGCGGGCCCGCCATCAGGGTGAACAGCGCGTAGGCGGCGGCATGGGCCGATCGGACGTAGGTCATGCGCCGCAGATTGGGATCGCGGAATGCGGCCAGGAAACTTCCCCCATGGGCCGCGGCGGAGGTCCCCAGGTCGGGGAGGAATTTCAGCGCCACCACGAATGCCAGGCCGACCATGGAACCGGTGATGGCGGCGAAGCGGGCGAATCCGCCGTCGCCGGTCACAAATCCGAGCACGAGCCCGAAGAGCCCGATGCCGATGACCACGACGAGCGAAGCCGAGCCCGCCACCAGTCCCCGGTGCTTGGCCGGCGCTATTTCGACCACGTAGTTCTGGAACCCGGTCCAATGCATGGCCAGCCCCAGGCCCGCCACCAGTCCGAGCGGTATTCCCAGGGTGAAGTTCTGGGTTAATCCCAGGAAGACCGTGTAAAGCGCCAGGATCCCGATCCCCGCCGAATAGGTGATCTTGGACCCCCAGCGGTTCACGACCCTGAGGGAGAGGGCGCCGCCTATGGTGAACGATCCGGTGTGGACCGCGATCATGATCAGCGCCGCCGACCAGATACCGATGTCAAATTCCTCGGCGGCGAAGCTCGAGAGGAACGACAGCACCGTCATCCAGCTGCCCGTGGCCAGGAACGCCACCAGCAACAGCGGCGCGATTTTCCGGGGCTTGAGTCCGGCGTCCTGACCGGCCGCGAGGTGCTCGGTCATGGCCAAAGGCGAGCGCCGAACCGGACCGGCAGGTCGTATTCGAGCTCTCTGCCCATCTGGAGTCCCGTTCGCAGAATCGCCGGGCAAGGGAGGGCGGCCAGACCCCAAGCGTGGAATCCGATGCGTATTGAAGCCAAGTCCAGCATCTCCAATGCCGCAAGCAGATGGATTACGCCGAACGAGAGGCCCCGCACTCGGCGCGTCGGGGTCGCCATCTAGTTTGCGCCCTCACCACGCGAATTTACCGGCAAGAATTGCGGACGCTGGCTGGCTGGCGAAGTAGCTGAGGTGAGAAGATGCAGAGCGTGACCGAGCAATTGCCCTCGCGCAACGAGTGGTCGAAAACGACGAGGAGCGCGGCCGAACGCTCGCTGCTGGAACGCGACATGGCGTTCTCGATCCTGGGGAATTTCAACGCCCCCTGCGTGATGTCGGTGCAATCGGCCGAGGGAATCTGGCTGGTGGACGCGGGCGGGCGGCGGATCGCCGACCTTTACGGGAACAACGCCCATCACATCGGTTACCGCCATCCGGTCCTGGTCGAAGCGCTGCATCGCCAGCTGGATGAGCTCACGCTCGCCCCGAGGGGCTTGACCTCAGAGATCTCCATTGAGCTGGGCGAGACCTTGGCCGCGATGTGGGGAAACCCCGGCGCAAAGGTCGGATTCACACCAAGCGGCGGCGATGCGAACGATGCGGCCATCTGTGTCGCAAAAGCCGCAACCGGCCGCTACAAGACGATCTCGTTCTACGATTCGTTCCACGGCCGCAACGCCGGGGCACTGAGCGTCGGCGGCGGTTACAACGACCGCCGGATGCTCGGCCCGGTGATGCCGGGAACCCTGAAAGTACCGCCTCCCTGGCGCCACGGCGGAGAGCATCTCGGTCCGGACGAGGAGGCCTATGCGCTTCACTCGCTCAACGCCATGCGAACGGTTTTCGAGTACGAGCGCGACATCGCCGCGGTGGTCGCCGAAACGATCCGAAATTCGCCGCACGTTCCGCCCGACTGGTACTGGGGCGAAGTGCGCGCGCTCTGCGACGAGTACGGCGCCCTGATGGTCATGGACGAAATCGCAACCGGCCTGGGCAAGACCGGGCATCTGTTCAACCACGAGCGCTTCGGTTTCCGGCCAGACATAACCACGGTCGGCAAGGCCCTCGGCGGCTCGGTGATGCCGGTGGCGGGGATGATCGTCAACCCGGATCTGGCCTTGCCGACCGAATCCGATCTCGGCTACGTCACCCACGAGAAGAACGCGATGTCGGCCAGGGCGGCGCTGACGACGCTCCGGATCATGCGCGATAACGCGCTTCCCGCCCGCGCCGGATCACTGGGCGAAATCGCGCGCGCCGGGCTGGAAGAGATCGCCGAACGGCACCCAAGCGTTCGCGAAGTGCGTTCGGCCGGACTCATGCTCGCGCTCGATTTCGAGAACGGCGCAGTCGGGGGCCGTCCCGCCAAGGAATTTGCCGAGGCCGTGTTCAGGGCGTGCGTCGAACGCGGCGTCCTGCCGGTGCTGCCTTATTCGAGTTCGGTGACGTTATCGATGCCACTGGTAATCGACGAGGGCGATCTCTCGGACTCGATAGAAATCGTCGACGCAGCCATCGGCATTGCCGAGAGCCAGTAAATCCTGAAGGTTCCGAGGGAATTGGACGGAGAATCGCCCCGCAGATCGTTGACACCGAACCGCGACCAGACTACCCCTTCGCCACGACCAGATTGGAGCAGGCGCCAACAGCTCGACTGATTGCAGGATCCCAGCGTCCGGCCAGGGCCGGACTGCAACCTTCATTCGTGCAACATTTGCTCCTGCCTGTCAATAATGATTCGGCTATTCGTTCTTGAGGCGCATACAGCGTCGCGCAAACCTTTGGGCTGAACCACCCGGCGTCCGGAGCAGGGCAGATGAAATTTGATGATGCGGTAGGGGCAATTTCCAGATTCCACGAACTGCGTCGCATTGCGGGGGCGCACGTCGTCGACCACCGCCGTCTAGACACAGACCAATTACGCGAAGCGCTGGTCAAGGTCAAGCCCCAATACCTGCACAAGGAAACGGTGCTCGCAAACCTTGAACAGGCCCTGTTCAAAGAAGAAGACACCCAGCTCCGGGTGCTGTCGCGCCTGATCCTCGTTGACGTTCTCTTGGATCAATTCGGATTCGAGTTGCCATTCAACGAAACCGAGGAAGCGGTGATCGCGTTCGAGCAGATGGTCGTTGACAGATCCAACGAGATGGAGTTGATCGACCTGGGGTGCGCAGGCAATTCCTCGTCGCGGTTCCACAATCTCAGGCTTTATGAGTTCGTGCTGGATGTTGCCTGGCAGAACAACGATGACAAGTCTCCCGATGAAGTCAACCTGCTCCGAAAGTTGCGCGGGCGGCTCTCGATAACCGAATCAGACCACCAGCTAATCGAAGCAAAGCTTGGCAAGTACCCAAAGCTCGCCAACATGCTTCATATCCGGGACGAGATCGACGAAGCCCGCAAATACCTGCAAACCCTGGGGCTGCTCTTTGCGATTCGCCGCGATGACGATGTAGACGTGGATCTGATCCCGGAAGAACTTGCCGAGACGATTCGAATGCTGGTTAGCCGCCAGATGCGGACTGACGCCTATCGTCTGATGATGAATGAGGCGCCGGTCCGCAAGAAATCACACCTGCAAAGCGTGCTGGAGAAAAATGGCGTCGAGTACGGCAAGTACGACAACCTAGCCACCCTGACGAACCTGGTAATCAACTACGTCCCTGCTTTGAGTTCGATTAGCAGCAATTCGCCACGCTACGGACTAACAAACAAGCAACTCTCGGACTGGTGCCGGAAAGTCGGCGAATCCGCTTCGGGCACGAACGATGAGATGGTTGGTCGCATCGTCCGCCACTTCGACCGCCGCAGGCCGGTAGTTGAGCAGGAAGACGACGCCAGGGCGACGTGGTATGACTTCTACGCCGAATTGGCCGGTCGCGAATACGGAACACTGCGTTCCCAAGAGGTCATTTCCAAGGATCTGGAGATCGAGGCCAAGTTTGAGCAGGCAACCAAATATCTTTTCGCCGAGAAACTTAATCACACTCCGCTAAAGCAACCTGGCTCGAATCACCCGGATGGATTGCTAAGTCTTGGCGCTTACTACTTGATGTGGGACAACAAATCCAAGGAATCGGCGGTGAATCTCCGCGATCACATACGGCAATTCGACTCATACATGGACAACGCCGAGAAGCAGGTGCCGATTTTTCTGGTGATCGGCCCCGACTTCACGGAAGACTCGGAGTACGAAACCACCCGCTATCGCGCCGAGCATTTCGACCGGGCGATCACCCTGATCACGGCCACCGAACTGAAAGATCTCGCGGAGGAATGGGCCAGTCCCGAAAACAAGCGCCGCGAAGAGCCTTTCCCGCTTGGATTGCTAGGCGTTAATGGGCGATTCTCGCGGAGCCAGCTGGGCAAACTGACCTAGAAATCAAATGCGCCAAGTGTCCGTGCGGTTCGCGGATGCGCATAGTCGGCCCAATCCAATCCGTCAAACGTAATCGGCGCCAGTCAGGCTTTCCAGCACGGACTGTTGCCATTGCCTGAGCTCTTCGCCAAGCCGCCGAGTCTCCACCGGATGAGCGGCGACAAGGTCCTGGCTTTCGGCGGCATCAGACCCGAGATCGAATAGCTCGCGCCCGGAGCCGGGCTCTCCGTCCACTACGAGCTTGTATCGCCCGTCCAGGATCGCCCGCGGGCCCTCGAAATCTGATTCGACGATCTCCGGGTGGTGGTAGTTCTCGAAGTCGCGGGTGAATTTCCCGTCCATCAACTTGGCAAGCGGGCAGGTGCCGGCTTGAAGGTCGGGGTCGATATAGGGTTCGGCATCGTCCGGAATCTCGCCGCCAAAACTCCAGAAGCAGATCGGATCCGGCCGCTCGTCCATCCCGCCCTCCAGGGCCGGCACCAGGCTTATGCCGTCCAGGGGCCGTTCGGGCAGTGATTGCCCCGCCAGCTCGCACAATGTCGGCAGGATGTCGCTGGTGACCGCATTCATTGCCACGCGCTGCGGTTCAGGAAACCGTCCCGGCCACTCGATTACCGCGGGCACCCGTATGCCGCCCTCGTAGACGAGTCCCTTGTAGCCGCGCATCGGCGAGGCGTATCGGCTTTCCCGCGGCGCGCCGTTGTCACCGCAGTACCAGACCAACGTCTCTTCCCTGACCTTTTCGCTTGCGAGGTGCCGGCGCAGATCCCCGATCGCCCTGTCCATGGCTGTAATTTCGGCGTAACGGGGCTGCAGTACCCTGTCCAGGCGAACCTGGACCTGGTGTCCTGTTTCCAGCGAGGTGATCTGGGCGGACTCCTCCTGCAGGCTCTCCGGCAGATCAGCGTAGGTTGCCATGTCTCCTGCAAGCGCGCTGTAGGGCTCGTGCGGGGATCCGAACCAGGCCACCACGAAGAACGGGCGCCCGTCTGCCCGCGCTTTCGAGATGAAGCGGTTGGCCGCGTCGACGACGATCTTGGAGCTTTCGCCTTCGTATTTCTCGGGCGGACCGCCGTTGTGCGAAAGGAGGGGGTCCATGTCGAAGAAGTTGTCGTGCGAGAGGTATTCCTCGAACCCCATGGCCCGCGGATTGGTGGGCGAGTCGGCCTTGACCGGGCCCAGGTGCCATTTGCCGAAGTGGCCGCAGGCGTAGCCCGCCTTCGACAGGATCTGGCCGATCGTGATCTCCTCCGGCCGGATCGACCAGCCCGGGTCGAACGTTCCGCAGCGGTTCGGATGCCGGCCGGTCATAACGCTCGCGCGGGTCGGGGAGCAGAGCGGCGCGCCGGAATAGAAGCTGTCCAGGCACAGCCCCGCGGCGGCCATTTCGTCCAGGACCGGAGTCTTGACGATCGGATGCCCGTTGTAGCCGGTTTCATGCCAGCCGTGGTCGTCGCTCATCAGGAAAACGATGTTGGGCAGGGATCCCGGGGTTTCCTGCGGTGAAGATGACGCGGTGTCTGACGATGAGTTCACGGGGGCGGGTCTTCCAAAGCTGTGGGCTGGGGCATTGCCGCAAGTCCCGGCCGGGAACGGCGGCCGCGAAATTCTTACAGCCAGGCGGCCCGACTAGCGGGCCGAGCGCTAATCATGTCGCGGCACACTCTTCTGATCGCATCCTGAAACCTTGCAAGAATGGGTGCCCCGAAGGGACTTTCACTGGCGGCGGCACCCCTGAATTGCAGATAAAGATTCCGGACTCGATGCCGGCGCCGCCGTCCGCCTACGGGCAACTGGCGGACTCGGCCTGAAGCGTGTATCGCTCCCTGGCCGTAATCCTTGCGGCGGTGCTCGGGATCGGCGCCGCGGCGCCGACCGCAGAGCCGGCGATCTTTGCGGCGAACCCTGCCGCCTCGGATTCGGCGATTGTGGCGCCGCAGGCTTCCCCCGAATCGGACCGGGTGGCCCTGTCCGAGTTTTTCGAAGCCGCCGGCGGTCCGGGGTGGCTCCATGCCGAGAACTGGAGCAGTCCTGCTCCCCTGGATCAGTGGTACGGAATTTCAACCAACGACTCGGGAAGGGTCGCCGCGATCAACCTGGCCGACAACCGCCTGCGGGGGGAAATCTCGCCCGCGCTGGGCCGGCTGCAGGGCCTTGAAGCCCTCGACCTCAGCGGCAACAAACTTGGCGGCGCGGTCCCCGTCGAGCTCGGCCGGCTCCCGGCGATAAAAGCGGTAAGCCTGGCCAACAACCGGTTCAGCGGCTCCATCCCGGCGTCCCTGGGCGCGGCCCTGACACTGGAGAGCCTCGACCTCTCCGGCAATCGGCTGGTCGCCGGCATCCCGGAGCAGTTCTACGGTCTGGGTTCCCTGCGTCATCTGGACCTGAGCCGGAACCGGCTGATCGACCGCGTCCGCGCGGAACTGGCCAACCTCGCGGACCTGGAGTACCTGGACCTGAGCCGAAACGGGTTCGAGGGACCGATCCCGGCCGAACTGGGCAATTTGACCCGGCTGATCGAGATCGACCTTTCCGGCAACCAGCTTTCAGGTCTCATTCCGGCCTCGCTCGGTGGACTTCAGAGCCTCAGACGCCTCCACCTGGCCGAAAACTCGTTGACCGGCCCGATCCCGGCCGAAATCTTCGGCATCCCGGAATTGGCCGAAGTGGATCTCTCCGGGAACCGGTTCAACGGCCGCCTCCGAATCCTTGCCGGCGGACCGGCGGAAAGCCTGACGCGGCTGAACCTTTCGGGAAACAACGTTTCCGGTCCGGTGCCGGGAGCAATCGCCCGATTCGCCGGGCTGGAGCATCTGGACCTGTCCGCAAACGCGTTCAGCGGCCCGGTTCCGTCGACCCTGACCGCCATGACCGGACTGCGGATCCTTCGGATCGGCGGCAACCGGTTCTCCGGCTCGCTCCCGCGGTGGCTCGGCCGGATGGAGACCTTGACCGAGCTCTCGGTCGGCGGCAACCGGCTGACCGGCCAGGTCACAGATCTCTCCACGCTCTCAAACCTGACGCATCTGGATCTGGGCGGGAATCTGCTCTCCGGGCCGGTCCCGGCCTGGCCGGCCGAACTTCCCTTCCTCGAAGTGCTCGACCTGAGCTCGAATTCGCTTTCCGGTCCGCCGCCGAAAGACCTGGCGGGTCTGCGCCGGATCGTCCGCCTGGCCCTTGGCGGGAACCCGCTGACCGGCGCGATCCCCGGCTGGATCGGGGAACTCGAATCCCTCCAGGACCTGGACCTATCGGATGCGAACCTGACCGCCCCGATTCCGGTCAGCATGCGGGCGCTTGCGAACCTGCGCTGGGTCGATCTGGGCAACAACCAGCTGAGCGGACCGGTCCCGCCGTGGTTCGGAGGTTTCTCCGGGCTGGAGTACCTGCGCCTGAGCGGCAACTCGCTCTCGGGTCCCATTCCGCCGAATCTGTTCGCGGCCGCCGGCCTGCAGGTACTCGAGCTCGACGACAACCGCCTCAGCGGAGCGATCCCCGACCAATTCGACCGCCTGCCGGCCCTGGCCAGCCTGCGTCTCAGCGACAACCATCTGAGCGGTGTGATCCCTGATTCGCTGGGCCGGTCCCTGAAGCTGAGTTCGCTGCACCTGGACGGAAACCGCCTGAGCGGTCGCATACCGACCTGGCTGCCGGGGCTGGCTGGACTTTCCGATCTGCGGCTCGGCCGCAACCGGCTCGAGGGCCGGATCCCGGCCGACATCGGCCGCCTGCAGTCCCTGCTCGAGCTCGGGATCGAACGCAATCTCATCACCGGGCCGGTCCCCGAGTCGATCGGTTCGATTCCCGGGCTGCTCAGCCTCGACCTGTCCGGCAACCTGCTCGAAGGCCAGATCCCGGCGTCGCTGGCATCGCTGTCCGAACTCGAACATCTGGACCTTGGCAACAACCGCCTTGAAGGGCCCATTCCCGCGACCCTGGGAAATCTTGCCCGCATGCGGTGGCTGAACCTTTCCCACAACCGGCTTGAGGGACCGATCCCGGAAGAGCTCGCCCGGCTCTCGCGATTGCGCGAACTTTACCTGGAGGGGAACGGCTTCGAGGGCTGCGCGCCGACCGAAATACGCGGCCTGCGCTCAACCATCAACCTGTTCGAATTCGGCGGCAGGCCGTTTTGCGATCTGGCCCTGAGCCTGGTCAGCGTCTCACCCGGGGCGATCCGGCCCGAATTCGACTCGGCCCGCCACGACTACGTCGTCGACATCCCGGGTCCTGAGAGCGCGCAATACGTTTCGCTAAGGCTCTTTGCATTCGAGGAGCTGGAAGCGGTTGCATTCCTCGGTTCGGACGGAGGGATCCTCGGCGACGCCGACGCCGCAGCCGACGGTTTCCAGCTGGACGTCTCCGAACTGACCGCCGATGATGGTCCCGCGGTCATGACCGTGCAGGTGATCTCGGGAGAGCTCACGTACAGCTACGGCCTGCGGTTCTCGCCTTCCCGGCCCGACCGGGCCGGGCTGCATGCAGTCCTGGTCGACGGCCGCCCGACATTCGCGAGCGCCTTAAATGGCCAGTTCTTGCGCCGGGTCGGCTTTGACGAGCGGCGGGTCCTAATCGAGCCGCTGGCGCTTGATCCCGCGGCGGCGGTGACCATCTCGCCGCCCGACGTCGACCTGGATGAAGGCAACGGCCACCAGATCGACCTGGAGGCCGGCCGGAACCGCGTCCTGATCGAGGTGGAATCGGCCGACGGGGAGCAGAGCCGCGGGTTCGAGCTCGTCCTCGAACGCCTGGACCCGGACCGCGAGATCCTGGTCCGGCTCTTTGAGGCCACCGGCGGCCCCGCCTGGACCCGGAGCGAGGGCTGGCTATCGGAGGCCCCGCTCGAGGACTGGCACGGCGTCACCACCGACAACGCCGGCCGCGTGGTCGAACTCGAACTGGGCGAGAACGGATTGAGCGGCCAGCTGCCGGCCGCGTTCGCAGATCTTGCCCGGCTGCGGCACCTGGACCTTAGAAAGAACGGATTGACCGGCCAGATTCCCCCCGAATTCGGCCACCTCGGCGAACTGGTGATCCTGGACCTTAGCGGCAACCGGCTCACCGGGCCGCTGCCGGACCGGTTGGTGGCCCAATTGCCCGAGCTCCTGCTGCTCACGCTCGATGAGAACGAGCTCTCCGGGCCGCTGCCGGACGCATTTGCCAACGCGGCCGAGATGATCGGACTGGGACTGGCCGGCAACCGGTTCACCGGACCAGTTCCCGATTCGCTCGGGGGCTTTCCGGTCCTGGGGACGCTGCGCCTGGCCGGCAACCGGATCGAGGGGTGCCTGCCGGCGACGCTTCGCAACGATTTCCTGCAGTACCACGACTTCGCCCGGCTCGGGCTCTCGTTCTGCGACGTCGGAATCAAGGCGCTGCCGCCGAACGTCGGCAGGTTGCTGCCCGCTTTCTCGCCCGGGAGCACCCGCTACCGGCTCCGCCTGGGAGAAGGCGAGGAATCGGGGCAGCTGTCGCTCGCGCCGGAGCTGTTCGACGCCGGCTCCGAAGTCGAATACCTGGGCCCCGATCTCGCGCCGCTGGTGGACGCCGATCCCGGAACCGAGGGGTTCCAGCTAAACCTGTCGCGGCTGCCGCCGGACGGGAGCCCCTACGAATTGAGCGTGCGGGTTTCAAACCCCCTGTCCGAGCAGCTGTACGTCATCGCGATCGAACCCGGCCGACCGGGCGACGTGGAACTGGAAACGATCGGCATCGCCGGGCTGTTTTCCAGCTATTCCGTCGGGTCCAGTTACCTGCGCCGCCTGGTCAATTACCGGTCCGAGCGCATCACCATCGAGCCCCGCACCACCGACCCGGCGGCCGTTTACGAGTTCCTCTCGCCGCCGGACGGTCCGGGCGGGCCGCTCCCGCTGCCGGACGCCGACGGCGATGCGGGCAACGGCTTCCAGTTCGATCCGTTGCCGGGCCCGAACGTCCTGCTGCTGCGGGTGCGGTCGGCCGATTCGAGCAACGCCCGTATCTACACGCTGGTGATCGTGCGCACGCCGGGCAAGCCCTCGCCGCCCGCGATCACCGCAATCGGGCGAGGCCCCGGCGGCCTGGAGATCGCCTGGAGTCCGCCACGGGATCTCGGCGGCAGCCAGATTTCGGGGTACGACATCCGCTACATCTACGCCGACACCCCGGAGAAGTCCGACCGGTTCTGGACGGTGATCGAACGCGTCGATCCGGCCGCCGGACTCAAGCTGGCGCTCACCTCCCTTGAGGACTACCTGGCTTACGACTTCCAGGTCCGGGCCCGAAACCGCGCCGGAGCCGGTCCGTGGTCCGCCTCGGTGGTGGTGGCCGCGGCCATATGAGCGCGCCCTGCGCTCGCGTCCGGCCGGTCGAGCCCGGCAAGGGACTATCTCCCGCGGCGAGACCGTCGTTCGGCCCGGGCGTAGATGGACTGATATCGGGCGCCCTCAACGCTCCAGAAGCGACAACCGCTGAATCAGCTTGCGCGGACCCGGTTCAAATCCAGTGGCGGCGGCGGTCGAACTGATATCCCGGAACAGAAATCCGGCGCCGGGTCTCGCCCGCGAACAGACCGGCGAATGAGACGCCGACTCCGGCCTCGTACGCCGCGGCGACCGCCTCCGGGAAGCCGTCGCCCGCGACCAATACCGGCGAGACGGCCGCATCGGGCGGTCGCCGCCGGGACGAATTGACCGAATTCGGGCCAACCTCGGCCACCACGCCGATGTCCAACTTCGCGAGGGCTTCGACCCAATCCCCGGAATGATCGGAACCGTTCGCCGACTGTCGGCGCCAGTACGCCGCATCGAGTATTTCGTCGGACGCCACCACCCGGCCGGACACGTCGCTTAAAAGCGTGAGAGACGGGGGTCGCAACTCGGTTCCGGCCAGCGCCGATTCCGGATCGTCTCGGTTCGCGGCCAGACGCAAGCCGTCGGCAAGCCCGAACACTCCGGCGGCCTGCGCCGCCGCAAGCGCCCCAATTCCGTATCCGAACGTTGCGCTCGGCCGCACCCCGACGCTCGCCCAAAGCGCGGTCAGGGCGCAATCGAGCGCGTACGTCGCCGGTCCGCGCCAATGCGGGTCGCCAAGCACCTGCGCCGGCCCGGGCCGGCGCAACATCGCGTCAAGGAGCGATGTTCCCCGGATCGTTCCCAGTTCCCCGTCGAGGTAATCGAGAACCGCCCGCACCACCGGTTCGCTCTCGTACAGCGACGGGTCGAAGCCGTCGATCCCGTCGCTCCGGCCCGGGTACGCCAACGCGACCCCGCCCGAGGACGCCTCCACCGGCCCGGCGCCCACCCCGGCGACCGCCGACAGTCCCTCGCGCAGCGACCGGCCGTCGGCGAACACCACCGCTGCGCGGTGGTCAAAGTGCGACCTGCCCACTCCGGCGGTCCAGGCCAGGTCGGAGAGCACCGGATCGGACCCCTCAGCGTCCGAACCCGGTCCCAGGCCCCGTTCGTCGAGCCAGGCCAGATAGCGCTCCGCCAGCTTCCGCAGCGACCGCTCCGATTTGGCCGAGAGCGGCAGAACCCGCGTCGTTCGCGCGGGAACTTCATCGGCCGGCGCGGTCCCGGCGACCGCTTCCGGCAGCGGGGCCGGGACCGGCCGGGGCGCGCCGCCGGGGCGGGGCGTGACGCCGTCCGGGCCGTCGTAACCCTCCACGACGACATGGGCGTTGGTCCCGGATATCCCGAACGCGCTCACGCCGGCCAGCGGCGGCCGGTCCGGCAGGCGCGGCCATTCCGTCGCCTCCGCCACCACCCTGACCGGCAGCTGGTCCCAGGCCAGATGGGGGTTCGGTTCGCGGAAATGCAGGTGCTTCGGGATCACTCCGTGGCGCATGGCAAGGGCCACCTTCATGAGTCCGGCGACGCCCGCCGCCGACTCCAGGTGGCCGATGTTGGTCTTGACCGAACCGATCAGCAGCGGGCGGTCCGCGTCGCGCCCCCGGCCGTAAACCGCCGCCGCCGCCTGAACCTCGATCGGATCGCCCAGCACCGATCCGGCCCCGTGCGCCTCAAGATAGTCCACGTCCGCCGGCGCCACCCCGGCCTGCGCCAGCGCCGCCGCGATCACCCGCTCCTGCGCCGGGCCGTTCGGCACGGTCGGGCCCGC
>CAXXYJ010000049.1:0-4516 GCA_963664795.2 Chloroflexota bacterium | reverse complement strand
ACCGGGACTCTCCGAGGCCGCCGAGGACGCGCCGCCGCCCACGATAACGCTCGCGACCGCGGAACAGGGACCGGAGGCGTTCAGCCGGGTGCTGATCGACGCGATGGTCCGGGCCTCGGCCGACGGATTCGAGATCAGGGCGGTGGACGAGGCCGCGGCCCGGGCCGAACTCGAATCGGGCGAGATTTCCGGCTACATCCTCTTTCCGTCCGGCTTCGGCGAAGGCGTCTTCGCCGGGACCGGCACGCGGCTGGAGGTGATCGCCGAGTCCGACCCTCAGCACCAGGCCGCGCTCGAATCGGTCGCCGGCTCGATCGCCGGGCAGATCCAGCTCCAGACGGGGCTGGCGATCGCCCTGGTTTCGCTCAACGCCCCGCCCGCGGCGTTCGCCGGTCCCCCGCGCGCCGGCGTCGAGTTCACCGAGGTCGACGTCGGGCGGATCGAACCGCCCAATCCGGCCGACTTTACGATCCCGGGCTACGTCGTCATGTTCGTGTTCATGGCGGCCGCCTTTGCAGCCGCCGAGATCGCGCGCGAGCGGGCCTCGGGCACGCTGGCGCGGATGGTCGCCGCCGGCGCCGCCCCGGCCCAGGTCCTGTTCGGCAAATTTCTCTCGGCCGCCGCCCTGGGGATCTTGCAGGTGGCCGTGCTGGGGTTGTTCGGAGTGCTGGTTTTCGGCATGGAGCTCGGCCTCTCGCCGCTGGCCACGGTCCTGGTGGCGCTGCTGATGGTCCTGGTTTCGTCGGCGTTCGCGATCCTGCTGGCGAGCCTGGTCCGGACCGAGCGCGCCGCGACCCCGGCCGCCATCCTGGCCGCGCTGGTGGCCGCGCCGCTCGGCGGATGCTGGTGGCCGCTCTTCATAACCCCGGACTGGATGCAGCAGCTGGCGCTGGTCACCCCGCACGGCTGGGCCAACACGGCTTTCAACCGCCTGATGCTCTTCGGCGGGGAGTTTGATTCGGTCACGGGCGAATTGCTGGCCCTGCTGGGGTTTGCGGCCGCGTTCGCCGCGGTCGCGGCCTGGCGGTTCCGCAGTACGCCGTTGATCGAATAGGCGGGGCCGCCGCGCCGGGCAGCCCCCGGGTTCCAGGCCGGCGGGGAGGGCCGCCCGCCGGGTGCGTGTCGATAATCGGTCGGTTCGCCCCCCGGAACGCTCCCTGATCAGATAGCGGACCCGTTCGCGGCGGCGAAATTACCCGACCTTCTGGAGCGAATCAATTGCCGACCGGCGTCAAAACGATCGGATCCCTGCCCCTGTTCGATCCCGCGGCGGGCAAGGTCATAAAAAGCCCCGAGGTCGCCGCCGACGGTTACTGGGTGGGCGCCCCCAGCGCCTGGGTTAACGGCCGCGACATCTACCTGAGCACCCGCCATCGCCGCCCTTTAGACGACGGCCGCGGCTGGAAGTCGGCGATCAGCGTATCCGACGGGGGCGATGAATTCGAGGAGATCTGGGCCTGTTTCGCCGAGGACTTTAACACCTCCTCGATCGAACGCAGCGCCCTGGTACGGGCTCCCGGCGGCGCCTGGCGCTACTACATCTCCTACGTGGATTCGGACCGGCGCTGGGTAATCGACCTGCTGGAAGCTGACGATCCGCGCGCGTTCGACCCCAAAAGCCGGGTCCGGGTGCTGGATTCGGCCTCCACCCTGACCGAGGGCGTAAAGGATCCGGTGGTGCTGTTCATCGGCGGGCTCACCTACATGTTCGTCCCGTATGCGCCGCGCGAGTCGGTGGTGCCCGGGTCCAGCTACGAGGACCTGCACTCAACCGAGAACGTCTTCACCACCGGACTGGTGCTCCATCCGACCGGGCTTTGGACGTCGGCCTGCGGCCGAACTTTCGAATACCAGCGCGACATAACCACGCCCGGCTACGGCTGGGACCGCAACGTGGCCCGGATCTCATCGGTGGTCATGCACGAGCAGGGATTCGTCATCTTCTACGACGGGCGCGTCACCGACGGCGACGTCTACGAGGACAAGACCGGGGTCTGCTCGTCGCTGGACCTGGTGCACGTGGTCAAGCACTCGGTCGACGGACCGGTCCTGGAAGGGCCCTACGGCACCGGCTGCCTGCGGTACCTGGAATGCGTGCGGTACGGCCAGGAGCTCCTCTACTTCTACGAGCTGGGCCGCGCCGACGGCGCGCACGAACTGCGCCTGGCCAGGGTCGCCGCCCCGGCCTGAATCCGGGCCCGGCCGCGGGCGGCGGCCGGTGGGCGTCAGTCGCCTCCGGAAGACATTGGCCCGTCCGCATCCGCGCGGCCGGGATTTTCCGGCGACTACCTCAGCCGGCGGCCGAAGGTCCGGCCGCGGACGGCCCCGCCGGTCGCCCCGCGCGGAAGCAAATGGCCAAAAAGGAACCGGGCCGGTCCCCTGGTAAGGACCGTCCCGGTTTTTAAGCTCCGCAGGCGGCGCGGGTCGGGCGCCGCCTGCGGGCAGTTGCTAGTTGTTGATCGGCGAGTCGGCGCGGTTGCCGTACTCGGTCCACGATCCGTCGTAGACCTTCACGTCCGGGTATCCGAGCAGGTCGGAGAGCACGAACCATGAGTGGGTGGCGCGGACCGCCGTCTGGCAGAGCGTGTACACGGTGCCGTTGGCCTCTACGCCCTCACCCTGGTAGATCCCGCGCAGCTCGGCGGCCGGCAGGAAGCGTCCGTCTTCCCCTACGGCGCGGACCCAGTCCACGTTGACCGATTCAGGGATGTGGCCGCCGCGCTCGGCGCGCACGTCGCGGCCGGCGTACTCTTCGGCCGAACGGGCGTCGCAGACGAGCACGCTGGGGTCCTCGATCGATGCGATGATGTCGTCCCAGCTGGCGATGATGTCGTTGTTCGGCGTGCCGCTGAACTCGTAGTCAGAGGACGAGACCGACGGAGCAGAGGTGCTCACCTCGCGGCCCTCGGACTCCCAGAGCGGGAAGTCGCCGTCGAGGATCCGAACGTCCTCGTGACCGTAAACG
The DNA here is from genome assembly GCA_963664795.2 of Chloroflexota bacterium. GTDB lineage: Bacteria > Chloroflexota > UBA11872 > UBA11872 > VXNJ01 > VXNJ01. The sequence goes on along the minus strand of CAXXYJ010000049.1, from coordinate 1,551 downwards.
TCAAGCACCCAGAGACCGCGCGACGCCCAGAGCGAGGCGCGCTGGTCGTAGATGACGATGGTCGTGTCGGGCGTTGCGCCAATGCCGGAGAGGACTCCGGCGACGTGTGCTGCCGGCGGAATCAGCCCGGCCACGCCGTCAATCTCCTGCTGGAACGCCTCGTTCGGGGTCACCCGGATCGCGCCCGGGATGTGGCCCTCGGCGTACTGCTCTTCCTTGCGCACGTCGAGGAGCAGGACCCGGTCGTTGTCGAGGTTGTCCTCGATCCACTGGGTCGTGACCAGGCGTTCGGTGTTCGAGTAGCCGCGGTCGTCCAGGCCGGTGGCCAGGGCGGGCGCTTCCTCCTCGAAGGGGTTGCAGGCCACCGCCAGGGCGGCCACCGACAGCATGACCAGGGCCAGCAAGCCGGTTTTGCGGCCAAGTCGCCCGAAGCCGCTAGAAATTCCAGACCAGATGTTCATAAAACCTCTCTTTTGTGTCTGTGGTTGGTGGGGCGACGCTGTCGCCCCGTCAGATTGGGTTGGACAGGGTTATTGGTCGGCCGATGCCTCGCCGTTGAAGATGTGGATTTCCCACTCGCCGGCCCGGCGTTCGGAAATCTCGCAGCCGTAACCGCGCTTGAACGCCTCCGGCGGGATCGTCGCCAGGGCGGGCGGGTGGTCGGTCCAGACCAGCAGCTCCGGCGCGCCCGGTCGCACGTCGTCGAGTTCGCGCGTGGTGCGCAGCATCGGGTACGGACAGATCTCGCCGCGTACGTCCAGCACCGGCGCCTTGCTAATTTCGCTCATTTGTCGGTCTCCTCTTCCTCGTTCGGAATTGCCGCCGCCGGGCTGGCGCCCGGCGAGATGGTTATTGTTCGGGTCCCGTCAACGGGAGGTTCGACCCGGACCGCCAGGCCCTGGCCCGCCGCCGCCGCCAGCACGGACGTGGCCACGATTTCGAGATCGGTGCTTATCTGCAGCGCTGCTCCGGCGGCGGCCTGACCGACCGTCGCCTGGGACAGGCGGATCTGCTCCGGGGCCGGGCGGCCCCGCAGATCGAGGGTCTGCACGCTCACGGGAACCTCCGGATGAACGCGGTCCCGGCGTAGGCGCCGACGGCCAGCGCCAGCGCGTAGACCCAGCCGTTCAGCGCCAGCGAGGGGATCGCCGAGAAGAACGCCCCGATCGTGCAGCCAAGGCCGAGACCGGCCCCGTAGCCCATCACCGCCCCGCCGGCCAGCGACTGCAAGTAGCGCCGCGGGCTGCGCGGGATGCGCAGGCGGAATTCGCGCGAGAGCAGCGCGGCCGTGAACGCGCCGGCGATGATTCCGGCGTTGAGCATGAAAGCCTCGGTGAACCACGTCCCCTCGGTCAAACGCGGCACGCAGCCGGCCAGGTCGCCGATTCCCTTCAGCTCGCCCCACGCCGGCGCCGACGCTGTCGGTCAGGTCGGTCACCCAGCGCGAGAGTTCGCCGACCACGCCCAGCGGACGGTAACGGATAAAGAGCAGGATGTTGATCGCGGCCAGCGCGACTCCGCCGACCAGGGGAGTCCACTCGGCGCGGAAGA
>CAXXYJ010000048.1:0-11143 GCA_963664795.2 Chloroflexota bacterium | reverse complement strand
GCGAATTGCGCGGCCGGGTTCTGCGATCTTCCCGCGACGCCAGGATCCGGCCGACCTCGGCCAAGGTGCGCTCGGCGCTGTTTAACGTGATCGGGCCGGTCGACGGCCAGCGTGTCGCCGATCTCTACTGCGGGAGCGGGGCGCTGGGCATTGAGGCGCTCAGCCGCGGCGCTGCCGAGGTGGTCGCGGTCGACCGTTCGCGCCTGGCCAAGCAGCTGGTCCTGGGCAACCTGGCCCAGTTGGATGACGAAGTTGCCGGCCGGTGCCGCTTCGTCCGCTCGGGCGTCGAGCGTTGGATCAGGGACGCTTCCGGCGGTCCCTCGTTCGACCTGGTGCTGATGGACCCCCCGTACGCGCTTTTGGACGAGGCCGCGGCCGCCCTGGCCGCGATATTCGAACGCGGCCTGCTCGGACCGGGCGGACTGGCCGTATGCGAGCATTCGGCCCGGTCAAGGATCGAATCGTCGGGGGAGGAATTCCAAATCAGCGGCAACTACCGTTACGGCGACAGCGCGCTTACGCTGATGGTTGGTTCGGGACCGGTCCCCGGCAAAGAGAATTGAGCCGGCAGCCGAACCGCCCGGCCCGGCGGATCCCGGCGCCGGCCACCGGCCCCTGAAAGGATTTCGAATTGCACGCCCTCGTACCCGGCACGTTCGACCCGGTCACCAACGGTCACCTGGGATTGATTGGCCGCGCGGCGCGCATGTTCGAACGCCTGACCGTCGGGGTCTATGAAGGCGCCGACCAGAAAACGCTCTTTAGCGCCGCCGAGCGCCTGGAACTGATGAACGAGGCGCTGAAAGGCCACGCCAACGTCTCCGCCCGCCTCTACGGCGGCACCACGGTGGGGTTCGCCCAGCAGATCGGCGCCGGCGTGCTGGTGCGCGGGATCCGGGTTCCGACCGACTTCGACTACGAGCTCTCGCTGGCCCACATGAACGAGGCCCTCAGTGGTTCGATCGACACGATCTGCCTGATCAGCTCGCTCAGCGACGCGTTCATAAGCTCATCGCTCATCCGCGAAGTCGCGCTGCTGGGCCAGGACGTTTCGGCCTGGGTACCGGCCAATGTCGCAATGGCGCTAGCGGATAAAATTTCCCACCGCCGATGATTGACGAAGCCACTCCTGTGTCCGGCCCCCAGAGCGATCTGGTGGGTCTTATTCAGCGACTTGAGGAAACGGTCCTCGAGGCCCAGCGAATCCCCTTCGGCAACAAGATCCTGATGGTTGAATCCGACCTGCTGGAAATCATCGACCAGATGCGGATCAACATTCCCGAGGAGATTCGCGACGCGCGCCGGATCATGCGCGAACGCGAAGCCATCCCGCGCGACGCCCAGCGCGAGGCCGAGCAGATCCTGACCCACGCCCGCGAACAGGCCAACCGGATGATCTCCGACGAGGCGATCGTGCGCGAGGCCGAGGCCCGCGCCGAGCAGATGATCGAGGATGCCCAGAACGCGGTCGTGCAGGCGCGCCGCGAGATGGACGCCTACTCGATGAATATGCTGCGCGACGTCGAGCATCGGCTCAACACCCATCTTTCCAGCATCCACCGCGCCATAAACCTGCTTGACGAATCGTCCCAGGATCCGAGCCTGCACCGCGATTAGGCGCCGTAGCTGGCCGGTGCCGGCTCCATCCGGGAGAGCCGGAGCGCGTGAACCGTTGCTAGACTTTTTCCCGCCACGAACGGTTCGCCGTGGCACGTATGGTGGCCGTAGCTCAGTTGGTCAGAGCGCTTGGTTGTGGCCCAAGAGGTCGCGGGTTCAATCCCCGTCGGTCACCCCGAAATGAGCAGGGCGCGGAGGCGCCGCCGCGCCGCCGGTTGGCGGCCCTATGCGTTCCCGCTGCTGGTCGCGGCCCTGGCCCTGCTCGGAGCCCTCGCCGGCTTCGGTCTGGGCAGTTGGTGGTCGGGGGCCGGATCCTCGCCGGCGCTCGCGGTCCCGGCCGAGATCGAGCCGGTCGTAACGTCCCCGGCTATCGCCCCGCGCGCGACCGCGGCGTCCGAGTACGAAGATGTCGCGATGGGCGTGCCGCTGGTTCAGATGCCGGCGCCGCCCCCGCCCCGGCAGCCGACCGAGGCCGCATCCGACGAGCTCGAGCATGTCGTGCGGGCGGGCGAGACGCTGTCGCTCATCGCCGGCCTCTATGGGGTGAGCGTGGCCGAGATCGCCGCCTTGAACAACATCGCCGACGTGTCGGTGATTAGCGTCGGGCAGATCCTGATAATCCCCGGTTCGCGCTAGCCACCGACCGGCGCGGCTGAACCCGGTCGACCGGGCCCGCCCGGCGCCGGGTTCGTATATCGTGAAGGCGACCGGCTTCGGGCCGGCGCCGCCGGGGCCGTCCGGGCCCCAAGCTTTGGCACGGGAGAGCAATGGCCAGCACCGACCCGCAAACACCGAATCTGCTTTTTATCCTCAGCGACGATCAGGGCGCCTGGGCGATGGGTTGCGCCGGCAACGAGGAGGTGCGCACCCCGAACCTGGACCGGCTGGCCGCGACCGGGATCAGGTTCACCAACTTTTTCTGCGCCTCGCCGGTCTGCTCGCCGGCGCGGGCCTCGATCCTGACCGGGCAGATCCCCTCGCAGCACGGGGTGCAGGATTTCCTGCGGGCCGGGAATTCGGCCGAGCTGGAACAGGACGGGTTGGAAATTCAATACCTCGCCGGGCGTCGGTCCTACGTTGAGGCCCTGTCCGAGGCCGGCTACGACTGCGCGCTCAGCGGCAAGTGGCACCTGGGCGTCTCGCCGCAGGCGCAGCTGGGATTCGGGCACTGGAGCGCCCACGCCGGCGGGGCCGGCGACTATTTCAATCCGCCGATGCTCTCGGACGGCAAACTCCATCGCCCGGAGGGGTACGTCTCCGACCTGATAACCGACAACGCGCTCGCCTATCTGGAAGAACAGCGCGGCGCGGACGCGCCCTTCTCGCTGAACGTCCACTACACCGCCCCGCACGCGCCCTGGACCCGCGAACACCACCCGGCGGACGTGTTCGGCGATTACTACGACAACTGCGCCTTCGAATCGGTCCCCTGCGAGCCGGTCCACCCGAACCAGATCTGGAAGGAAGAGAGCGCCGCCACCATAGGCGATACGCCCGAGAACCGCCGCATCGCGCTGAGCGGCTACTTTGCCGCGATCGAGGAGATGGACCGCAACATCGGGCGCCTGCTCGACTGGCTCGAGGAAAGCGGCCTGCGCGAGAACACCCTGGTGGTCTTTAACGCCGACAACGGGATGAACATGGGCCACCACGGCATCTGGGGCAAGGGCAACGGCACCTATCCGTTCTGCATGCTCGACACCGCGGTCAAGGTCCCGTCGCTGATCTCGCGCCCCGGCCACGTCCCGCAGGGGCTTGTTTGCGAGCAACTGCTGAGCCAGTACGACTACGCCCCCACCCTGCTCGGCTACCTGGGAGTCGATCCGGCCTGGGACCGCCCTCTGCCGGGACGCGATTTCTCCTCGCTGCTGCGGGGCGCCGGAATCGGGCCGGAGAAAAGCGTGTTCGTGGTCGACGAATACGGTCCGACCCGCATGGTCCGCGAAAGCCGCTGGAAGTTCATTTACCATTACCAGCTGGGCGAAAGTGAGCTCTACGACCTGCTCAACGATCCCGGGGAACTTGAAAACCTGAGCGATTCGCCCGCCCACGCCGGCGTTCGCGCTCGGCTGCGCGCGGACCTGGAAACCTGGTGCGAGCGCTACGTCGATCCGCGCATGGACGCCAAGGGCAGCGCCAACGTGGGGCGCGGCCAGATCGGCCTGGTCGGTTCGGAGGAATACGCAAAGCCGTTCGAGGACGACCTGCGCATGTGGTGGGATGTGTCCGGATCCTGAGCCGACCCCGTCCGCGTCCGCCGGGCCGATCGGCCATTCCGACGCTCTGAAGCGCGGTGAGAACGGATCCGGCAGTTGATCCTCGTCGCCGGCCGCCTGAAATCGCCTGGCGGCCGGCGGTGAGTTTCCTGGCCGCCGCCGACCGGCATGGTTCGAATCGCGGGCGGGCTGAGCGCGCCGGCGCCCCCGGGTCCGGTTGCGGGGCGCCGCCGGCCGGCCGGCGGTCGCTGATTTGAAGTACTCGCTCCAGACGTTCCGCGGCGACATCTTCGGCGGCGTCACGTCGGCGGTTGTCGGCCTGCCGGTGGCGCTTGCCTTTGGCGTTGCCTCCGGGCTCGGGCCCGTGGCCGGTCTCTACGGGGCGATCGCGGTCGGGTTCTTCGCGGCCGTATTCGGCGGCACCCGCTCCCAGATCTCCGGACCCACCGGCCCGATGTCGGTGGCGATGGCGGTCATCGTCACCAGCCACGCCAACAGCCTGGCCGAGGCGTTCACGGTGGTGATCATGGCCGGATTGATCCAGGCGCTGCTGGGGTTCCTGCGAATCGGCCGCTTCGTCTCCTACACGCCCTATTCGGTCATCTCCGGGTTCATGACCGGGATCGGCATCATCGTGATGCTGGTGCACACCCTGCCATTCATGGGCGCCCCGGTGGCCACCGGCGGCCCCAATGGCGCGGTCGCGGCATGGCCCGAGGCGATCGCCAATTTCAATCCGTCGGCGTTCGCGATCGCCGCCGCCACCCTCGCGGTCGGAATCGGCTGGCCGGCCAAGTTCCGCAAGTACCTGCCGCCCACCCTGGCGGCGCTCATCGTCGGAACGCTGTTGGGGGTGACCTGGCTCACCGACGCCCCCGTGATCGGCGACGTGCCGAGCGGACTGCCGAGCCTGCAGCTGCCGGATTACTCGGCCGACGTCCTGGTCAGGGCGGTTCAGCCGGCCGTCACCATCGCCCTGCTGGGGGCGATCGACAGCCTGCTCACGTCGCTGATCGCCGATACGATGACGCGCACCCGTCACAACCCGAACCGGGAGCTGGTGGGCCAGGGCATCGGCAACCTGATCGCCGGATTCATCGGGGGCCTGCCCGGCGCCGGCGCGACCCTGGGGACGGTCGTGAACATTCGGGCCGGCGGGCGGACGCCGGTCTCGGGCGCGATCAGGGCGGCGATCCTGCTTGCCCTGGTGCTGGGCGTGGGCAGGTACGTGGAGGCGATCCCGCACGCGGCGCTGGCCGGGATTCTGATGAAAGTGGGCTGGGACATAGTCGACTGGCGCTTCGTGACGCGCATCCACCGGGTCCAGCGCGAGCATCTCCTGGTGATGGCCATCACGCTCGGGCTGACCGTTTTCCTGGACCTGGTCACCGCGGTGGCGATCGGGCTGATCGCGGCTGGCATGGCCAGCGCCCGGCAGTTCGAGCGCCTGGAACTTGACAGCGTGGTCTCGCTGCCCCTGCTGGATACGAGCTTTCTGCCGGAAGGGGGCGGCGCGGAGTCGGCGGACGCGTTCTCGGCCCGGGTCGGACTGGTTTCACTTCGGGGCAGCTTCACAGTGGCATCTTCCAGCAAGCTGATCAACGCCATCAGCGCCGACATACGCGACCACGAGGTCGTGATCCTTGATTTTTCGGAGACCGCCTACGTCGATGACAGCGCCGCGCTCGTGGTGGAGCAGATGATCGATGTGGCCAACGCCCAGGACACCGACTGCGTGGTCATGGGGTTGTCCGGCGCACCGAGAGACGCGCTGGAAGCCCTGAAGGTCCTAAAGGACGTCCCCGCCGACCGGTTCGCCCTCGACATCGTCGAGGCCCAGGAAATCGCGGTCGGGTTGCTTAACCGATAGGGGCGGCGCAGACGCTGCGGGCCGGCGACGGAAAAGACTCACTGCCCGCCGGGCGGGTAATCATCAGGCCGCCGCCAGTGCCGGGCGCCCGAAAGTACGTTTGTCAGCCGCAGCCGCACAACACGCCGAGCAGATCCTCGTTTGGGCTCGGCGTCGGGCGACCGCAACGATCCGGTCGGTCCCATGCGAACTTCGTTTTTGACATGCAAGTAGGAGCTTGCGTATTATCGAGTCATGGAAGCGAACGCCTGACCGGGAATCCGATGTGGACATTTACCGCGCGATCGCTGACCGGACCAGGCGGGCAATTCTGGATGAGCTCGTCGAACGATCGGGTCAGTCGCTCTTCGAGCTCTGCTCGCGCCTGGTGATGAAGCACGGCATCGACTCCTCGCGGCAGGCGGTTTCGCAGCACCTGGGCGTTCTGGAATCCGCCGGCCTGATTCGCACGCGGCGCGTGGGGAGATCCAAGCTCCACTGGTTCGTAGGCGAACCCTTAAAGGAGATCGGGGAGCGGTGGCCGGTCCCTCCAGACGACCGCAACGACAACTCGCCAGCGAGGGAATCCGAGAAATGAGAATTGGCCATACCAGCGTCGTCGTGGACGACCAGCAGAAGGCGCTGCGCTTCTACACCGAAACGCTCGGTTTCCGCCTCAAGCACAACATTCCGATGGGCGAGCACGCCTGGATCACCGTCGTGTCCGCGGAAGAGCCGGAAGGAACGGAGCTGGTGCTGGAGCCGGCCGGGCTCCCGGCAGTCATCCCGTACCGGCAGGCGCTCGTGGAGGACGGGATCCCCTTCACCGCGTTCACGGTCGACGATGTCGGAGCCGAGCACGATCGTCTCGCGGCCAAAGGCGTGCGATTCGTGCAGGCGCCGACGGATCTGGGAACCGTTGTCACCGCGGTTTTCGACGATACATGCGGCAACCTCATCCAGATCATGCAGGAGAAAGATCAGCCGTAACGGCGGCGGCCCCGTCGAATAGACCTTCCCGGCCGAGCGGGACCGGTCAGTCGATGACCACGACCCGACATGGGGCGCTGGCGGTGCCGAGCAGGGCCAGCGGCAGGGCCATGACGGCGACCCGTCGGCCGGACGTTCGGTCCAGGTTCACCAGGTTGTGTATCACGCCGATTCCGGCGCCCAGCAGCCGGCGGTGGTTGGCCTGCGACCCGCTCCGCTCGATCGCGAACGATTCGTCGAATCCGACCAGCTTGATGCCCTGGTTCACGATCCACTGCGTGGCACCGGCGCTCAGCTGCGGCGCCCCTTCGCGGTCGCCGGTGTTGGCCAATAGAAGGATGTCGCCGGACCGGACCAGCTGGCCGATACCGGACTGCAGGTGCTCCTCGGTGACCATGCCGGCGCCGGCGAAATTGAACTTGGCCACCACCCCCTCGCCGAAGAAGCTGGCGACGTCCAGTTCCGACAGCGAAGCCCCGTCGATGTCGGCGAATGCCTGCCCGACGATGTAGGTGCCGCTGCCGGCCGGCAGGCGCAACGCGGTGCGGCGGGCGGTGTCGCCGCGCGAATCGCCGCTCTCAAAATCGAGGAATTCGGCTTCATCGGACTCGCCGTCGCCGCGCAGCCAGCGGGTGCAGTCGATGATGTTGCGGGGCAACGCTCAGGTCCCGGGCCGGCGGAACTGGGAATCGGGGCCGGCGGCGGGGTCCGGGGTCGCCGGTCCGGTCGTGCGCACGCGCCGGAGCAGTCCGCGCAGCAGCGGGTAGCCCGCGCCGATTGCGATGAGGGCCAGGCCGAGGCCGATTGCCAGCCAGTGGGCCAGCCCGAAATCAAAAATGATCACTGAGGGTACTCGATTGCTACCGTGCTCTCCAGGTCCAGGGTGTGGATCCAGGTGTTTCCGGGCTTGAATTTGACCGGCGCCCCGGCCCGGTCGTAGAACTGGGTCCGATCGGACAGGCCGGGCCGCGACCAGCGTCCCTCGGTCATGCTTCCGCCCTTGAAAATCATCGCCCGTCCGCTGCCGGTTAGGGGAATTATCTGGCTCAGGGCGCCCAGGTAGTCCTCGACGATCTGCGAATCGTGGATGTTGGTCCACTGGATAACCACGTTCTCGACCCTGATCTGATCGCCGGTGGCCATGTCCACGTGCGGCCGGGCGGCCAGGAACCGCAGGTAGTTGGCCTGGGCCGGGTCGTAGCTGTAGAAGCTGCGGAAAAGGTCCGGGTAGCCGGGCTCGGACGGGAGCGAGACCGTCTGCAGTGCGCGGGAATACTCGGTCCCGTCGCGGTCAAATTCCCAGGAGTCGATGTCGACCAGGGTCGGCAGCCCGCGGGCGCGGCCTTCCAGCGCCACGTTCTGGGCGTCGATGAAGGTGTTGTTGGGGGGCTGGGCGTCGGTGGTCCGGTAAAAGACCCGGCCGAGCGGGAAATAGAGCCCCTCGATGTCCAGCGGGCCCAGCACCTTCAGTTTTTCGAGCACGCCGGGGCTCCCGCCGACGTGGGCCAGCAGGCACTGGTATTCGCTGGCGATTTCGACGTCGATCAGGCGCGCCGAGCGGGAAGGGCCGATGCGGTTGGGCAGGAGCGACTGGAAGATCGCGGTGTAGCGCGTGATCCGGGCCTCGGTCGGATGCACGTAAACGATGTCGGCGGCCTGCAGGCCCCACTGCGGGCGGGCCTCGGGATTGTTGGCGACCTTGACCGCGACTGGCCGCCGCCGGATGACGTGCTCGTTCAGCGGACGCCCGCTCAAGACCCCGCGCGGCCCGGGATCGTATGCGGGCTCGGGCTCGGGTTCCGGCGTCGACGTCGGGGAGGCGGTGACCGTCGGCGCCGGCTCCGGGGTGGGGCTGGGCGTTAAGGTCGGGTCGGAACCGGTCAGCCGCGGCGGCGTCGGGGTCGCGGTAACGGTCGGGGCGGGGGCCGGTGTGGGGGTCGCGGCGACCGGCTGGGGCGCCTCCACCTCCACGTCGCGCAGGATCGCGTAAAGGCCGGAGCCCACGCCCAGGATTCCGGCCAGGGCAAGCCCGCCGAAAAGGAGCTGGCGGCGCGAACTGACCGGCGGTTGGTTCAAGTCCGGATCATGACGACGCGGACGCGCCCGGGATCGTTATCCGAGCGCGGCCGCGATTACCGCCGCCGACTTCTCGCGGGCCTCGCGCGAAACCTCCACCGGATCGCGGAGCCGGATGACGGGATTGAACAGTTCGACCTCGATCGAGCCGCTGTAGCCGGCTGCCACGGTGTGGCGGCAGAAGGCGGCCAGGTCGATGATTCCGTCCCCGGGCATTATTCGGTCGTCGTCGATGAGGACGTCGGGGTCGCCCTCGGGGAAGTCGTCGAAGTGGGCCGCAAACACCCGGCCCGAGGCCAGCCGCTCGATGTCGGCCATCGCCTGGCGGGCGCCCCACATGTGCACCGGATCCACCAGGATGCCGATGTTGGCCTGCCCGCTGGCGTCGGCCAGATCGAGCGCCATCTTGATCCCGGCCCGGAACGGGTAGGGCAGGTCCTCAAGCTGCTTGGGCCCCAGCCATTCGATGGCCAGCTTGAGGTCGTAGTCGCCAAGGACCGATCCGATGTCTGAAAGCCGGGCGACGGTGAGGGCCTCGAATTCGGCCTCGGGCATGCTCGAGCGGTTGGGAACAAAGTGCATGATGTTGCTGCCGCCGAGCGACCGGGCCATTTCGCAGCGCTCGGGCAGGGCGTCAAGGTCGCGCGCGTATTCCTCGGGGTCGGCGGTCGAGGCGGGTACGCCGCTCATGCCGCCGGCGCTGAGGCCGTGACCCGAGAGCAGGTCCGCGAACGCGCCGGCTCCCCGCTCGCGGTCCAGATCGACCGCTTCCTTAAGGTTCACCATCGTGTAGCTGAAGCCGGCCTCTTCGGCGATCCGGCAGCGTTCTTGCAGCGACAGGCCCTGGCGGATGGTGGCCGGGTGAAACGAAGGGATTAAGGGGAGGTCCATGGGCCGCGTCGATCTTCAATTGCCCGGGCGCCGGGCTTCCGAACGGAGTCATTCTAAGGGCGCTGGCGACCCATTCGGAACGGGCAATTCCTAAACTTGACCGGGTCGGTTTACATCTTCGGGCCTCCGGTTTCTCCCGGCGGCTCGATTTCTTTTGCGGGGCAAATTGGCAACATCTGACAGCGACCCCCGGAACCGCCTGGACGCGGCCACGATCGATCACGTGGCGCGCCTGGCGCGGCTGGAACTGGGCGACGACGAAAAAAAGCGGCTGCAGTCCGAGCTGGGCCAGATCCTGGCGCATTTTGCCGATCTGGAACAGCTCGCCACCGACCAGATCGCCCCGACCGCGATGGTGGTCCGGACCGAGCTGCCGCTGCGCGAAGACGAGGCCGAACCCTCGCTCCCGCGCGAGGAGGCGCTCTCCAACGCCCCCGAATCGCGGGCCGGTTTCTTCGCCGTGCCGGCGGTGCTGGATCAGTGAGCCGGCTCTGTTCGCTCTCGCTCGCCGACGCCCGCGCCGGGCTGGCGGCGGGCGATTTCTCTTCGCTCGAACTCACCCGCGCCTACCTTGAGCGGATCGAGGCCGTAAACCCCGATCTGGGCGCCTACCTGCTGGTGACCGACGAGCTGGCCCTGGAGCAGGCGCAGTCGGCCGACGAACGAATCGCCGCCGGGACGGCCGGTCCGCTGACCGGCATTCCGATCGCCTTAAAGGACGTCCTGGCCACCCGAGGTATCCGGACCACCTGCGCCAGCCGGATACTCTCCGATTTCATTCCGCCCTACGACGCTTACGTGGTGCAGCGGCTGCGCGAGGCCGGCGCGGTCTTTTTGGGCAAGGCCAACATGGACGAGTTCGCGATGGGCTCGTCGAACGAGAACTCGGCCTTCTACCCGGTCCGCAACCCCTGGGACCTTGACCGCGTGCCGGGCGGATCCTCCGGCGGGTCGGCGGCCGCGGTGGCGGCCGATCTGGCGGTCGCCGCGCTCGGATCCGACACCGGCGGGTCGATCCGCCAGCCGGCCGCCCTGTGCGGGACGGTCGGGCTCAAGCCCACCTACGGACGGGTGTCGCGCTACGGCCTGGTGGCGTTCGCCTCCTCGCTCGACCAGATCGGACCGATCACCAAGTCGGTCCGCGACGCGGCCATCCTGCTCTCGGCCATCGCCGGCCACGATCCGCGCGATTCGACCAGCCTGGCCCTGCCGCCGGAGGATTTCGAGGGAAGCTTCGGCCGGAGCATCGCCGGGCTGCGCATCGGGGTGCCGGTGGAGTACTTTGCCGCCGGCCTCGATCCGCGGGTGGAAACGGCGGTGATGGACGCGATCGCCCTGTTCGCCGACCTGGGCGCCGAGCCGGTCAGGGTATCGCTGCCGCACACCCGCTACGCGCTCTCGACCTACTACCTGCTGGCCCCGGCCGAGGCGTCCTCGAACCTGGCCCGCTTCCACGGCGTGCGCTACGGCCTGCGGGTCGAGGGCGAGGACGTCGACGCGATGA
>CAXXYJ010000047.1:0-49248 GCA_963664795.2 Chloroflexota bacterium | reverse complement strand
CGCAGTCAGGGCCCGGCCGGGGCCGGGCTACAGCCCGGATCCAGCGTTTCGCTGACCGTGCGCGGACCGGTGCCGGCCTTTCCGATGGTCTAGGTCGGAGTCGCCGCGGCCTAAACGCCGGCCGCCTCGCGCCCCCGCGCCAGCAGCGCCGCAAGGTCCGCCGCCGAAGGCGCTTCGCCGTAAACGCGCAACAGCGGTTCCGTGCCCGAGAAGCGGATCAGCACCCAGGATCCGTCGGCGAGCACGTGCTTGTAGCCGTCTTCTGAAAACCGGTCCACGACCTTTTGGCCGATCAGGCTGCCGGGCTGCCAGTTCTCGACCCGGTCCAGGATCTGCGGCCGCGCGGAGGCGTCGAACTGCAGGTCGTAACGCGAGTAGTGGTAGCTCCGTCCGAGCTCTGAGAACAACTGCTCGACCAGCTCGCTCGGCCGGGGCCGAGCGGCGTCGCATCAGCTGCATGAAACGCCAGCCCCGAAAACATGCCGTCGCGTTCGGGCATGTGGCCGCGCGAAGACGTATCCGCCGCTCTCTTCCCCGCCCAGGGCGGCGCCTACTTCCTGCATCTTGGGGGCGACGAATTTCATCCCCACGCCGGTCTCGTAGACCGGCTGTCCGTAGCGTTGCCCCAGCGCGTCCAGCATCGCCGACGTGGTCAGGGTTCGCACCAGCGGACCGGCGGTCTCCGCATCGGTGAGGACTCCCCAGGCCAGCAGCGACATTACCCGCAAGCTGGTCGACGAAGGCGCCGTTCTCGTCCACGATTCCCAGGCGGTCGCCGTCGCCGTCGTTGAGGATACCGACCCGCGGCCGAATTCCCGATCACCGCGCCCTGGCCGGCCCGGCAGTGCGGGCCGGAATCGGCTCCGGCCGGGAAAGTCCCGGAAAAAGCGGGTTGCGCTCCGCCGCGGACCTCGGTGAGCCGGGGATCGACGCCGGCGCGGGGCGAATGCGCGCCCCAGGTACCCGGCCCCCGACCCGAACATCGAGTCGACCACGAACGGCCCGACCCGGGCCAGATCGGCAAGGTCGAAGGCCCGCGCCAGCGAGTCGAGGTACTCCGGGGCGGGATCGAATTCCTCGATCCGGGGGTCCAGATCGGCCTCCGAATCCGGGATCGCCCGGAACTCTCCGGCGCGCTCGGCGATCGCCTGCTCGACCAGCCCCAGCTCAGCCGGAGGGAGCGCCGCGCCCGGTCGGATCGCGCAGCTTTATCCCGTTGTCGGCCGGCGGGTTGTGCGAGGCGGTCACGATCAGCGCCCCCGGCCGCCGGCATGATCCCGGCCGCGTAGGCGATCGCCGGGGTGGGCGCGGGATCGGCGGTCAGCCGGCACGATATCCCGTTGTCGGCCAGGACGCGGGCGGCCAGCCGCGCGAACGCGTCCGAGCCGAAGCGGTGGTCGTAGCCGACCACCACCGGCCGGCCAAGGTCCCAGCGCTCGGCGGCGTAATCGGCGACTCCCTGGGCCACGCGGGCGACGTTGCGAAACGTGAACTCGCCGGCTATCCGGGCGCGCCAGCCGTCGGTTGCCGAATTTGATCTGTTCTAGGGCGGGGGCGCTCACGGGCGGCCTTTCCTCAGGGATTGGATGATGGGTCGGGTACTTCGTTGGATAGTCGGTCCGGAAGGTGCCGCGCGAGGGCGTCGGAAACGCTCTGCCGAAGCGCGATCTCGGGCCGCCAGCCGCAGTCGCGGCCAAGGCGCGAATAGTCGCCTTCGAGGAAGGGAAGCGCCGATCCGGGACGCCGCGGCGTCGGTATCCACTTCAATTGGAACACCGGCGCGGTCGCAGAAGCAGGCGACCAGGTCGGACATCGGAATCGCCCGCCCCGAGCACACGTTGTATATCCGGCCGGGCTGCCCGCGCGCCGCGAATCGCCCGGTAGGCGCGGACGACGTCGCGCACGTCGGTCAGGTCGCGCCAGTCGCCGAGCGATCCCAGGCTGAGCCGGGGCGGGGACAGGCCGGCGCTGATGTCGGCCACCGCGCGCCGCGAGCTTGCCCGGCAGGAAGTCCGCGTCCTGGCCCGGGCCGAGGTGGTTGAAGGCGCGCGCGACGTGTACCCGCAGGTCCGCGCCGGGGCCGCCCAGCACTGCCAGTTCGGCCGCCCGTTTGGTGGCCCCGTAACAGTCGGCCGGGGCGGCCGGATGGCTCTCGGAAAGCGGGCAGTCGGACCGCTCGACCGCGCCGTAGACCGCGGCCGAGGAGGCCAGCAGCAGGGTCGATCCGGGGCTGTGCCTTGCGAGCGCGGCCAGCAGGTTCAGGGTCCCCAGCAGGTTGACGGTCCAGGCCCGGCGCTGGTCCGAATTCGCCAGCGCGGGAGCGGCGATCGCCGCCAGGTGATAGGTGATGCGGGGCTTGATCTCGACGATCGCGGCGTCGAGGGCGTCGCCGTCGGTGATGTCGCAGCTGACCCAGCCGTCGGGGCCGCCCGGGCCGGGCGCCAGCCCCAGGCCGACAACGTCATCACCGTCCCGCCGGCAGGCCGCGCTGAGCCAGCGCCCGGCAAAGCCGGCCGCGCCGGTGATCAGCACCGGCGCCATGTTCGGTTCGGTGCGGCGGGTTATTCGTCCAGGACGACGAACTCTGTGGCCACCCAGCCACCGTTGGTCAGTTCCAGCCAGTCGTAGGTGGTCCCCGACTCCCGGTTCCCGGTCAGGGAGATCACCGATCCGTCGGAAAGGGTCTCCAGGATCTCGTCGCTGAGCGAGGGTCCGGAGCGGACGTTCAGGACTCCGCCGCCGGTCGAGACGGTGCCGGTCTGGAGCGGCTCCGGAACTCCCTCGGTCGGGGTAACCCGCGGCGTCGGGGTCGGGATCACGATCGGCGTCGGGGTCGGCGAGGGCGTAACCGTCACGACGGTGGGCGGGGCCGGAGTGGGAAGGCTGTCGATCTGCGACTGCAGGTCGCGAACGGTCGCTTCCAGGGCGGCCACCCGGTCCTCGACCAGGACCTCGTTGGTTTCGGGCTCGGCCTGGGTCTCGCAGGCGGACAGCAGGACCGCCGCCATCGCCATCCCCAGCACGACTCCCAGGAGCCGACCGCGCAGTGCAGATTTGAGCATCAGTTAGCTCCTTCGAACAACGATTTGAGACGAATAACGCCCTGGTGGGGGCTGGAGAGGACCCGCTCGTTGAGGCCGGGCGGCAGCTTGGCGACGGCCCCGGTCATCGAGTACTGGGCCAGGATCACGACATCGCATTCGGCCGCCAGGCCGGCGGCCGCGTCGGCCACCAGGCGGTCGGCCCGGTCCTGGTCGCCATCCTTTAAGGCCGCGAAAGATTCGGCGCAGAGCGCCGAGGATACCTCGATCCGGCGCCCGGCCGCCGCCGCCGCCGTTGCCAGGGCCTGTTCGGCCGTGGCCACCGCCGATGGGACCGTCGCCACGACGCCGATGCGGTCGCCGCGCTGCAGGGCCGCATCGATGAGGGCGTCGTCGGCGCGGAAGAAGGGCACGTCGACCAGCTGGCCGAATTCGGCCGCCGCCGGGCCGAAGCTCGAGCAGGTCAGCAGCACCGCGTCGGCCCCGGCGGTCTCGCCGTAGCGGACCAGGCTGGCCAGCCGATCGAGCAGGTCGGGGGCAACCTCGCCGCCGTTGGCGCCGAGGTCGGACAGCAGCGAGTCATCCAGAATGTTGGACAGTTGCGCTTCCGGGTAAAGCTCGGCGAACGCCTGGTTGATAGGCTCAACCGCCAGTTCGGTGGCGTGGACGAGCGCTATTCGGGCGGGCAATTCGGTTCCGGCAAGGTGCGGCGAGGCGAAAGACGGTATGTCATTACAAATTTTATTGGCCCTCCCAACAGCGCGCCCGGGCGGGGATTGAATGGCGCCCGCCCGCCCGCTGGGAGCGCACGTCTCGGCGACCGCCGCCAACAACTTCGGCCTGGAGCGCATCGCCGAGCTGGGAATCGGCTGCGCGCAGGTGTTCGGCAGCAACAAGATGCAGTGGCGGGCCCGAAGCTACAAGCCGGAGCAGGTCGCGCGCTTCAGGGATGCTGCCGCGGCGGCCGCGGTCGGGCCGATTTTTTCGCACGGGATCTACCTGGCCAACTTCGGTTCGCGCGAAGCCAACCCGCCGGTCTGGGAGAAGTCGATCGCGGCCACGGTGGCCGGACTCGCGATCTGCGACACCCTCGGCCACGAGGGCCTGATCGTCCACCTGGGCAGCAATTACGGGCTGGGCTTCGAGGGGGTCCTGGATTCGATCGTGGACGCGCTCGGACAGGTCCTGGCCGAGCACGCCGGGTCGGCGCGGCTGATCCTGGAGAACTCCGCCGGCAACGCCCGCATCATCGGCGGGGATGTCTCCGAGCTCGGGCGGGTGATCGGCGAGCTGGGCGGGGATCCCCGCCTGGGGGTCTGCATCGACACCGCGCACGCCTTCGCGTGCGGCTACGATTTGCGCGAGGACGCCGGCATCGCCAGGCTCGCCGCGGAAATCGAAGGGGGCGGGATCGGCGACCGCCTCAGGGTGATGCACGTTAACGATTCGAAGGTCGATTGCGGGGAGCTGCGCGACCGGCACGCCAACCTGGGCGAGGGCTTCATCGGGATGGGCGGCATAGCCCGGACCTTGCGCCACCCGCTGTTTGCCGGGCTCCCGCTGGTGCTTGAAACCCCGGGGTTCCAGGGCGGCGGACCGGACGCGGCCAACGTGGCCCTGCTCGAGATCGCCGACGGACGCCGCCGTGACGATTCCGAGGAGGTCATTAGCCTGGCCCAGGAGGGCAAATTCGAGGACCCGGAAAGGATCGCTCCGGACCGCTAGAATCCGGCCCGAACCAGGCCGCCGCGGGCGCTCCCCCAAGAAGGGAACCCCGCCAACCGTGCTAGAATCGCCCCTGTTTTGCCCGCCCCGGTTTAGCCGCACTCCCAGGTATTACTGTGCCGAAAATGAAAACCCGCAAAGCGGCGGCCAAGCGCATCCGCGTGACCCGCAATGGCAAGATGCTGCACGCCAAGGGCACCGCCGGCCACCTGCGCGGCAAAAAAAGCTACCGCGCCCGTAAGGCAAAGCACGTCCCGCGCAAGCTCTCCCCCGCGTTCGCCAAGCGCGTGCGGGCGATGCTGAACCCCAAATCGCTCTGACCCGCTAAAGCAAGCACGCAGCAATGGCCCGAGCAACCAACGCCGTCGCCCGGCACCGACGACACCGCCGCCTGATCAAGCTGGGCAAGGGGCGCTACGGCGCCCGCCACCGCCTTTTCCGGGTGGCCAAGGAAGCCGAGCGGCACGCCCAGGACTACGCCTACATCGGGCGCCGGTTGCGCAAGCGCGACCTGCGCCGGCTGTGGATCATGCGGATCAACGCCGCCTCCCGTGCCAACGGCCTTCCCTACGGCCGCTTCATCGCCGGACTGCGCAAGGCCGACATCGCCGTGGACCGCAAGATGCTGGCCGAGCTGGCGGTCAAGCACCCGCGCGTGTTCGCCGTCCTCTGCGCCTCGGCCGCCAAGGCCCTGGCCGCCTAGCCGCACGCACGGCCGAATCGGGAAAACTCCCCGACCCGGCGGACCCCAATGCAAGACCGCCTGGCGGAACTGACCGCCCGCGCCACCGCCGAGCTGGCGACGACCGAGCGGGCCGGGCTGGAAGACTGGCGGCTCACCTACCTGGGCCGTTCGGGCGAACTCACCGCCCTGCTGCGCCAGATCGGCAAGCTGCCGGCCGCCGAGCGCCCCGCCGCCGGACGCGCCGCCAACACCGCCCGCGACCTTCTCACCCAGGCCCTGGAGGAGCGCCGCCGCCAGCTGGCCCGCTCCGGGCTCGCGCCGCTGGACGTGACCATGCCCGGATACGCCGCGCGCACCGGGGGCCTGCATCCGATCACCGCCACCATCAACGAGATCCGGCAGGTGCTGGCGCGGATCGGCTTCCGCACCGTGGCCAGCCCCGAGGTCGAGTCCGACGACTACAACTTCTCCAAGCTCAACATTCCCGAGGGTCATCCGGCCCGCGCCATGTGGGATACGTTCTTCCTTGACGCGCCCGGATATCCGGGCCGGATGCTGCTGCGCACCCACACCTCGCCGGCCCAGGCCCGGGTCATGGAGCAGGTGCCCCCGCCGGTGCGGATCATCGTGCCCGGCAAGTGTTTCCGCTACGAGGACGTGGACGCCACCCACGAGGCGATGTTCCACCAGGTCGAGGGCCTGGCCATCGACACCGGCGTGACCATGGCCGACCTGCGCGGAACGCTTGAATTCTTCGTCCGCTCGATGTTCGGCCGCGAGCGCAAGCTGCGTATCCGCGGCAGCTACTTCCCCTTCACCGAGCCCTCCTGCGAGGCCGACATGTCCTGCCCGTTCTGCGATGACGGCTGCCGGGTCTGCTCCTACACCGGCTGGGTCGAGCTGCTGGGCGCCGGCATGGTCCATCCCAACGTGCTGGCCAAGGTCGGCTACGATCCGGACCGCTACTGCGGTTTCGCGTTCGGCATGGGCGTGGAGCGCATCGCGATGATCCGGCACGGGATCGACGACATCCGCCACTTCTACCGCAACGACCTGCGCTTCCTGCGCCAGTTCGCGGTCACCTAGGCGGGCCGCCCGCAATGCGCGTTCCGCTGCTCTGGCTCTCCGACTACGTCGACCTGCCGGTCGGGGCCGAGGCGATCGCCGAACGGCTCACGATGGCCGGGATCGAAGTCGAGCGGATCGAATCGGTCGGGTCCCACTGGGGATCGGCGGTGCGGGTCGGCGAAGTCGTCTCGATCGACCCCCACCCCAACGCCGACCGCCTCCTGCTGGTGACGGTGGATTTCGGCGAGGGCCGGCTGCAGGTGGTTACCCGGCGCGGCCAATTTCGGCGTCGGCGACCGGGTCCCGCTGGCCCAGGTCGGGGCGATGCTCTACAACGCCTACAAGGACGACCGCCCGCTGGAGGAGCTGCGCCCGGCCAAGTTGCGCGGCGTCGAAAGCCGCGGGATGATCTGCTCCGGGGGCCGAACTGGGAATATCCGAAGATCACTCCGGGATCCTGGTGCTTCCCGCGGACGCGCCGGTCGGGGCGGAGCTGGTCTCCTACCTGGGCGGGCGAAACGGTCGAGCTGGACCTGAAACCCGACCGCTCCGACTGCCTGGCCATGCTGGGCGTGGCCCGCTACGTGGCCGGACTCTTCGAGCAGGACTTCAAGCCCCCGCAGCTGGCAGAGCACCGCGT
The DNA here is from genome assembly GCA_963664795.2 of Chloroflexota bacterium. Lineage (GTDB taxonomy): Bacteria > Chloroflexota > UBA11872 > UBA11872 > VXNJ01 > VXNJ01. Next base: position 42,089 of record CAXXYJ010000047.1, on the reverse strand, counting down.
TGAAGGCGAACTGCCGGCGCTTGGAGGTCTCCATCGAGGACGCCGGGGACTGCCCCCGCTACTCGGTCGCCTACCTGACCGACGTGCGCATCGGGCCCTCGCCGGACTGGCTGGCGCGGCGCCTGGAGGCGGCCGGACAGCGCCCGATCAACAACATCGTCGACATCACCAACTTCGTCATGCTCGAGTACGGTCAGCCGCTGCACGCGTTCGACTACGACAAGCTGGCCGGAAACAGCATCGGCGTGCGGCGCGCGCGGGATGGCGAGGAGCTCCTGACCCTGGACCAGAACCTGCGCCGGCTCTCGCCCGAGGACCTGGTGATCGTCGACTCCGCGGGTCCGGTCGGGCTGGCCGGTGTCATGGGCGGTTTTTTCGTCCGAGGTGACCGATTCGACCACGACGATCCTGCTGGAGTCGGCCAACTTCGCCTCGCGGCGGATCCGCAACACCGCCCGCCGCCTGGGCCTGCCCAGCGAGGCGGCGCGGCGATTCGAGCAGCGGCTCTCGCCGGAGACGACCATCGCCGCGCTGCGGCGGGCGATCGGGCTGGCCGAGGAAATGGGCGCCGGACGCGGGCAGGACGTCTGGGCCGACGCCTACCCGGAGCCCGAGCCCGAGCGCAGCATTTCGTTCGATCTGACCCAGATTCCGCGCCTGCTGGGGGTCAGCTACCCCCGCGCGCAGGTGGTGGGCGCGCTTGAGCGGGCCGGCTTCCGGGCGGAAGAATTGGGACTCCGGGCTGGAGGGTCTCGGTGCCGCACTTTCGGGGCGACGTGGGCCGGATCGGCCGACCTGGTCGAGGAGGTCGCGGCGATGATCGGGTTCGATTCGATCCCGGCCAGCCTGCCCAGCGGCGGCTTGCCCGACGTGGTTCCGCTCGAGTACGACGACCGGATCGAGCGGGCCCGGAGCGCGATGGTGGCGGCCGGCTTCCCAGGAAGCGATCACCTACACCCTGACCAGCCCCGAACGCCTGGCCGGACTCTACTGCGACGCCGACGCCGGCACCGACGAAATCGGCGCCGGGCTGGGCGAATTGCTGATGCCGCCGGACGCGGCTCCGCTGGCCGTGCACAACCCCGCTGCGCTCGGAGGAGAGCGTGCTCAAGACCGCCGCCCTGCCGCACCTGCTGGAGGCGCTGTCGGCCAACGCCCGCTACTTCGAGTCCGACATCGCCCTCTTTGAAATCGGGAAGATCTACGTCCCGCGCCGGGGCCACCTGCCGGACGAGCGCACCGTGCTGACCGCGGTTATCGGGCCGCAGCTGAGCCTTCCGGCCTGGCAGGGGGTCCGACCGACCAGCTTCTTCGATGCCCGCGCGGCGGCCGAACAGGTCCTGGACCGGTTCCACCTGAGCGGCGAATTCGCGCCCTGCGAGCACCCGGTGTTCGCGGCCCGGTCGGGCGGCCGCGGTACTGGTCGGGGACAGCCTGATCGGCGCGGTGGGGCAGCTGAACCCGCAGGTTCCTGGAGCGCTTCTCCATCGACGGGTCGGCCCACGCGCTGCTATTGAGCCTGGACCGGCTGCTGGCGGCGGTCGCGGGCCCGACCCAGTTCGTCGGCCTGCCGCGCTACCCCCGCGGTCCTGCGGGATCTTTTCGATCGTGATCGACCCCTCCCACCCCTCGGCGCAGGTGGAGGACCTTGTCCGCAGCGCCGGCAGACCGCTGGTGGAATCGGTGCGCCTGGTCGACGAATACCGCGGCGACCAGGTGCCGGACGACATGCGCGGGCTCACCTACGCCATCACCTACCGCGACCCCGGGCAAGACCCTGACCGAAAAAGGCGGTCGAGCGCCGCCACCGCGGCGTGGTAAAGGCCCTGGGAGCAAAGTTCGGCGCCAAGCTGCGCGCCTGAAGCCAAACGGTCCCAAAACATGGAAGTCGTATTCTTCCTGCTGCTGGCCGGCGCGGCGGCGGCGTTCGCCTGGGGGCTGATCAAGCGCGAGTGGGGCTGGTTCCTGCTGGCCGGTTTCCTGGGCGGTTGCGTTCGCGATGCTCCTGCCGGTGAGCAGCCCGACCGCCCTGGTGGCCCTGTTCGGCCTGTTTCAGCTGGACCGGCGGGGATCCTGATGCGCTACCGGCGCCGGACGCGGGCAGCTTTTCGATTCCATGCTGCTGGCGATGCCGGCCCTGCTGGCCTATTTCCGCTTCGTCGACGTCTACGGCGGCTGGATCCGGGGGCAGTTCTAGGGGTGGCCGATGCCCGCCGCGGGCGAGTCGGCGCCGATCGTTCACCGCGAGCTGATCAGGGCGCGGTTCAACCGACGCCGACGCCCAGGGCGCGGTTCACCATTCGGCCTACGTGAAATGGGCTCGAGGAAGCCAGACTGGGCTGGATGCGGCGCCGCGGCACGCCCTACCGGAAGACCTTCGCCGAGCGCGGCCTGGCGATCGTGGTGGTCGAGCTCTCACTCCGGTTCGTCAGCCTGACCTCGTTCGAGGAACAGATCGTGGTCTCGATCCGGGTGCGCAGGGCAAAACCGCGCGCGGCTCGATCTCGAATACGAACTGCACCGGGCGGGCGGCGAGCTGGTGGCCACCGCCCGGACCAGGCTCGCGTTCGTTGACTCCAGCGGCCGGCCGGTCCGCCTGCCGCGCGACCACCCGGCGGTGGGAATCGTCTGACCCCAATCGGCGCCGGCCAGTTCAAAATCTGGCGGACATGCCTGCGGCGAAGCGCGGGCAAGGCATTGGAAATCCCCGGATGAGCAACAAGAAGACCGCGCTGGTCGTCAGCGCCCATGCGGCCGACTTCGTCTGGCGCTGCGGCGGAGCCATCGCCCTGCACCAGGAATTGGGTTACGAGCTGACCGTCGTTTGCCTGAGCTTCGGCGAGCGCGGCGAGAGCGCCAACCTCTGGAAAAGCGGATCGCTCACCCTGGAACAGGTGAAGGCGGCGCGCCGCCGCGAGGCCGAGAACGCGGCCTCGGAACTCGGCGTGCGCCGGTTGGAATTCTTCGACCTCGGCGACTACCCGCTGGTCGTCGACCCCGAGTCAAAGGACCGGCTGGTCGACATCCTCAGGTCGGTGCAGCCCCGGTTCATGCTCTCGCATTCGCGTTACGACCCCTACAACACCGACCACATGCGCGCCACCGAGGCCGCCATCGAGACCCGCATGATCGCCCAGGCCTGGGGTCACGATCCGGGCCGGGAAGTGCTCGGTGCGCCGCAGCTATACCTGTTCGAGCCCCACCAGACCGAGCAGATGGGCTGGGTGCCGAACGTGCTGCTGGACATCACCCCGGTCTGGGACCGCAAGCGCGCCGCGATCGAGCGCATGGAGGGGCAGCAGCACCTCTGGGACTACTACCAGAACGTCGCCGAGAACCGCGCCAACCACTTCCGCCGCAACTCGGGCGGGCAGGCCGGCGGGCGCCGGACCCGCTACGCCGAGGGATTCGAGGCGGTGTTCCCGCGCTGCGTGGACGAGCTCTGATGAATTCGGCCCGCTGCATGTGGATGCGCGGCGGAACTTCGAAGGGCGCGTTCTTCCTGGCCGACGACCTCCCGCAGGCACCGGCTGACCGGGACCGGTTCCTGCTTGAGGTGATGGGGTCGCCGGATGCGCGCCAGATCGACGGAATGGGCGGCGCCGACCCCTTGGCCTCCAAAGTCGCGGTCGTTCGCCCCTCGCGGCGCGAGGGGGTCGACGTCGATTACCTCTTTCTGCAAGTCGCGGTGGAAGAGCCGCTGGTGACCGATTCCCAAAACTGCGGCAACATGCTGGCCGGTGTAGGACCCTTCGCGATCGAGCGCGGCCTGGTCGCCGCCGACGCGCCCGCAACGCGCGTGGCCATCCACATGGAAAACACCGGCAAGGTCGCCGTCGCCTCGGTGCAATCCCCGCAGCGGGAGGTGTCCTATTCCGGCACGGCGACCCTCGACGGCGTGCCCGGCGCCGCCGCCCCGGTGCCGTTGGAATTTAAAGGGATTGAAGGATCGAGCTGCGGCCGGTTGCTTCCCACCGGCAACGTGGTCGACCGGGTCGATGGGCTTGAAGTGACCATGATCGACAACGGGATGCCTTGCGCGATCCTTGATGCCGCCGACCTAGGAGTGACTGGCTACGAAAGCCGGACCGAACTCGACGCCGATCGGGAACTGAAAAGTCGCCTCGAGCGTATCCGGCTCGAATGCGGCCGCCTCATGAATCTTGGCGACGTCCGCCTCAAGACCGTACCCAAGATGACCCTGGTTAGCCCTCCCCGGGCGGGCGGTGCGATTTCGACGCGGACTTTCATACCGCATCGCTGCCATGCCGGCATCGGAGTGTTCGGAGGGGTAAGCGTGGCGACTGCCTGCCTGCTTGAAGGTACCGTCCCTGCCCGCCTGGCGGCGACGCCGGGAGGCCGGGTCCAGGAACTTGAGATCGAACATCCCAGCGGCAGGTCGACGATTCGACTGCTAGTTGACGATTCCGGGGCAGTGGAGAGCGCCGCGATCGTGCGCACCGCGCGCAAGTTGTTCGACGGGGTCGTCTTCGGACGCTGATCGGCCGTTATTGAATCCGAGCGCGTCGGCAATTGCGACGCTAATTTTGGTTCTGCCGCTGGATGCCCGGCCTCAGCTTTCAGTCTGAATCGAGTGCCTCCGAGGTGTTCCCGGCAATGGGCTAAAAAGAGGCGACAAATGGCGTTGAACTGCCACAGCGGCGCCTGGCTGTAGCGGAGGCGTCCTCACCAACGATTTGGGCCGGGGTGGGGCCGCAACGATGATGGCGAACTGCCGAATTGCGGTGCGAAGCATATAGTGAGAGCGTAGAACAATTAATCGAAAGCTTATTAAAGCGCTTTCAATATCCCAATGCGAACAAAAGGTATATCGGCCAAAAACCGCGAATTGCTGGTAGCGCTCCATCACGGCACCAGAGGCCCATTCGTGATTGATGAAGCTGTCGAAGTTCTTGGTCGGCCGAGGGATCAGACGCGGCAACTATTGGTGTCGCTCGCAGCCGGCGGCTGGCTCAATCGCATCCGTCGAGGGATTTACTCGTGTGCCCCGCCAGGGTTTGAGGGCGATCCTGAATTCTTTGCAGACCCGTGGCTGGTCGCATCCAAGCTGTTGGCGCCGGAGTACTACATTGGCGGCTGGTCTGCGTGTGAGCATTGGGGGCTAACAGACCAGACTTTTCGAACAACGATGGCGTTTACAACTCGCAAGCTGAGGCGGAGAGATTTCACTCTCAGCGGGATGGATTACGTGGCTTGCCGCACCTCGCAGTCACGTCTGTTTGGAATTTGCGAAGTTCCGGTTGGCGACGCTTCAGTTGTCGTGTCCGACCCAACCCGAACCGTTATCGACGTATTGGACACTCCGCGTTCGTCCGGCGGTATCCGTCCAACCGTTGAAGTAGTCGACGAGTACTTTTCGAGCTCGTACCGAGACGACCAACTTTTGTCGGATTACTCGCTGCGATTTGGGAACCGGACGGTGCACAAAAGACTCGGATACTTGGTCGAAATCCTCGGTGTTGAAGCAGCCGCTCTCCTGTCCGAGTGCAGGCGCAGCCTCAGCGCGGGTGTGAGTTTGATCGACCCGGATCTTCCACCGAATGGTCCGATTATTTCCCGCTGGAATTTGCGAATCAATTCCCCTGGGTTGGTGCTCGACTCGGGCGACCTCGCAAGAGGTTGTTGAACTGATCGCGTCATGAGTTTGGACGCAATCCCTTCGACAATCACCGTCAGCCGACCGGATTGAGGGATCCAAATGTCTGAACCCTGTTTCGATGTTGCCCATCTGGGGCACGTCGAGCTCTACAGCGACAAGTTCGAAGAAAGCCTCGACTTCTTCACCCGGGTGTACGGATTGACCGAAACCACGCGCTCAGGCGAAAGCTCCTACTTGCGCGCGTTCGACGATTACGAGCACCACACCCTGAAGCTGACCCGGCACGAGCACACCGGCGTGGGTCATATCGGCTACCGCTGCTTGTCGGCGGCAGCGCTGCAGCGGCGGGTGGCGGCGATCGAGGCGGCCGGATACGGCGGACGGTGGACCGACGGCGACCTTGGCCACGGCCCGGCCTACCGGTTCCAGGACCCGTTCGGACACGCGTTCGAGCTGTACTGGGAGACCGACGGCTACACGCCGCCCGAGGACCAGCGGCCGGCGCTAAAAAACCTTGCCCAGCGCTATCACGGCCGCGGCTGCTGCCCCCGGCGCCTGGACCACGTCAACCTGCTGGCCGACGACGTTACTGCGTTTCGGGACTTTATGGTCACGTGTCTCGGTTCGCGGGTGACCGAACAGATCCTGCTCGACAACGGCCGCCTGGCCGGCTGCTGGTTCACGGTCAACAACAAGACCTACGACCTGGCCTGCACCGAGGAACACGGCGGCGGCAGCGGCCGGTTCCACCACCTCACCTACGCAATCGACCAGCGCGAGGACATTCTGCGGGCCGCCGACATCTTCCTCGAAAACGGCGTCCACATCGAGACCGGCCCGCACAAGCACGCCATCCAGGGGACTTTCTTTCTCTACGTATGGGAGCCGGCCGGCAACCGGGTGGAACTGGCAAATTCGGGCGCGCGCCTGATCCTGCGGCCGGACTGGGAGACCGTCACCTGGACCGAGGAGGAGCGCAAGAAAGGCCAGGCCTGGGGACTCAAGACCATCGAGACCTTCCACACCCACGGAACGCCGCCGACAACTGACCTCGGTCAATAAATTGGGGGATGCCCGGCCGGTACCCGGATTTCTCCTACCGGACGGTCAGGCGCCCGGGTTGCATCGCGTCGATAACGGTGCGGATTACGGTGCCGCGGCCAATCAGTCCCCGGAGTCCGGGCTCCCGCCGGTGAGGCGCACGTCCCGGGTGGGGAAGGCGAACTCGATTCCCGCGGCGCGGAAACGGCTAAGCAGCTCCAGGTTGATCGCCTGCTGGGTGTCCATGAAGACCCCGAAATTCGTGGTCGACATGTAGAAGACGGCCTCGATCAGCAGCGCCGACTCGCCGAAGGCTTTGAAGTGGGCGCGGTCGAACCGGGTCATCTCGTGCCGTTCGATCGCTTCCTTGACCATTCCCGGGATCGCCTCGACCTTTTCCGGGTCGGTGTCGTAGTTGATGCTCAGTGAAAGAACCGCGCGGCGCCGGTTCATCCGGCCGTAGTTGCGCAGCGGTGAGCCGAGCATGTCGCTGTTGCTGTAGACGAGTTGCTCGCCGCTGGGGCTGCGCAGGTGCGTGGTCTTTATTCCGATCCGCTCCACGCTCCCCGCCGCGCCCTTGACCGATACGAAATCGCCGACCGCGAACGGACGGTCCAGCAGGATCGCCAGCGAGGCGAAAAGGTCGCTGAGGATGCTCCGCGCGGCCAGGCCGATCGCGATGCCGCCGACGCCGAGCCCGGCCACCAGGGTTGTTATCTCGACCCCGATGTTGTCCAGGAAAAGGACCGCCAGCACCGACCAGAGCAGCAGCGTGGCCAGGTAGCGGCCGGCCGCGATCGCCCCGGGGCTGGCAAAGTCCGGGTCGCTTTCGAGCCGGCGCCGCAACAGGAAGGTCATGGCGGCGCTTCCCCACAACCCGACCTGGATGACCACCACCAGGGCGATCCCGGCGTTGAGACCGCGCTCGGCGAAATTCGGCAGCTCCAGGTTCAGGAGCCCGGCGAATACCGCGATCAGGAAGATCACCGGAGTTTTGGACTGGCGCTGGATTGAGGCGGCGAAACTGCGCAGCGGGGTCGCCGCTCCGTCCTGCGGACCGCGCTCGGTAAAGCGCACCATGCCCCAGCGCACGATCAGCAGCAGCACGAACGTGATCAGGAAGGTCAGGCCCGCCGTGATCCAGTCGCCGGCGGAGTTGTTGGCCAGCGCCCCCATGTCCCAATCAATGTTCATCCAGCGGTCCTTTGCAAAGTCTTCCGAAATTGGTGAAATTCAGATCTGGTCAACCGGTCGCGGTCGCCAATTCGGGTTTGGTCCGTTTTTCTCCCGGTTCCCCGGCGGCGGGAGCTTGCGCCGCCTTCCGGCGCCCGGCCTCTGATTCTGCGGCAGGGCGATCGCGGCCGCCGGTTCAGGCAAGCTTTCCGGCCTGGACCCGGGGCCGCTCGAGCAGAGTCTCAAGCAACCCGGCGGCCTCTTTCACGCCGGCCACTTGCCAGGTCGGCGCGGGCCCCCCGGTGGGAAGCTCCAGGGCGCCGTGGTTGATCCAGAGCGAGAGCATCCCGCACAAGTTGGCCCGGCTATGTCGGTGTAGGGGTTGTCGCCGATCATCAGGGTCTCCGACGCGGCCGTCCCGGTGGCCGCCAGGGCCAGCTCGAATATGCGCGGGTCCGGCTTCCAGATCCCGTGCTCGCCGCTGACGAATATCGCGTTGAACCGGCCGTCGTCCAGGCCCAGCTGCGAGAGCTTGGGACGCTGGATTCGCGCGTGGCCGTTGGTGATGATGCAGCGCGGGATCCCCGCGGTGGCGTCAAGCATGCGCCCGGCGTGGGGATGCAGCCGGTTGGCCTGGTCGAAGTTCTCCTCGATGTCGTCGCAGAGGGCCTGCACCAGCGCCGCGTCCTGCACGCCAAGATCCTTGAGCGGGACGGCGAACCAGTCCGCCTGCTTGGCCTCCTCCCAGGCATGGCGGGCCATCAGGTCCCTTATGAAGGCGACGGTGCCGTCGGCGGCGCGGCGGCGCAACTCTTCCGGCAGGCCTCGGGCGGCCCTTTCGTACGCTCCGCGCATCCGCGTCCGCATTCGGTAGTCGTAGTCCAGCAGCACGTCGTCGAGATCAAACAGCACCGCCCGGATCGCGGGCGGGCGCGGGCTATCGCTCAAACTTCGATCTCGTCGGAATAGACGTTCTCGGAATCGCCCGCGCCGGCGTCCCGGCTCTCGGCGCCGACCTGCAGGGCGTTCCAGGCCAGGGTCGCGCACTTGATCCGCACCGGGTAGCGCTTCACTCCCTGCAGCGCCTCCAGGTCGCCGAGCGATTCGGGGTCGACCTCGGCCTCGCCGGTGAACATCGCCCGCACGCCGGCGGCCAGGTCGAGGGCTTCGGACAGCTGCTTGCCGGTGACGGCTTCGGTGAGCATCGAGGCCGAAGCCTGCGAGATCGAGCAGCCGTGGCCGTCGAAGGCCACCGCGTCGATCCGGCCCTCGTTTAGGCGAACCGTTATCTCGATGTCGTCGCCGCAGAGCGGGTTGTAGCCGCGCGCGGTGATGTCGGGGTCCTCGACCCGCCCCTTGTGCCGCGGGGTGCGGTAGTGGTCGAGGATGATCTCGCGATAGAGGTCGTCGAGCATCTAGCCGAAGAACTCCCGCGCCTTGCCGATGCCGGCGCAGAGAGCGTCGATCTCCTCTTCGGAGTTGTACAGGTAGAAACTGGCGCGGGTGGTCGAACCTACTCCCAGCGCGCCCATGAGGGGCTGGGCGCAGTGGTGTCCGGCGCGGACCGCGACGCCCTCGCTGTCGAGGACCTGGCCCAGATCGTGCGGGTGCAGGCCGTCGAGATTGAATGAAACCACGCCGCCGCGGAACTGCGGATCGGTCGGACCGTAGATGAGCAGGTCGGGGATCTCGGCCAGGCTGGAAAGCGCGTACTCGGTCAGGCGCTGCTCATGTTCCCAGATAGCCTGCAGGCCGATCGCGGACAGGTAATCGGCGGCGGCCCCCAGACCGATCGCGCCGGCTATGTCGGGAGTTCCGGCCTCGAACTTGTACGGCAGCTGGTTCCAGGTCGATCCCTCCATCGCCACGGTGGCGATCATGTCGCCGCCGCCCTGGTAGGGTTCGGCCTCCTCGAGCAGCGCGCGCTTGCCGTACAGCCCCCCGATCCCGGTGGGGCCGAGCATCTTGTGGCCCGAAAAAGCCAGGAAGTCGATGTCCTGGCCGACGACGTCGGTGGGCTGGTTGGGAACCGACTGGGCGCCGTCGACGACCAGCACCGCGCCGACCGAGTGGGCCAGCCGGGCGATTTCGGAAACATCCAGGGTCACGCCCAGGACGTTCGACATCGCCGTCAGCGCCACCACCTTGGTCCGCTCCGAGATCAGGGCCGCGAATTCGGCCGGTTCGGGTCGCCGGCGGTGATCCCGCAGCGAGTACCAGCGCAGCTTGGCGCCGGTCTGCTCGCACACCAGCTGCCAGGGCACGATGTTGGAGTGATGCTCGATGTTGGTGACCAGGACCTCGTCGCCGGGACCCAGCCGCGGCCGCGCCCAGGCCTGGGCGACCAGGTTGAGCCCCTCGGTCGCGCCCCGGACCCAGATGAGTTCGGCCGGATCGGCGGCGCCGATAAGGCTTGCCACCTTGACCCGCGCCTGTTCGTAGGCGTCGGTCGCCAGCTGACTCAGATGGTGGATCCCGCGGTGCACGTTGGAGTGGGTGTTCTCGTAGTAGTTATCCAGCGCGCCGATGACCGACGCGGGTTTCTGCGAGGAGGCGGCGTTGTCGAGGTAGACCAGTTTCTTGTCGCCGATCCGTCGCTCCAGGATCGGGAAATCGGCCCGCAGGGCCTGCGGGTCCAGTCCGGGGTTGCTCGGATGGGCCAGCTTTTGCATGGTCAGATGATCGTCACCACTATCTGGCCGTCCTCGATTTCGCTCTCGAACCGCTCCACCGGGGTGGTGGCCGGGGCCGTCAGCGGCTCGCCGGTATCCAGGTCGAATATTGACCCGTGCAGGGGGCAGAGCACGGTGCAGTACTCCGAACTGACCTCGCCTTCGGAAAGCGAGGCCTGGCCGTGCGAGCAGGTGTCCTCGATCACCTTGATCTCGCCGCGGACCTTGAACACCGCCAGCAGGATGCCGCCGGCGCGTATCTTGAAGGCTCCGCCCTCGGCCAGTTCGGAATAGGCGCCGACCGCGAAGCGCCCGGTCCGGATCATCTAGCGCTCGCGCACGCCGGCGCGGAAGAGCACTTCCTGCTCGAGTCGTTCGCGGCAGCGCTCGTCGGACACCCGCGCCAGGACCGGTTCGACGTAACCGCGGATCGCCAGACCCTCGGCCACCTGACGCGTAAAACCCCGGCTCATCAGGTAGAAGAGCTCTTCCTCCTCGATGCGCCCGATCGTGGCGCCGTGGGTGCAGCGCACGTCGTAGGTGCGGATCTCCATGCCCGGAATCGAATCGGCGCGGGCCTGCTTGGAAAGCAGCAGGTTGTCGTTCTGCTGGTAGGTGTTCGACTGCCCGGCGGTGTCGGAGATCTCGATCGTTCCGTAGAAGACCGAGCGCGAGCGTTCCCGCAGAACGCCCTTGTAGAAGAGGTTCGAATAGGTGTGGTCGCCGTCGTGAATCTGGCGGGTCTCGTGGTCGATGTGGCGGCGCCCGTCAAGCAGGGTCAGCCCCCAGACCTGGCCCTCCGAACCCGACTCGGGGAACGAGACCTCGGTGTAGGACTTGGCCAGGGCCGCCCCGAGCGAGAACTGGCAGAGATTGACGTGCGCGTTGCGCCCCGCCAGGGTCCGGGTCTGGGCGAACGCGGCCGTGTGCAGGCCCCAGTTCTGGACGTGCTCGTAGTTGAGGGTGGCGCGATCGCCGACATAGGCGTACGTCAGCGGGCAGGCCAGGGTCTCATCGTCCAGGGTTTCCGAGCGGTACTCCTCGACCAGTTCGAGGCTTGCGCCCTCGTCGACCCAGATCAGCAGGCGCGGAAAGACCGCGATCCGGCTGCGGGTGGTGGCGATCATGCTGTAGAGCGGAGCCTTGACCTCCAGCCCCGGCGGCACGTAGATGAAGAGGCCGCCGTTCCAGAAGGCGCCGTTAAGGGTGGCGAATTTGGCCAGCGAGCTGGGCGCTTGATCGGCCAGGCCCGGGAACCGCTCCAGCAGGCCGGGATGGTCGGCCGCGGCGCGGGCCAGCGAGCAGAAGATCAGGCCGGAATCGGCCAGACCGGAATCGAGTTCGATCTCGGGGTCGCGCCAGTCGACCTGGACGCTGCGGCCGGCGAACCAGTCCGGTTCGAACAACCCGGCCGGCGCCTCGGCCGGAGGGCTGTCGCCCCAGGGCGCGAAATCATCGGGCGAGATGCCGCGCAGGTCGGTGCGGCGCCAGGTCTCGTCGGTGATCACGGGCAGCGGGGTGTCGCAGTAGCTCTGCCAGCTGGCCAGGCGCTGGGCCACCAGCCAGTCGGGCTCGCGGCCCTTCTGGGCGTGGGCCTTAACGAGCTCGGCGCTGGGGCGAGCTTCTAGAGTCGGTGAAATCGCCATCGGCGGTCGGACTGTTCCTGGTCGGTGGGTGGAAACGGGCTGGGTTTGCGGCGGGATTGCCTTGGATGGGACTGGCGGTCAGCCGACCGACCCCTCCATCTCGAGTTCGATCAGACGGTTCATCTCGACCGCGTATTCCATCGGCAGTTCCTTGATGAACTCCTCGAAGAACCCGGTGACGATGACCGAGGTGGCCTTCTCCTCGGAGAGGCCGCGGCTCATCAGGTAGAAGATCTCCTCGTCGCCGATCTTGGAGACGGTCGCCTCGTGACCGATCTGGGAGTCTTCCTCGGAGATTTCGATGTAGGGGTAGGTGTCGGTCTTGGAATCGGGCGTGAGCAGCATCGCGTCGCAGCGCACGAACGATTCGCCCCGACCGCGTCGGGCTCGACTTTAAGCAGGCCGCGATAGGTCGCCCGCCCGGTCCCGTTGGAGATCGACTTGGAGGTGATCGTGGACGAGGTGTTGGGGGCGGCGTGGACGATCTTGGCGCCGGCGTCCTGGTGCTGGTTCGTGTTGGCGTAGGCGACCGAGAGGACCTCGCCGCGGGCGCGTTCGCCGAGCAGATGGATGGCCGGGTACTTCATGGTCACCTTGGAGCCGATGTTCCCGTCGATCCATTCGACGGCCGCGCCGGCCGCGGCGGTGGCACGCTTGGTCACCAGGTTGTAGACGTTGTTGGACCAGTTCTGGATCGTCGTGTAGCGCACGTGCGCGTCCTCGAGGGCGACGATCTCGACCACCGCCGAGTGGAGCGAGTCGCGCGCATACACCGGCGCGGTGCAGCCTTCGATGTAGTGGACCGAGCCGCCCGGCTCGCAGACGATCAGGGTCCGTTCGAACTGGCCGGCCGATTCGGCGTTGATCCGGAAGTAGGCCTGCAGTGGCAGCTCGACGTGCACCCCGGCGGGGACGTAGACGAAGCTCCCGCCGCTCCAGACGGCGGTGTTGAGGGCGGCGAACTTGTTGTCGTTGTGGGGGATGACGGAGCCGAAGTACTGCTTTACCAGCTCGGGGTACTCGCGCAGCCCGCCGTCCATGTCGAGGAAGACCACGCCCTGCGAGGAGAGCTGGTCCTGCAGGTTGTGGTAGACGACCTCGGAGTCGTACTGGGCCCCGACCCCGGCCAGGAATTTCTTCTCGGCTTCCGGGATTCCCAGGCGGTCGAAGGTGTTCTTGATGTAGTCGGGAACGTCGTCCCAGCTGTCTTCGGATCCGCGGTCGGTGGCGCGTACGTAGTAGTGGATTTTTTCGAAATCGATCTCCGAGAGATCGGCGCCCCAGGCCGGCATCGGGCGCGCGGCGAATTCGGCGAACGCCTTAAGGCGCAGCTCGAGCATCCATTCGGGCTCGTTTTTCAGTGCCGAAATCTGGCGGATGACGTCCTCGTTCAGGCCCGGCTCGGTGATGAAATCGGCTTTTACGTCGTCGTGGAACCCGTACTTGTAGTCGAATTCGATTTCGGCGTCGGGGGGCTTGATCACGTTTTCGGTGGCCATTTGTTTAAACCGTTTCCGGTGCGAATTGCTTGTATCCGTCGCGCTCCAGGACCTCGGCCAGTTCGGGCCCGCCCTCGGCGACGATGTCGCCGTCGATCAGCACGTGGACGAAATCGGGCTGGATGTAGCGCAGGATTCTCTGGTAGTGGGTGATCAGGAGGACCCCGATATCGGTCGGCCGCAGCGAATTCACGCCCTCGGCGACGATCCGCAGGGCGTCAATGTCGAGCCCCGAATCGGTCTCGTCGAGGATGCCCAGGGCCGGCTCCAGCATCGCCATCTGCAGGATCTCGCAGCGCTTCTTCTCGCCGCCCGAAAACCCGTCGTTTAGGTACCGCGAGGCAAAACTTGAGTCCACGCTGAGCAGGTCCATCTTCTCCAGCATGCGCAGGCGGAACTCGCGCACCCCGATCGGACCCTCGTCGCCGCGGACGGCGTTGATCGCCTCGCGCAGGAACGTGACCAGCGGCACTCCGGGAATCTCGACCGGGTACTGGAAGGCCAGGAAGATCCCGGCCCGGGCCCGTTCGTCGACTTCCCATTCGGCGATGTCCTCGCCCTTGAACAGGATCCGCCCGGAGGTGATTTCGCAGCTGGGGTTGCCCATCAGGGCGTTGGCCAGGGTGCTCTTGCCGGAGCCGTTGGGGCCCATCACCGCGTGAACCTGGCCTTCGCCAACCGTCAGGTTGAGCCCGTGCAGGATTTCTTTATCGTCGCGCTGGACGTGCAAATCTTCGATTTGCAGCAGCGGAATTGGCGTCATCTTGGCCCGTAAATCGATGGCAATTGGTCGCGATTCTGACCCGCATGATCGCCTATTTGGGCGCATTTTGCAGGTTCAAATCTAGTTTATTGGTCCGCAGTCGCCCATCTCTTAACAGGGGCTAATGCGTTCCGCCCGTTGGAGGCCGCCACGACCAGTCCGGTTCGGGGTCCGGCGCGGCGGCGATTTCGCCCAGGCTACGCGCCCCGGCCACGCAGACCGACGGGTCGGTTCGCAGGACCACGTCCAGGTGATCGACTTCTTCGCCCAGCGACCGCAGCGCCGCCCATATTTCTTCCAGCTGCTCCCGGCCGTAACGGTGCCGTGCGCGCGCCAGCGGATCTTCGGCCTGGTGGTCAAAATCCCCGTCGCCGCGCCCGTGCAGGCGCGCCACCGCCACGTCGCCGCGGGTGGCCGTACATACCAGCGGCGGGGCCCCTTCGGAGGATTCGAAGTCGGTCGCCACGAGGGCGATTTCACTGTCGATGAGCAGTTCCTGGGTCCGCTCCAGGCGCTCGTCCCCGGTCAGCCAGGAGGAGTCGCGGAACTCGACCGCCAGGGGAAGCCCGGGCAGGTTGGCGCGGCACTGTTCCAGGTAGTCCTCGGATTCGGCGCTGGCCCCGAAATAGGCCGGAAACTGCATGGTCACCGCGCCCAGTCTGGAGCCGAGCGGTTCGAGCGCGGCGGCGAATTCGCCGAAGAGAAAGTCCGGCGCCGGGACCGCGTAGTCGCGCCAGCTCACCCCCGGCCGGGGCCTGGCGCCGGGCCGAAGCTGGTGCAGGCAGAGCCCGCCGAACGCCAACACGTGAAATCTGAAATCCTCGCCCACCGCATCGGCCCAGCCGGCGATACGATCGACTCCTGGCACGCCCTGAAAGGTGGAATCGATCTCCACCAGCGAGAACTCCTCCGCGTAGACGGAGAGCATGTCGGCCTCACGGGTCCGCGGCGGATAGAAATCGACCAGGTGGCGCCAGCCTGAGGTCCCAACTTTCATAGGCGAACCGTTAGGTCGATGCTGCGCACATGACCCGGACATCTAAAAGCGCCGCCAATTGAGCCGAGTATTTCGGTGATGCCCCTGTCAGCAAGAATCCGCCGGTTGTGCGGCCGCGATCCCGCATTTGTGATTGAGGGCAACCAATTAATCGGCGTCAACCAGATTCAATACTTGCCGGGCCAAACTCACCGCGGCCGAAAGCCGTTCCTCTCGATCCAAATTAAATAGCACTCCCCCGTCGTGTTGGCTGTTGACGAGGAATTTGTAAGTGTTCTTCCTGGCCAGCCGTGAAGGGTCTTCGATTTCGTGGAATTCCGGCGCAAACAACAACAGAATTCGCGTTTTTCTCGGCAGAACTTCGAATGCGAAAGCCGGCTGCCCGAAATAGGAGATCGAACGACGCGATGCCACTTCGATGATTTGGCGGTCGATTTCTCGTAGGCGCGCCCTGAACTGCCCAAATAATGCGCGGACAGTTTCAGTCATCTCCACGCTATTGGGGTCGCTCGACTCCGATTTTTTGCGAAGCTCGTCAATTTCAAATTGGTCAATCTCGCCTTGAGACACCCCATGGTGACGCCAAATGCTTGATGCCCTTCGGGCCAAATCCCGGCTGCGCTCGCTCATTTGCGCTTCGGTCCAACAATCCTGTTCCGCGATGAACCTATTCAGCCGAACTGCGCTGTCTCTGAATCCTCCCGCGATCTCCTTCTTTTGCTCAAAACTGTGGTTCGAATAAAGAGGGTTGTAGCCGGTTAGCGTCAGATTTCCAAGTCGGTGGAGCCAGGTTTCGTGGATCTCCTCGCAGCTTTCGCCGAGCATCTGCTCCCACTGCTCATTGAGCGTCTGCGGCATCACGTGCTCAATCTGGTATTCAGCCGTGCTGGACCGTTCGCGTTGACCACGGTTTTCGAGACCTTCGAGCAGAGGTCGGCAAACCCGCGTCCCGTAAAGGTTGTCTTCGATCAGTGCTCGTTCGAATTCCTCGTCGCTTGGGAATCGGTAACTTGACTGCCGACGCGCTAGCAGGACTCGCAGCGAATCGGTGGGATCGCACTCATCGAGGGCGTATGCAATGTTGGCGAAAGCGGACCAGTAACCACGGGTTTGGAGCCCGCATACTTGCCTTCGCACGATGTAACTTTCGATCAATCGCACTGATTCCGCAAACTTGTACTCAGTTAAGGTGCCCAGTTCCCGAAAGCACCGGTACAGCCGTGCAATCAGCATCGCGGGAACGTCCACATGTCGCCGCAAGTCTCGGAGTGCGCGCCCGAGTTCTGCACCGGGTCCGCGTCGCAGCACAAAAGCCGCATATCCGCGGCTGAATTGCAATAGGTCAGTCAGGGCTGTGTCCATGCCGCCGTCAGCTGCGGTCGATTCGCGGAATTCCTCTCGGAATTCGATATAAATCCGGTCCGTTCGGGTTTGCTTCGTTGCCCTGCGGCGTAAGGCAACCCAATCGCGTGCGCAATAGTCGATTGCCCACTGTGCACCCTCGAATTCAGCTTCGATCTTTTGCCAGTAGGAGCAATAAACGCGGTTCTGTTCGTCCTCCGGCAAACCCATGAGGATGAAATTGCGGATGAGGTCGGCCTGGCTTAGGTCGACGCCGGTTGAATTCAAGCTTTCGAAAACAAGCTGGGGATTGTCTAGCGGAGGTTCGAGTAGGACATCCACGATTAGCAGATTGCCCAAACCCTCATAGATCTCGCTTGGGTCGCTTTTTGAAATGACCTCGCGGAATAGTTCGTAACCGTCGTCGACTTCAGATGCAGGGTCGTTGATGGGCTCCCGGCTGCCAGAAACGATTTTGCGGAGCGTTTGGTCGTCATTTCGGCGCAGTACCAATTTGGGTTTTTGATCACCCTGCTTGTAAGCGTTCTGAAGGAATCGGTCGTCGATTTCCGCCGCAGTTGGGCCGTCTTTTCCGCTCCATCCGGATTCTTTGATGTGATCCCGCAATGCCGCCAATAGCAGAGTGACCGTGGTAAGGCGCTGTTGGCCGTCGATGACCAGCCAACGTGCAAACGTGGCCTCGCTGGCGCTTGCGGTGTAGACGATCGACCCGAGAAAGTGGCCGCCCTTGTTTGGCGCACGCGCGGCTTGCAGGACGTCATCCCACAGCTGCAGACACTGCTCTTCGGTCCAGCTGTAATTGCGCTGAAATATCGGAACTACGAATTGCTTGGTTCCCTCGAGCAGCGCCCACAAATGTTGATTGCTGGCCTTCAAACGACTTTCGCTCCCTAATCAATTCGGTTGCAGCGCCGACCGTCCGTATTTTTCACCAAATGAAGCACAGGATCGAATGGCTTACTGTGGTCGATCCATCTGTGCCCGAAAGGCCTGACGCGATTTCGGCAGTGTATCGAGTCGTGGTCTGGGCAAAAAGTGGCGACCGGTCAGAATGACCGGGAATTTACGCCCCGAACTTGACCAGGCGACCCGCCGTGGCCAGGAGAGTGGGCAATACCGCCCGCGCCGGAAGATGTCCCAGCCCGCCGGTGGCGCAGGCGCGTTCGCCGAAGCTCTCCACCCGGTCCGGCAGGGCCTGCTCTCCGGCGATCAGCAGCGGAACTGGATGCCAGGAGTGCTGGCGCAGCGCGGCCGGGGTCGAATGGTCCCCGGTGACCGCGATCGCCGCCGGCCCCAGGGCCAGCAATTGCGGCAGGGCGGCGTCGACTTCCTCGATGGCCCGGGCCTTGCCTTCCCAATCGCCGTCCTCGCCGGCGGCGTCGGAGGGCTTGTAGTGGACGAAGAAGAAGTCGTATTCGGACCAGGCGTCGGCGACCGCCTGAAGCTGCCCGGGGAAGGTATCGCCGGTATCCAGGATCTCCATTCCGGCGATCGCGGCCAGCCCCTTGTACATCGGGTAGGAGGCGGAACAGGCCCCCCGAATGCTCCAGGTCTCCCGCATCGGCGCAAGCTGGGGGCGGGTCGCGTAACCGCGCATCAGCACGAAGTTGGCCGGCGCGCGGCTTCCGATCCGCTCGGTCACGACCTCCAGGAACCGGGCCAGCACCGCCGAGGTCTCGGTCGCGTCCTCGGCCAGCGGATCCGGAGCCGGCGGCGGGACCCCGACCGCCTGGGGGTCGGTTTCGCGGACCTGGTCGGAGAAGCCCTGTCCGCGCAGCACCAGGACCGCGCGGTGGGCGCTTTCGGTGGCCAGGTCGTAGGGACATCCGATGTCGTGGCCGGAAAGTTCGGCGACCAGCTCGCGGTTCAGCCGGCTGGGGATCCGTCCCGCGCGCCGGTCGGCGACGTTGCCGTCGGCGTCGAGGCTGCAGAAGTTGAGGCGAACCCCCAGGTCGCCAGGCCCCAGCCCCAGGCCGATGCCGATCGCCGAGAGGGCGCCGCGCCCGATGTTGCTGGCGATCGGGTCGTAGCCGAACAGGGCCAGGTGACCGGGGCCCGAACCCGGCGTGATCCCCGGACCGATCGGCACCGAAAGCCCGGTGGCCGCTTCCGCCGCCAGGGCGTCCAGGTTGGGCGTGCGGGCGGCCTCGAGTTCGGTCAGGCCGGTCTGCGGATGGGCCAGACCGCCCAGACCGTCGATTACCAGAAGGACCAGCTTGCCGGTCCCGGACCGGGCCAACTGCTGGTAGGTTTCGGCGGAAATCATCTGAAGCGGGGTCGTGGACTGGGCGGCGGGGCCAGAAAATGTTAAGCCCTGCCGGGTTCGGCCGGTCCACCAACGCGGTTGGTAGCCTCGCCCGATTCCGGGCCGTCAGACTGCAAAATGATTCGGCAACTCCAAGCCAAGAAGGCCGAAGAATCCGCACCGTCAGCGCACCCGATTCCCCGCCGGCCCGGGTAGAGCGGCGCGCCTACAGCAAAGGGGCGATGCTGGCCTTTTTCGTCCCGGTGGCGCTCTCGTCGCTGGTGACCGGTCTGCGCAATCCGGTGCTCGACGCCGGCTTGGCGCGAACGTCCGAACCGGTACTGGCGCTGGCCGGATTTGCGGCCGTCTCTTCCCTGATATTCATCCTGCACACCTCCAGCCAGGTCCAGCAGAGCGTATTCCTGGTCTACGCCAACGGCCGCGAGTCCTTCCGGAGGGTCACCTGGTTCAGCGTCTACGGCGGGCTGGCGGCCTGCGCGGTGGCGGTGCTGGCCACGCTGCCGCTGATATCGGATCTGCTGCTGGAAGGGGCGATGGGGGCCACGCCGGAGGTGGCCGAATACTCGCAGCCCTCGCTGCTGGTGCTGATGATCCTGGTCCCGCCGCTGATGATCGCGCGCGGATTCTTCCAGAGCCTGCTGCTGCAGCGCCGCCAGGCGCGCCGCATCACCTTTTCCACCATCGGCGGGGTCCTGGTGCTGATCCCGGCCGGGCTCCTATTCGTCCCGCTGGCGCCGATCAACGGGGCGCTGGCGGCCGCGATCGCGCTGGTCGTGGTTACCGTGGCCGAAGGGGCCGTGCTGGCCTATTTCGCGATCTCCGAGCTGCGCGCAAACCCCTATCCGGTCGAAGAAAGCGCCCCGCTGCCGTCGATGCGCGACCTGGTCCGGTTCGGCTGGCCGCTGCTGCTGTCGATGCTTGCCATGTCGGGTTCGGCGCCGCTGGTGACCGCCGGCGTATTCCGGCTCGACGACGGCGTCGAGGCGGTCGCCGGGTTCAGGGTCGCCTGGAGCATCGCGGTGATCGGGCTCAGCCTGACCCTGGCGGTCCGCCAGACCGCGCTGGTGATGTCCAAGTACCCCGAGAGCCATCGCCACGGACGGGCGTTCTCGGCGATGGTCGGGCTGGCGGTGGGGGCCGGCCTGCTGCTGATGACCACGGGCCCGATCGGGGACTTCGTGCTGCTCACCCTGATCGGGATAACTCCGGAGATTGCCGACCAGGCGCGCCCGGCGACCTGGGTCCTGGCGACGGTGCCGCTGCTGATGGGTTTCCGCCAGTTCTACATCTCGTTGCTGATGCACCAGGGCCTGTCCAAGCGGGTCGGCATCGGGTCGGTTTCTAGAGTAGTAGTGATGATGATCGTGATATTTGGGATCGCGCCCTTCGCGCCGGTAGCCGGGGCGGTCATGGGGGCGCTGTCGCGACTGGGCGGGCAGTGCACCGAGACGCTCATCTCCTGGCATCTGGGCCGCGCCTGGTTCGGCCAGGATCCGCTTTCGGCACGCAAGGAATGACCATGGAACAGGACGCGACTTCCCCGAATTCCCCGCGGTTGGCCGTGGTGGTCCTCGACGGGCCGGTGGGCGATGACCCGGAAATCGCCGAAGTCCTGGCCGACGCCGACCTGGTCGTTGCCGCCGACGGCGGTGCGGACCGGCTCGACGGCTCGGGCCGGGATCCCGGCCTGGTCGTCGGCGATCTCGACTCGCTGGACCCGGGCCGCGCCGAGCAACTTGCCGCCGCCGGGATTCCCATTCAGCGCCATCCACGCGAGAAGGATTTCGTCGACGGCGAACTGGCGCTGCTGGCGGCGCTGCAGCGCCGACCCGAAAGAATCATCTTGCTGGGACTTTTGGGCGGTTCCCGCCCCGACATGATCCTGGCCAATCAAATGCTGCTTTTTCACCCCGGTCTGGCTTCGGGAGCGGTTGCCGCGATGGCGCCCGGCTGGACCATCTATCCGGTCGGGGCGGAGTGGCTGGAGCTGACGGCCGTGCCAGCGAAGACCCTGTCGCTGGTCCTGGTCGATGAGATCGCCGAAGGGGTGTACATCGACGGCGTCCGGTGGCCGCTCTCGCGAGCGACGCTGCACCGCGGTCAGGGCCGGACCCTCTCCAACGAGGTCGCCGACGAAAGGGTCAGGGTGCGCTGCCGGACCGGCCGGGCGCTGCTGTACCTGGAGCGCTAGCCGATCGGGCCGCGGCCTCATCAATAGAATGCGTCCACAGTCACAACTAAATATCCGCAGGGGTGCTGGAAGCATCGGCTGAGAAGGCAGGCGCATACGGAGCCTGCCTCCCCTAATGACCTGATCCGGGTAATACCGGCGTAGGCAGACGGAACCGACCGAACTTTCGCACCGCATTGGCAGGGCCAATGCGGTGTTTGCCTTCCAAGGGCTGCAGCCTCTCCGGATTTGCGGCGAGCAGCGCCCGCCGGAAGGAAGGTCTTCGACAAATGGCAGCGATCATCGCGGCGTTCCAGGTGCTTCCCAGCGGGGTCGAGGACGGCTACGGCTGCGTCGAAGCCGCAATCGCGGTAGTCCAGGAGTCCGGCCTGCCCTACGACGTCTCGTCGTTTGAGACCACGGTCGAGGGCGAATACGACGAACTGATGGACCTGATCAAGCGCGCCCAGCAGGCCTGTTTCGACTTCGGCGCCAGTTCGGTGCTCTGCAACATAAAGGTCGCCAACACCCCGGCCGGGACCACGATCGCCGACCACATCGGCAAGTTCCGCGATTGACCAGCGCCACTATCAGGGACCGGGCCCAGGCGGCCGCGCCGGCGGCCGCGCTGGTGGTATTCCTGCTGGCCTTCTGGCAGTTTTTCGTGACCTGGCGCGAGGTGCCGCGCTGGCTGCTGCCCTCGCCGCTGGACATCGCCGCCGCATTCGTGGATTCGGCCGACCTGATGGGTTACCACATCCCGGTGACACTGCTGGTGATGGCGGCCGGCTTTTCGATCTCGCTGCTGCTCGGGACCACCGTGGCCACGGTCTGCCACCTGTTCGGACCGGTGCGCCGGGCGGTCTATCCCCTGCTGGTCACCTCGCAGTCGGTGCCGTTCATCATCATCGCGCCGCTGCTGGTGATCTGGTTCGGCTTCGGCCTGGCCCCGAAGCTGGTCCTGGTCACCCTGGTCTGCGCCTTCCCGATCACGGTCACGTTCCTGGAGGGCCTGCGCTCGGCCGACCACGAGGCCCTCGATCTCCTGCGCTCGATGGGAGCGAGCCGGTGGGACCAGTTCCGCCTCGTCCAGCTTCCGCCCGCGCTGGCGGCGCTGGCCGCCGGCGCAAAGATCGCGGCCACCTATGCGGTCATCGGGGCCCTGATCGCCGAATGGCTGGGCGCCAGCCGCGGATTGGGGGTTTTCCTGATCCGATCGATGAATTCATTCCGCGCCGACCGGGCCCTGGCCGCGATCGTGATCGTAGTCGCGATCGCCCTGATCGCCTGGGCCACGATCGAACTCCTGACCCGCTGGGCGATGCCCTGGCGGGCCCACCTCTGATCCCCTGAAAGTCCGGAACCCTCCGGCGACAACCCCTTAAATCCAATCCAATGAGGAAACTGAACATGAACCGACGCAATTTCCTGCGGCTGGCCGTGGCCGGCGGCGCCAGCCTGGTCCTGGCCGCCTGCGACACGAGCGGCCAGGAAACGGCCGTCTCGGAAGAGATCGCCGACATCGCCGTAACCGCGCCCGAGGCCGCTCCCCAGCGCGTCGACCGCGCCGAGGCGACCCTGGTCCTCGACTGGGTGCCCAACACCAATCACACCGGCCTCTACGCCGCCCGCGCGCTGGGCTATTTCGAGGAAGAGAACCTCGATTTCAAGATCGAGGAACCGGTCGAGGTGGACGCCACCTCGGTGGTGGCGGCCGGCAACGCCGAGTTCGGGATCGGCTTCCAGGAGTTCCTGACCCCGGCCCTGATCGAGGGCGCCCCGGTCGTTTCGGTGGCGGCCATCATCCAGGAGAACACCTCGGGGTTTGCGTCGCTAAAGAGCCGCGGAATCTCGCGCCCGCGCGAGTTCGAGGGGGCCGTCTACGGCGGATGGGGTTCACCGCTCGAACTGGCGATCCTGCAGGTGATGATGGAGCAGGACGGCGGCGATTTCTCCCAGCTCGAGTCGGTTGGCGCCGGCGCGGCCGATTTCCTGACCATCATCCAGCGCGACGTCGACCTTTACTGGATCTTCTACGCCTGGCAGGGGGTCAAGGCCGAACTCGAGGGGATCGAGCTCAATGTCGCCTTCCTTTCCGACTGGGGCATTCCCAACTACTACACGCCGCTGATCATGGCCAACGCCGGCATGCTCGGCCGGCGCCGCGAAATCGGCGAGCGCGCCATGGCGGCCATATCGCGCGGATATGACTACGCCATCGCCAATCCGGCCGAGGCGGCCGAGATGCTGATCCAGGCCTCGCCCGAGATCGACGTGCCGCTGGCGCACGCTTCGCAGCTATGGCTCTCGCCGCGCTACCAGGGCGACGCCGACCGCTGGGGGCGCCAGCAGGGATCGGTCTGGGGCGAGATGACCCAGTGGATGCTGGACCGCGAACTGATCGAGGAAATGTTCGACTGGGAGAACGCGTTCTCGAATGAACTCCTGCCCGACTGATCGCGGCTAGGCCGTGGCGGGACGGCTGGTCCTGGAAGGGATCGAGAAGAGTTTCGGCAGCGGCGCCGAACGGCTGCGGGTCCTGGACCGGACCAGCCTGGTGGTCGAGCAGAGCCAGTTCCTGTGCCTGGTCGGCCCCAGCGGGTGCGGCAAGAGCACGCTGTTTAACGTGGCGGTGGGGCTGACCGATCCCGACGCCGGCCGGATCCTGCTCGACGGAAACGAGATCACCGGCCGCCGCGGCCTGCTCGGCTACATGCCGCAGCGCGACCTGCTGCTTCCCTGGCGGCGGGTGATGGAAAACATCGTCATCGGCGTGCAGGTGCGGCGGGGCGACCTTGCCGCGGCCCGCCGGCGCGCGCGCGAACTGGCCCCGCTGTTCGGGCTGGAGGGGTTCCTCGATCACCATCCGCACCAGCTCTCCGGCGGGATGCGCCAGCGCGCGGCGCTGCTGCGCACCATCGTGAGCGGAAACCAGGTCCTGCTGCTGGACGAGCCCTTCGGGGCGCTCGACGCCCTGACCCGGCTGGACATGCACCGCTTCCTGCTCGGCGTGCGGGCCGAACTGGACCTGACGGTCCTGTTCGTCACCCACGATCCGGACGAGGCGGTCGCCCTGGCCGACAAGGTCGCGGTCATGTCGGCCCGGCCCGGCCGGATAGTCGACCAGTTCGCGGTCGAACTGGAATACCCGCGCCGCGGCGACCGGGCCGCCGCCGCGCTTGCCGCCTACCGCGCCCGCCTGCTGGCGGGGCTGGGATCGGGCGCGTCCGCCGACCGCACTTGAGCCGGATGCCGGGAGTCCGGCCCTAGGCTTGGGTTGTTCATCCTTTCTTGCCCGGCAGCCGGAATCCGGACCTGATGCAAAGCCCGACGCGGCCCGCAAGCGCCCCCGGGCCGGCGGCGCCGGCCTACCGCATACCCTGGACGATCGTCATCGCCGGGGCGGCGATGGCGTTCATATTCACCGGTTCGAACCAGTCGTTCGGCGTGCTCCTCAAGGCCGTGACCGAGGACCTGGGGGTGGGCCGCGAGACGTTCGCGCTGGCGATCGCGGTGCTGCAGCTGGCGACCGGGATTCCGGTGGCGGCATACCTTGCCGACCGCTACGGCCACTGGAAGGTGATCGTGCCGGCGAGCGTGGTCTATGCCCTGGCGATGCTGCTGACGGCCCAGGCCCAGACCGGCCTGCAGTTCCTTCTCTACCTGGGATTTCTGGGCGGCGCCGCCATCAGCGGGGCGTCGATGACGGTGGTCGTGGGTGCGGTCGGCCAGATGGTCCCGGTGCGACGCCGCAGCTTCGCCCTGGGCCTCGTCACCGCCGGCTCCTCGGCCGGCATGTTCGCGCTGGTGCCGGCCTGGCAGCAGATCCTGAACCTGGTCGGCTGGCGGACCAACTTCGCCCTGTTCGCGCTGGTGCCGCTGGCCATCGGGCTGATGGCGTTCATCTTCCTGCGCGATACCGACAAGCTGCCCAAGAGCGCCGACGTGGTCGACGAACCGTTCGTGAACATGCTCAAGCGGGCCCGCAAGAACCGCGACTACCTGCTGCTGACGGCCGGGTTCTTCGTCTGCGGATTCCACGTGAGCTTCATCGCCACCCACCTCCCTGCGTACCTCTCGGACGAGGGGATTCCGGCAACCGCCGCCGCCCTGTCGCTGGCGATGATCGGGCTTTTCAACATCTTCGGTTCGGCGATCTCCGGGCGCCTCGGCGACCGCTACCGGCGCAGCCGCCTGCTGGCGATCATCTACTCCCTGCGCGGGGTGGTGATCTTCGGGCTGCTGGTGCTGCCGCTGACCGAATTCACGGCGATCGCGTTCGGGGCCCTGATGGGGCTGCTTTGGCTGGCGACGGTCCCGCTCACCTCGTCGACCGTCGCCCACCTGCTGGGCGCCCGCTACCTGGCGGTGATGTTCGGGACCACGTTCTTCTCCCACCAGATCGGCTCCTTCCTCGGCGTCTGGCTGGGCGGGCGCATCTACGACGCCATCGGCACCTACGACCCGATCTGGATCGCCGGAATCATCCTGGGTTTTGCGGCCGCGCTCATTCACTTCCCGATCGGCGACCGCCGCGGAGCGATGGCCGCCGCCGCAGCCTATTGAGCGGCCGGCGATGTCGTGGGAATTTCTTATCCCGGATAGCCGGGCGGACCCCTCCTGCTGACGCCGGGTTGGCGCCTGGGCCTGATCCTGTGGGCGGTCGGGATGATCGGCGCGGCGGTGATCGCCTTCGCAGTTCTGCCCGTGCTGTTGGAACCCGGGGAACTGCCCCTCCCGCTCTGGCTGACAAGCCTTTTGAGCGTGGTCCAGACCGGGGCGTACCTGGGTCTGGCGGTCTGGGCGGGCGTGCGGCTGGGGCCGCGCGTGGGATTGGCCGCGCCGGCGTTCGCCGCCGCCGCCGCAGGGCCGCCGATTCGGGGCCGCGCTTAAGCCGCAGATCGTTCCGGGATTCATCGGCGCGGTCGCGGGCGGCTCCATCATCCTGACGGCGGGGTTGCTTGAGCCGGGCGACCTCGCCGGCGTGGCGGATGAACTGCTCGTTCCGCTGCCGGCGCGGATCCTCTACGGGGGCTTCACCGAGGAACTGCTGATCCGCTTTGGCCTGATGTCGACGCTGGCTTGGCTGTTCTGGAGACTCCTGCAGCGCCGGGACCGCCCTTCACCGGCGCTGTTCTGGGCCGCGATCATTCTCAGCGCGATCCCGTTCGGGGTCGGCCACCTGCCCCTGGTCGCGGCCGCGACCGGCGGGCTGACGCTGGAAGTCGTGATCTGGGTCGTGGGCGCCAACGCGGTAATCGGAGTGGTGGCCGGATACCTCTTCTGGCGCTACGGTCTCGAATCGGCGATCATCGCCCATTCCCTGGCGCATGTGTTTGACGCTCTGGCAAGGCTCGCCGTTCCCATCTGAAGCGGCCGCTCAATCGCCTGCCGCGGCAGGCCGGCCCTGGCCCCAATCGCCCGCGCGCAGGATCGCGCTGGGACTGCGCAATTCCCGCACCGCCGCCGGCGCGGCGGATGACCTCATTCGGCGGTCAACCCGCCGTCGATTACCAGCTCGCTGCCGGTGACGAACGAAGATTCGTCGCAGGCCAGGTAGAGCGCGCCGTAGGCGATATCCTCGGCCTTCCCGATTCGGCCCAGTGGGATCGCGGCGAAGGCGTCGCCCTCGAGCGTGTCGGTCACCTGGGCGAGCAGGTCGGTCTCGACCGGGCCGGGGTGGATCGAGTTGGCGCGAATGCCGTCGGAGGCGTACTGGATCGCGGTGGCCTTGGTGAATACTCTGACTGCACCCTTGGACGCGGCGTAGGCGGCGGTGCGCGGGTTGCCGACTATGCCCGAGGCCGAGGACACGTTGACGATCGATCCTCCGCCGCTGGCCCGCATCGCCGGTATGGCGGCCCTGGTGCCGAGGAATACGCCCTTGGAGTTCACGTCGTTGACGGCGTCCCACTGTTCCGCGCTGGTCTCCTCCACCCGCCCGGCGCGCCAGATACCGGCGTTGTTCACCAGCACGTTAAGGCGGCCGAACGCGGAGACGGCGGCACCCACGGCGTCCCGCCACTCGCGCTCGCTGGTAACGTCCAGGTGCACGAATCGGGCATCGCCGCCCAAACGCCTGACCTCGGCGGCGATCTCCTCGCCCGCGGCATCGCGCAGGTCGCCGATGACCACCCTGGCGCCCTCGGCCGCAAACAGCCGGGCGATGGCCGCGCCCAACCCGCCGGCGCCGCCGCTGATCAGCGCCACCTTGCCGTCCAGTCGGCCCATCAACCCGGCCTCAGGGTCCGCCGCCAGTGGCCGAGCGCCGACGACCTCTGACGACTTTCGGCCCGCCCCGCGGGGTCGCGCAGGTCCTCAGCGCTTGATTTCGATCGAACCGAAAACCGCGCTGCCGGTGACCTGGACTTCGTGTTCGGTGGTGCCGGGCGGATCCTCGTCGAGCACCGCGCCGAATGTCGCGGTTACCCCGGACGTATCCAGATTCCAGTTCTTCGGCACGCGCAGCTCGATGCTGCCGAAGACAGCGTTGGCGTTGATGCGCGCCCGCGCGGCCTGGACCTCGGCCTCGCGCAGGTCGAATTCGCAGCTGCCGAACGTGGCCTCGATCTCCAGCGGATCGGGCAGGGGTCCGGCGACCCGGCGCTGGACCTGGCCGAACGTGGCCTGCGCATCGCCGCCGTCCCGGTCCCGCTTGCGGCGCCGGAGCGCCCGGACCAGCAGGGCAGCTCCCGCGGCGATGATCAGCAGCGGCCAGAGCAGGCCGCCGTCGATGGACAGGTCGGCGACGATCGCGGCCTGCAGGAGCAGCAGCACCGCGATTCCCGGCAACATCCAGGACCGGACGCGCACGCGCGGTTCGGCCAGGATCCGCGCGGCCAGGTATACGGCTCCGATCGACGGGGCCATTTCCCAGGTACTGGGGAATCCCTCGACCGACCGGTCCACCAGCGCGACCACGCCCAGGGCGATCAGCCCCGCCCCCAGCGCCAGCGCGCCCGCCTTCCTAGCCACGGTAGCCTCCTTCAGCTCTCAGGATTCGACCTGGCAGTTCTCGATTGCGACATCGTAGACGTAATCGATGATCGTGCCGGTGATCGTAATCGGTTCGCCCGGCTGGCGGTCCTTCTGCGGTTCGTAGTCCTCCGCGCCCAGGTTGCAGATGACGCCGTTGACGTAGTCGCCCCCGACCACCATCATGAATCCCCCGCGTCCGGCCGAGAAGTTTTCGCGGATCATCCCGTTGATGCGTGCGGTCTGACCCTTGTACTCGGCCAGGGCGGCGTCCTTGTCGGCGATGAAGGCCGCGAAGAGTTCGTCGGCGCCGATCTCGATGTCGATCGCGGGCGCTTCTTCCTCGACCGGTTCAGGCTCGGGTTCCGGCGCAGGCTCCGGCTCGGGCTCCGGCGTCGGTTCGGGTGAAGGGGTCGGTTCAGGCGCCGGCTCCGGCGTCGGTTCGGGCGTGGGCTCGGGGGCAGCCGCCGGGGCCGCTGTCGGAGCGGGCGCGGGCGCGGGCGCGGCTTCCTCCTCGCCGCAGGCCGCCGCCAGCAGCGCCAGGGCGATCGCGCCGGCGAGCAGGATGACCGTCAGCTTGCTTGGTTTTGCGCTCGGGTGCACGTGATTTCCCCCGTTCAGTATTCGCGATCGGCGACGAGATCGATCATCTCGCCCAGCATCAGCGCGTAGTTCTTTTTTACAGGCAGCCCGCCCACCAGCTCGCGGCAGCGGGCCTGGATCCCGTCCAGGCGTTCGCGCATCTGCGCGGCGACCCCGGCGTCCTCGAACCGGTCCAGCAGGGATCGGACTTCCTCGTCGGTGGCAACGGTGTCCGGGATCCGGCCGCCCGACTGCAGGTAAAGGACCACCGGTAGCGATTTCTTGCCGCGCCGAAGGTCCCCGCCGGCCGGCTTGCCGGTCACCTCGGGGTCGCCCCAGATGCCGAGCGCGTCGTCGCGGACCTGGAATGCCAGGCCCAGCTGGTGCCCCAGGCGTCGCCAGGGATCGGTATCGCCTGCGGCGGCCATCGCGCCCATTTCCAGGGCAAGGCCGAACAGGGTGGCCGTCTTGAGGGCGATCATCTGCTCGTACTCGCCCGCGCTGACGCTATCGCGCGATTCAAACTGCAGGTCCAGCTGCTGACCGCGGATGACCGCGCCGCAGGCGTCGGTCATGCACCGGATCGTAGCTGCCGGATCGGCGCCGAACCCGGCCAGCGCGGCGAACGCGCGGGTCAACAGCAGGTCGCCGGCGTTAATGGCGGTGGCGTCGCCCCAGATCGTCCAGGCGGCCGGGCGGCCGCGGCGCTGGCGGTCGCGGTCCATGATGTCGTCGTGCAGCAGCGTCATGGAGTGGAACAGCTCGATCGCAGCCGCCGCCGGCAGGCCCGCCCGCCCGCCGCCGAGGGCCTCGCAGGCAAGCAGGGTCAGGCCGGCGCGGAGCTGCTTGCCGCCGCTGGGGCCGGCGATCGGGGTCCCGTCGGCCTCGGTCCAGCCGAGATGGTAGCGGGCGACCCGGGTCACGGGGTTCTGGTCCTCCCCCACCACCCGACGCATGGTTTCGTCAGTGAGGGGTCGGCAACCTGCCAGGAATTCCAAAAATTGCACCGCAGTCGCTCTCTCCCCGGCCCGCAACCGGTCTGCCCGGAAAATGTAGGGGTCTGGCCGGCACCGGCCCAGGCTGCCCCCGCAACCGCCGCCATTTTCGGATAACCCTCCCCGTGCAGGCCCGACCCTTGCAAGCCCTCAGCCTGCGGACCGCGTTCGCTCCGCTCCTGGCCGGCTTCATCTGCGTATTTCTGGGCACTTACGACAACACCGCGATAGCAGTGGTGCTGCCGACGATCGCCGACGATCTGGGGCTGGACCTGCAGATCGCGCAGTGGACCAACCTGGCGCCGATGATCATGTCGGCGGCGCTGCTGCTGGTGATGGGCAACTTGGCGGACCGGATCGGGCACCGCCGGGTCCTTTACGCCGGGCTGGCCACGTACTTCGTGGCGGCGCTGATGGCGGCGCTCTCGACCGGGTTCGCGATGCTGCTTTTGTCGCGGTTCCTTACCGGGATCGCATTGTCCGCCTGCTACATAGTGGGGCCGGCGTTTACGGTTCGCTCGTTCGTGCCCGGCCGGCGCGCCCGCGCCCTCTCGGTGGTCGGGATCACGACTTCGATCGGCCTGGTTTCGGGCCCGCTGCTCGGCGGATACCTGGGGGAGACATTCGGCTGGCGAACGCTGTTCTGGGCTCCCCTGGCGGCGCTGCTGCTGGTGCTGGCGGTCATCTGGCTGGGGGGCCGCCTGCAGCTGTTCGAACGACTCTGGGAAACGCCGCAGCGGCTGGAACGCAAGTTCGACTACCGCGGCGCATTCATGATGCTCTTCTGGCAGGGACCGCTGCTGCTGGCCATAACCCTGGGCAACGACCGCGGCTGGCTCAGCCCGGAGATCCTGGCCGCCGCCGCGATCGGGCTGGTGGTCCTGTATTTCTTCGTGCGGGTGCAGCTGGGCGCGGCCCATCCAACGCTCGATTTCCGGCTGTTCAAACTGCGCGACTTCCGCCTGCCGGTGCTGGCCGCGACCTTCGGATTCGCGGTGGTGATCATCAATTTCCTGCTGCTTCCGTTCTACATGTCGCTGGTGCTGGGCATGTCGGCGGCGGCCATTGGAATCGTCGCCGCGATCTCGCCGGCGATGATGTCGTTCATGGCCCCGCTGGGGGCGCTGTGGGCCGAACGCAGTTCGCCGCGGTACCCGGCCTCGGCCGGGCTGTCGCTGCTGGTTGTCGGCACCGTGCTGATGCTGCTGCTTCTGCGCACCGATTCGTCGGTCTGGCTGCTGATTTCGCTGCTGGTGCTCACCGGCATCGGGCTGGGAACGTTCGAATGGACCATCAACAGCTCGATCGTCGGATCGCTGCCGCGTTCGATGCTGGGCATGTCGGCCGGCATCCTGGCCACCGCGCGGACGTTCGGATTCACTTTCGGGCAGTCGTTCTGGGGCCTGGTGTTCACGCTGGCGGTGACCAGCCAATCGGGAGGATCGGTGGCGCTGGAGGCTCCGCCGGAGGACCTGATGTTCGGCCTGCGGGCGTGTTTTGCGATCGGGGCGCTGGTGTCCCTGCTGGCGTTCGCCCTGGCCTTCGCCCAGCGCGACAACCCTCCGCCGGCGACCGAATCCGAGATTCTGGCCCTGCGCCCGCACGGCGGTTAAAGACTCCCAATTTCGCGGACCATCCGCGCCGCCCGTGTAATCTTGCAGCAGTCACCACTGGCGCCAAATTCCGGTTGACCCAGCCCGCCCAAGAGGTCCCATGATGAATCCGAACAAAGCGGCATTCGCGGCAGCAACTTGGCCGGGCATTCTGCGCCCGCTGGCAGTCACTGCGGTATTGGCCCTGACCGCCATGCTCTTTGCATTCGGATCCGCCGGGCGGGCCTCGGCCGACGGACACGGCTGCGGTTTCGTCTTTGGATTCGCCGCGCTGCAGGCGGCGATTCCGGACGCGGTGGGGGATTGCCTGCAGAACGAAGTCCACGATCCGACCGACCAGATAACGCGCCAGCAGACCGTGGGCGGCACGCTCCTCTGGTACAAGGATTCCAACTGGACGGGCTTTACGAACGGTTACCGGACCTGGGCAATCGGCCCGACGGGGCTCCAGGAACGCCTGAGCATTGAACGCTTTGAGTGGGAACCGGAATCGTTCGCGGTGGGTGCCGACTCCGCGGCGGACGAGCAGACGCTCGCGTACGTTGCCGCCGCCATCGCCGCCTATGACGCCGATGGCCTTGAGGCGACCGTCGCCCACTACAACGGCGACGCCAGCATCGTAGACGGCCGCTCGCTGATCATGATCGAGCAATCCTCCATGCGGGCGTTGGTCGCGCCGGTCACCCGCAACCTCATCGGTGCGGTCATTCCTCCGAGCCATTCGCTCGCGCGGCTGGTCAGGTTCGTCACCGACGAAGGCGTGTGGATCAACAATCTCCAGACCAATCCCATGACCGGCCAGCGGGAGCCCAAACGAAGCTACTTCGTGCTCCACGACGGCAAAGTTTTCGGGTCCGGGCACTTCTCGATCCGGGCCAACCTGGCCGGCGTCATCCGCGAATACGTCAGCAACGCCATCGCCCGTTACCGCAGCCAGGGGCTTGCGGCCACGGTGTCGCACTACAACAGCCGAGCCAGCGTCGACGGCGAGTTGTACCTGTTCATGACCGACCCCGACGACACCTACGTTACGCACCCGATATTCCCTCATCTGATCGGGACCGACATCAAGGACGTCGTCGGATCAAACGGCTACGAGCTCGGAGTCGAGATCGCCAATGCCACCGCGGAAGGTCGATGGGTCGAATATCCGTGGCCCAACCCGGTGTCCGGCCGTGAAGAGCCCAAGACGACCTGGGCCGTGCGGTACGACGGGCTGATATTCGCATCGGGCTATTACGACCGCGACCCGGTCGCTGAACCGCCGGCCTGGATTGGCGCAGACCAGCGCGAGTACACCGTCGAATACGTGCAGCGGGCCATTGAGCGTTACGAGCGCGACGGCCTGGAGTCGATGTCGGCCTACTACAACAGCGTGGCCGCCTTCGAGGGCCAGTACTACCTGTTCGCCACCGACGAGAACGACGTCTACTTCATACATCCGCTGATCAAACGGCTGCTCGGAACCGACATCAAGAACGTGGTCGGATCGGACGGCTATGAACTGGGCAAGGCGCTCGCAGCGGCGACCGAAGAAGGCATCTGGGTCGAGTACCTGTGGCCGCACCCGGTCACTCTGCAGGAGGCGCCGAAGGTCGCGTTCGCCATCCGCCACGACGGACTGCTCTTTGCATCCGGCTACTACCCGGTGCCCGACGATCCGGAGCAACAGACCCTGGACTACGTGCAGGCGGCGATCGACATGTACTCAGCCGAGGGACTCGACGCGACCGTGGCGCACTACTCGGACGCGGCGAGCTTCGACGGGGCGTCGTTCCTTTTCCTGGTCGACTCCAACGGCCTCTACCTGGTGCACCCGCTGATTCCGCAGCGGGTCGGCACCGACATCAGACTCGTGCGGGCGCGCGGGACCGACGGGGCGGTGTTCAACTACGGCGAACAAATAACCGAAGTGACCGAGGACGGACGCTGGTTCCACATCCTGCGGGCGGCCACGCAGGGAACTGGCAGCGCATCTCACGTCTGGGTGGTGCGGCACGACGGCCTCCTCTTCGGCTCGGCGTACTTCGACGAGGGATAACGGCTGACCATTTACCCGGCCCGGCGGCCGAAGCCGCCGGGCCGGGGCGCTCCGCCGCCCGTGACTGCCCCGCCCCGGCGGGGATCCGGCTTTTGAAAATCCGGGCCTGAAGCGCCCGGAATTGGGTCACCCCCGTGCTCTGCCCGGCCCGTTGGACCATTGCGGCGCGGGATTTTTGCCGGCGGGATCGGTCGCGGCTTGACCGGGTCCCGAATCGCGCCGCCGGGCGCGCCTACTTGTCCACGCGGCAGGTGATCACTTCGACGCCGTGATACTTGCGGTGATGGACCGACGATGCGAAATGCTGCAGTAGCCGCGTCGAGAGCTGCTCTGCGTCGTCCGCGGTTGCGGAGTCGCTTACGTAGGCAAGCTGATCCTCGATGTTGCCTTCCAGCTGGTCGTGCGAGAACACGACCAGTTCCACCTCGGCCGCTTCGGCGTCGGAGCGCACCGAAGCGACCAGCCGCCTGCCTTCGGAAGGCTCGCTTTCGCCGCTCTGCTCCAGCAGGGTCAACACTGCCTCTTCGACCACCAGATTCAGCCGGGTCCGGGCGCTCTCGCCCCAACGGTGTCGCTCGGCGAACTGGTCAAGCATCCGGGCGATGTTGGGCAGGGCGGCCGGCGACAAATCCAGCCTGAGCTTGCGCGGAAACAGGCTCGGAAAATCGGTTATCGCCGTCATCGTGATCGCGGTAATGGCGCCGACGATGACGGTGTTGCCAAGCAGTTCGCTGATCACGCCTTCGCTGATTTGGCCGAAAGTGCCGGCGGATAGCCCCAGAACCAGCGAAACGCCGGTAATCACCGACTTGCGATTGCTCATCGGGCCGTTGAATACCCACTTGGCACCCTCGATGAAAAGCAGCCCGAACACGAACACGTAGACCGCACTGATTACCGAATTCGGCGTCGCGGCGATCGCCGCGACCAATTTGGAGAAAACCGCGATCAGGATGGTCAAGGCGCCCAGGTAGATTCCGACCGTGCGGGCGGCGTTGCGGGTAAAGCCGATGTAGACGGCGGTGGATGACCAGGGGGCGGAAACGGGCGGCGTGGCCAGCAGCCCGGTCAGGATCGTGGTCAGCCCGTAGACGTTCAGGCCGCTCTGGACTTTCCTAAAGTCCACCGCAACCGGGTCGGCGTAAGACGCGCGACCAATCACCGACAGATCGCCGACGACCTTCAAAAACGCGGTGAGCTTGACAACCAGGAATGCCGGCAGCAACGACCAAAAATTGATGCCGAAGTCAAGTCCCCAGCCGGGCCAGGCCAGTTCGGTAAAGCTCAGCCAGGGGGCTTCGGTGACCAGCGCGAAGTCGTAGAGCCCCATCGGAAACGCCACCGCCAGCCCGGCGACGACCGCGACCGGGAGGGTCCAGACGCGCCGCGCCGGCGAGGCCTGTACGGCGGCCCACAGGCCCGCGATCAGGGCGACCAGGCCGGGTATGAACACGTACGCGGTCTGGTCCTGCGAATCGCTTATCGACTGGTTGACTATGAAGGGGACCGCCGAAACGGCCACCAGCATGATGATGATTCCGCTGACCGTAGGGGTGAACACGCGTCGCAGCGAGGCGAGTTTCGGAATGACCGCGAACTGCAACACGGTTGTCGCGATCACGAGCGAAGCCAGCAATCCGGGACCGCCCTTCGCCAGCGCCAGCACGGACATTGCAAGCAAGGGCACGTTCAGGTTGGTCACGACCAGGCTGCCCGATCCCAGATAGCGGAAGGGCATGGCCTGCAGGATCATGCTCAGGCCGGATATCACCAGCCCGGTAAAGGTGGCCCAGGCCAGGTAGCTGTCGGACTGCCCGGAGGCGCGGACGACGAACGCGATCAGCAGGATTATGCTGGCCGTGTTCGGGACAAAGATCAATAGTGCGGTTGCGATTGCCTGCGGCGCCGGGCAATCGTCGGCCGGCTCGTACCGCACTTGCACCTTCCCGAAATCTCGGCTGTTGCGACTCTGCCACGCCGGTGCCAAAAACAGGTCCGCTAACCCCGGCGCCCCAATCCGGATTTTCGCCTTAGTTGCGAACCGGGGTCCGCATTAGATGGGCCGGAACCCGTTGCCGGTGGGGTCGATCCCGATTTCCGCGGCGGCGGGTTGGGTTCCTGCCACGCCGGGAAGCCGGCGGCGCTTCCGGGGTGGCCGGCTCAGGCCCCCGAAGGATCGCGCTTGAGGCGCGGCGCCCCCTGGACGTTTTCGGTCGGCGCGGAGGGAGCGGCGTCCGGTTCCTCGGACTGGGTTTCCGCGGCCTCGTCCTCTTCGGAGGCCGGGAGCGGCACGTCCTCGCCCCTGAGCAGGGCCTCGAACGTGGGCACTTCGATGCTCTCGGCCTGGATCAGGTAGCGCGAGATCTTCTCCAGTTCGTCCATGTGGCCCCTCAACACCGTCGTGGCGCGGTCGTGGGCCTGGGTCACGATCTGGGTCACCTCGTCGTCGATGCGCTGGGCGACCGCCTCGGAGTAATTGCGCGATTCCTGGATGTCGCGGCCAAGGAAGACCAGCTCGTCGTTGCGCCCGAAGGTGCGCGGCCCGAGCAGGCGGCTCATGCCGTAGC
The DNA here is from genome assembly GCA_963664795.2 of Chloroflexota bacterium. GTDB lineage: Bacteria > Chloroflexota > UBA11872 > UBA11872 > VXNJ01 > VXNJ01. The sequence goes on along the minus strand of CAXXYJ010000047.1, from coordinate 6,107 downwards.
GGGTGACCATCTGGCGGGCCAGTTTCGGTGGCCCGCTCGAGGTCGTTGGAAGCTCCGGTCGTAAATTCCTCGTAGATGATCAGCTCGGCGGCCCGTCCGCCCATCATGGTGGCGATCTGGTCCTCGAACTGGGTCTTGGACATCATCGAGCGGTCGGTCGGCGGGAGAAAAGCGGGTGTAGCCGCCCATGCGCCCGCGCGCGATGAATCGAAATCTTGTGCACCGGGTCCATCTCGCCCATGTAATGGCCGACGATGGCGTGACCGACCTCGTGGTACGCGGTGATCTCCTTCTCGCGCACGGTGATCACCCGGCTCTTGCGTTCGGGGCCGGCGACCACGCGGTCGATGGCCTCTTCCAGTTCGGAGCATCGAGATCTCGGTCTTGTTCTCGCGCGCGGCCAGGATGGCGGCTTCGTTGAGAAGGTTCTCCAGGTCGGCGCCGGTGAATCCGGAGGTCTCCTTGGCCAGGACCAGCAGGTCCACGTCCTGGGCGATCGGCTTGCCCTTGGCGTGAACCCGCAGGATCGCCTCGCGGCCGCGGATGTCGGGTCGGTCGAGGATCACTCGCCGGTCGAATCGCCCGGGCCTTAGCAGCGCCGGATCGAGGATGTCGGGCCGGTTGGTGGCGGCCACGACGATCACCTTGGTGTCGGTCTCGAACCCGTCCATCTCGACCAGGATCTGGTTCAGGGTCTGCTCGCGCTCGTCGTGCGAGCCGCCAAGGCCGGCGCCGCGCTGGCGCCCGACCGCGTCAATCTCGTCGACGAATATCAGGCACGGGGCGCTCTGGCGCGCCTTTTCGAAAAGGTCGCGGACCCGCGATGCGCCCACCCCGACGAACATCTCGACGAATTCGGACCCGGAGAGCGAGAAGAAGGGAACCCCGGCTTCACCGGCGACCGCCTTGGCCAGGTAGGTCTTGCCGGTCCCGGGCGGCCCCACCAGCAGGATGCCGGCCGGGATCCGGGCCCCGATCTTGGTGAATTTCTCGGGGTACTTGAGGAACTCGACCACCTCGGTGAGCTCCTGCTTGGCCTCGTCGACGCCCTGGACGTCCTTGAAGGTGACGGTGGGGCGCTGACCCGAAATCACGCGCGCCTTGGTCCGCCCGAATGAGAGCGCCTGGTTATTGGACCCCTGCGCCTGGCGCATCATGAAGAACAGAAGGCCGACGATGAAGATGATCGGCAGGAACGAGAAAAGTCCGCCGAGGATCCCGCCCAGCCGTGACGGCTCGGCATACTCGACCTCGACCTGATTCAGGGCTATGTTGGCGGCCCTGAGGTCGGCGATGACATCGGTCTCCGAGCCGATCGCGGCCGAGCGCGTCACCCCGGCCGAATTCGTGTACTGGACCGTGTCGCTCCCGGTCACATACAACTGCGGCCGCGATCCGGCCAGGACGTCCTGCTGGACGTCGGCCAGCATCTCCGAGTACGAATAGTGCGGGGTGTTTCCGGATGGCGAGAAGACGATGAACAGCACCGCCAGCACCGCCACCGCGATGATCAGGTATACGAACCCGTTGCGCATCCAGCGGTTGTTCATCACGCCAGGGTCAGTCCCGGAACTGCGCTGGTGCGAGCCGTGGCGGCGGCTATTTCAGGGCCCACCCAGAGTTGCGATCGCAAGGTTTTTTCTACCAGTTCTAAGGTTTGCCAGTCTAGCACCCAAACCTTTGGAGGCGGTTGCTACCCCTTGATACGAACGCCCGTCGGCGGCGGATTGCCAAGCACCCTCGCAGGCCTAATCGGACGGATCCCAATGAAGCGTGAACGGGGCCGCGGATACCCCCTGCGGCAGGGCCCCGGGCGCGACGCCGAGTCCGAGCCCCCAGATGAGGCGGCCTTCGACGTACAGGCCGGGCGTGGCCGCCCGCCGCCAGCGCGGCAGGTCGGCCAGGGCCCGGGTCGAGGGCGGGATCGCAGCGATCGCGGCAGCTTCCAGCGATGCGGGGAGCTGTAGTTGGGCGTTGCCGCCGGGCGCTGACCGTTTCCCCGCTCGAAGCCGGAACCGGTAGCCGAGAAACCCGACCGGCTCCGGGTCGGCGGGCCCGATCTTGCGCGGCGGCGGCGGCGATGGGGCGCGCCACCCGGCCGGGCGGAGCAGGCACCTGCCGCGCGATCGCTCGATCGCCACCCCGGGAGCCAACTGCATCTCCGCCGGGCCGTCGCCGCGGACGAACACCCCGGCGGCGGCCAGGACCGAGCGGCGCGGGAACCGGCCGGTTGACCGCGAGCACAGGTTTCGCAGCAGCAACTGCTGCAGGACGCCTTCGAGCCCGCTGAATTTTTCGGAATCAATTTCGTAGGCCCCGGAATACTCGCGGACTCCGGCGCGCGGCAGTGCTGACTCGGCCAGATCGGCAAGCAGGTCCGCCTCCGCGCGCAGGTTCTCGGCCGCGCGGGCGATCGTGGCCGGCGCGCCGGGCCGCAGTTGCTCCAGCAGCGGCATGACGTCCAGGCGAATGCGGTTGCGATCGGTTGACGGTTCCAGATTGGTGGGGTCGGTGCGATGCGGCAGATCGTGCTCGGCCAGGTAGGCCCGGATCGTGGTGCGATCGATTCCCAGCAGCGGGCGGACCCGCGGCGGGTCGAACCCGGCGGCCACCGGCGGCATCCCGGCCAGGCCGGCGCTGCCGGACCCGCGCAGCAGCCGCAGCAGCAGGGTTTCGGCCTGGTCGCCGAGGTGATGGGCGGTCAGGACCGCCGCGGCGCCGCGGCGCCGCGCGCACTCCTCGAGGAATTCCCAGCGGACCCGTCGGGCCCACGCCTCCGGCGAGCGACCGGCGGCGACCCCGGGCGGCGGCTGGGCCCGTTCGATCTCGGATTCGATTCCCCAGCTGCCGGCCAGGGCGGCAACGAACTCGGCGTCGGCGCCCGAGTCCGGCCGCAGGCGGTGGTCGAAATGCGCCGCGATCAGCCGGACCCCGTTCGACCGGGCCCAGGCCGCGGTGGCGTGGCCCAGGCAGACCGAGTCCGGGCCGCCCGATACGGCGACCACCAGGCAGCTCGGTCCCTCGGGCACCACAGCGCGCAGGACCTCGTTTACGGCCCTGTGGATGGTTCTGATTGCGGATCGACTCATGCGTCAGTCTCTTGGTCGCCGCGCGGCGGCTTGCGATGCAAGCGCGCGGCAGGCTCTCGGGTCGTCGGTCGACCGCCCGGGGATGCCGTTCGAGGCGGGCGGTTATTCGGCGTTATCTGCTGGAGTTTCGGCTGCGAACGCAAATTCCGCCAGGTGGTCGATCTCGCCCGGGGGCGGGCGGTTCGGGCAAAAGGACGAGCCGCCGTTGGGTCCGAAGTCGAAGTGCTGGCAGAACCGGAGTCTGGCCGTATCGGCCTCCCATTCAAGCCGCCGCGGGCCGCCGGCCCGGATGCGCTCCGGGTCTTGCCGGCGCGCGAACATGGCTTCAACCGCGCGGCTGCGGGCCTGTTCGGCTATTTGCCGATCGCTGAGGCCGCTCCGGGCCAATTTGACCGGGTCGATCTCGGCAACGAAGCCGTACGCGTTGCCGGCCGCGCGCCGGGGCGGGCAGACCCGGCTTGGGAATGAACCCCGGGGCCGGGGAACCGTCGTTCTCCGATCCCGGTTCGATCGCCAACGCTCCGCCGCGGCCTCAGGCCCCGGTCGAACCGAATCCGCCCCGCGTGGGCGCGTCGATCCTCTCGACTTCGTTTAGCTCCACCTGGCCGGCCTCGACGATCAGCGCCTGGGCGATGCGCTCGCCGCGTTCGACCACGATCCGGCGTTCGGAAGGGTTAAAGACCAGCGTCTTGAGCTCGTCCTCGGGCCCGCAGTAGTCCGAATCGACGATGCCGATGCCGTGCGGGGAGATTAGGCCCTTGCGGATCGGGGTCGACGAACGCAGGGCGACCAGCAGCGCGTAGCCGGCCGGCAGGTCGACGATCACGTTGGCGGGGATGAGCGCGGTCTGTCCGGGTTCCACCACCACCCGAACCCGCGCGTACAGGTCGAACCCGGCCGCGCCGGGCGTCTGGTAGGCGGGCAGCGGCAGGTCGCGGTCGATCCGCTGCAGATTTAGCCGCACTCCCCGGTTACCTTCGGCTTTTGGCGGCCGTCAGCGGCCGTTGAGCACGCCCCACCACGCGTCCAGGTTCTCCAGCGGCGACGGGTGGGCGGTCGGGGCCGGCGGCGGAGGGGTGTCGGCGGCCGGCGTCGGGGGCGGGTCCGGCACGACCGCGACGGCCGGCAGGGCGGTCAGCAGGAGCTGTTGTTCGCCGGGCTCGACCAGGCCGAGTTCGCTCTTGGCCACTTCGATCACGTAGCTGTCGGACCGGCGGTAGGCGAGTTCTTCCTGCAGGGTCCGGATCTCGCGCTCGGCGGCGGAGATCTCCTCGCGCAGCTGCTCTATCCGCATGCCGGTGCCCACGATCTCGGGCTGGGAGTGGATCTGCGAATACAGCACCACCAGCGCCCCCGCGAAAAGGAGGATCGCCAGCACCCGCACCCCGATGTGGGCCAGTTGCGACATTTGAGGCCAGTTGCGCTTGAGAGCTTGCTCGGGCGGGTTGCCGCATCGGCGCGGGCCGAGGCCGCCAACCCTTCAGAGCCCATTATCGGGGCCGGTTCCAAGGTGCCCTGCCAGCGCCGAAAATTACGTGTTTTCAAGCCCGCAGTGGCGACCCGACCCGACCGCTCGCAACCGGCCCGTACCCAGATGTCCAATCCGCCTTCTTCCAGACGCCCCCGCGTGGCGGTGGCGATGAGCGGCGGCGTCGACAGTTCGGTAGCGGCGGCGCTGCTGGCCGAGGACGGCTTTTCGGTGGTCGGCTTCACGGTCGATATCTGGCCGGAGCAGGACGCCGACCCGGGCGAACGCAACTGCTGTTCGCCGGAGGCGACCGCGACGGCGCAGGCGATCTGCCGCCGGATCGGGGCGGCCCACGCCCACATCGACATGCGCGATCAATTCCGCGACCAGGTCGTAGCGCCGTTCGCCGACAGCTACGCCCGCGGGCTGACTCCCAATCCCTGCATCGACTGCAATCACCACATCAAGTTCGACGCCATCTTCCCGGCGCTGGAGGAACTGGGCGCCGACCTGGTGGCCACCGGCCACTATGCCCGCACCGCATCCGATCCGGCGACCGGGCGCCGGCAGCTGCTTGCCGCCGCCGACCCCGCCAAGGACCAGTCGTACGTCCTTTACGTGCTCAGCCAGGCGCGGCTTTCCCGCCTGCTGCTGCCGCTGGGATCGCTCTCAAAGGCCCAGGTGCGCCGCCACGCCCGCGAACTCGGGTTGCCCAACGCCGACCGGCCCGACAGCGTCGACATCTGTTTCGTGGCCGGCGACTACCGCGATTTCCTGAGCGACCGCGGGGAGGATGTCGGAGTTCCCGGACCCCTGCTGCTGACGGATGGGACCGTGATCGGCGAGCACCGCGGCATCTCGGCCTACACCGTCGGGCAACGCCGCGGGCTCGGGGTTTCGGCCGCAACGCCGCTCTACGTGGCCCGGATCGATCCGGCGGCCAACGCGGTCGTGCTCGGGCGGCGCGAGGAGCTGCTGCGGACCGACTTCGAGGTCGCCGATTTCAATCCGGTCTCGCTGGACCGCATCGAGCCCGGCCAGCCGGCCGCGGTCCGGGTGCGCTCCAGCGCCCGCCCGCTGCATTGCCGGATCCACCCCAGGGACGGCACCCGCCTGGTGGTGGAAATGGCCGAACCGGTCTGGGGCGTGGCGCCTGGGCAGGCGGCGGTCTTCTACGACGGAGCGTTGGTGCTGGGCGGGGGCACGATCACCCCGGCGGAGGTGCCCCAGCCGGCGGATCCGCCGGCCGTCCTGGTCTAGGAGTCGGGCGGGGTCCCGGCGCCGGAACCGCCCCCCGTCGAACGGCGGTTCACGATCAGCGCGATAAGCGCGCCCAGCGCCGCCAGCGGGATGAGCCACCACGAGAAGGCGATGATCGCCAGCGACCATTCCAGGATCGCCTCCAGGAACCGCCATGAAGCCTCCCAGCCCTCGCGCGCCGCGTCCAGCGGGCCGCGAACGTCCTCCTCTTCGGGGTCGATCGTGCGCTGCAGGTCCACGTGCAGGGTCGCCAGTTCGACCAGCGAGGAGAGCGCTTCGAGCTGGGACTC
>CAXXYJ010000046.1:0-1909 GCA_963664795.2 Chloroflexota bacterium | reverse complement strand
CCGGGGTGCGGCCGCGGCTGCGCCTGGCCTGGGGAAATTCGATCACGTAGATGCGGACCAGGCAGGCGTGCAGGAGGCGCTGGCGGTCGGTCGATCCGGAGCCCAGCGCCCTGATCAGGGCGCGCGCCGCCACCTGCTCGGGGCCGGTCGGGTGAAGCGGGGCGATTTCGATCGCAATGCTCCGCCCGGAAGTCCCGCCGCCGATCGTGTAGACGTTCAGGTCGGCCGAGAGACCGGGCTGGATGGAGGCGCTGGCGAGCCGCTCCACGTCGTAGGCCAGTTCGAGTTCGCGGAGTTGCTCCCGCCAGTCGGCCCCGTCGCTGAGCTGCTTGTAAAGGTCCCCGTAAACGACCGGGATGCGGATGTTGTCCTCAACCATCTTCGGTGCCCCGGTCCGGGTCGTTCTCCAGCGGCTCCGCCCCGACGTCGATGACCTCCGCCTCGGACTCGGTCGCCTCGGCCTCCCCCTCGGGCCCGCCGGCCAGCAGCGGGCGGTCGAGACCGGCCGCCGGCGCCAGCCATACCCCGTCGACCTGTCCCGGATGCAGGCCGGCCGGCTCGGACAGGAGCTGTTCGTAGAGGAACTCGGCCTCGGGCAGGGCCAGCGAGCGGGCCAGCGAGCTGGCGCCCAGGTAGGCCGAGCGCTCGTCGGTTTCGTCGTCGAGCAGGTCGCCCAGGCGGGCCAGCCCGGAATGGGCCGAGCGGACCATCGGGCTCGCCGCCAGGTTCCGGGGGCGCCCCAGCCGCGGGATTCGGCGCCGGGTCCGCAGACCGGCCTTGGCCAGCATCCAGATGCCCGCCAGGGCCGGAATGGCCATCCCCTGCGCGGAGACCAGAAGCCCCAGGCCGAGCGCGAGTTCGTAGATGTTGCGCAGCAGCGTGAAGCGCCGCCGCACCACGCCCGGACCGGGCCGGGTGGCGTAGAAGATCCGTTGCGTCTCGGCGCGGGCGGCCAGTTCGATCCCGACCCAGTCGAGCTGTCTTTCGCCGCCGTAGCAGATCTTGATCTTCTCCGGCAGATCGGTCGGGTCGATCGCCATCAGGCGGCGCGAAGCCCGCGTGACCCTCACCCAGGTCCCCTCCGCCAGCGGGATGGCCAGGCAGACCACTTCCATCTAGGACGCCCTGAAGTTGAGCGGGGGAAGCTGGGCCGGGTCGCGCAGTCCGCGGTAGAAGGCCGCCGCCTGCCGCCACCCGATCGATCGGGCGGAGTTCTCAAAGTCGATGTGGTTCGGGGCCTGCCCCGAAGCCGTCAGCCCCCAGATCTGCCCGATCCGCTGGACCGAGTTCCCGTCCAGGCCGGGACCGGCGGCCAGGATCCGCCCCGGCCGCCCGCGGCGGCGGCGGCGCAGCAGCAGCTGGACGCTCGATGGCAGGAACCCGGCCGCAACCGCCACCAGCAGAACCGGCCACTGGGCAAACTCGCCGTCGATGAAGTAGTAGGCCAGCAGCCCCAGGATCGCGAGCTCGGCGATCGCCACCGGCACCCGGCGCAGCAAGCTCCGGGTCCGCGGCAGGGGAACGCTCGCCAGGCGCTGCTGGCACTCGGCCCGCAGGTAGTCGATCTCGCCCGGCGAGAGCTCGAAGGGGGCGTACACCTCGAGCTGCAGCTCGCCGGCCGCGCTGAGCGAACGCTCGTCGAACAGGACCGCCGCCCCGGTTTCGGTGGGCAGGATGAAGGCGTCCGCCGGTTGCAAGGATTGGGCCCCTGACACTCTTTAAAGATTTGAGCTGGGAACCGGGGCCCGGCAGGGGCCCGCAGCCGGCAGCTGTCGGGAGGGCGGGATAATCGCCCACAAAGTGGTCCGGAGCCGATTTTCGCACCGGCCCAAGCATTGCCCCGGATATGAGCACCGCGCGCCACCACCCCGCCCCCGAGTTCGACGTCGTCGTAGTCGGCGGCGGCCAC
>CAXXYJ010000045.1:0-15669 GCA_963664795.2 Chloroflexota bacterium | reverse complement strand
GACGAATCAGTGCGCCGGCTGGTCCGGTCCCGGACCGGGAGCCGGCCCGGCGGCCCGGTGCGGCTGCTGACGCACCTTAGCTATTTCGGCTACTGCTTCAACCCGATCAGCATCTACTACTGTTTCGACCCCGAAGGTTCTGCGGTCGACTTCGTGGTGCTGGAGGTAAGCAACACCCCCTGGGGCGAAAGGCACTGCTACGTCCTGGACGCCCGCGGCCAGGCCGGACCGGTGCTGCGCCAGCAGGGCGACAAGGAATTCCACGTCTCGCCCTTCATGGCGATGGAGCTGGGTTACCGCTGGGCGGTCCAAATTCCCGGCGACGGGTTGGCGGTAAGCGTGCAGAGTTCGGATTCGGCCGGGAAGATGTTCGTCGCCGAAATGAAATTGCACCGCGTGGCGATCCGCGGTCCGAGCCTGGCGCGCTGCCTGCTCGCATACCCGTTCATGACCGGCAGGGTCCTGGCCGCGATCTACTGGCAGGCGTTCCGGCTGCTGCTCAAGGGAGCGCCGTTCCACCCCCACCCCGGTCGGCGCGCCAGGGGCGAGGCTCCGGATCGGGAACCCGCGGCGGGCGCCGGCGACCGGAACGACGAGCGGACCGGCGGCGGGCGTTCGTGACCGAATCCGGTTCGCCGCGGGGATCCTCGGAGCGACTGCTCGCTGCCGCGATCGCCGCCGCCGAGGCCGGCTTCGTGCCGGATTGGCTGCTGCGCCATGCCGCGCGCCGGTTCTGCGCCAGGCGCCTCAAGGAGGTCGGCGGCGAGTGGACGCCGCAACGGCTGGCGGACTGGAAGCGAGAGCTCAGCGCGGGTCCGATAGCGCCCGAGCCGGCGTCGGCCAACCGCCAGCACTACGAGGTCCCGACCGAATTCTTTCTGGCCGTGCTCGGGCCGCGGCTCAAGTACAGCTGCTGCCACTGGCCGCCGGGAACCGGCTCCCTGGCCGAGGCGGAAGCGGCGGCGCTGGCGGCGTATCGCTCGCGGGCCGGAATCGAGGACGGGATGCAGGTGCTCGATCTTGGCTGCGGCTGGGGGTCGCTGGCGCTGTGGCTGGCCGAAACATGTCCGGGGACGCGGGTGACCGCGGTCTCGAATTCGGCAACCCAGCAGGCGTTTATCCAATCGCAGGCCAGCGACCGCGGCCTCGGAAACGTCGAGGCGATCGCCGCCGACGTGAACGCCTACGATCCCGGGCGCCGGTTCGACCGAGTCGTTTCGGTGGAGATGTTCGAACACCTGCGCAACTACCGCGCGCTGCTCTCCCGCGTCAGGACCTGGCTCCACGCCGACGGGCGCCTGTTCGTTCACGTTTTCGCCCACAGCCGCTACGCCTACGGGTTCGAGCCGGGCGAGGCCGGCGACTGGGTCGCCCGCTACTTCTTCAGCGGCGGCCTGATGCCCGGACGCGGCCTGCTGCCGAGCTTTGACGAGGATTTCAGCCTGGAGCGGGAATGGTGGTGGCCCGGGCGGCACTACCAGCTCACGGCCGAAGCCTGGCTGCGGAACATGGACGCCGAGCGGGAAAACCTGCTGCCGGTCCTGGCGCGGGCCTACGGGACGGCCGAGGCCGAACGCTGGATTAACCGATGGCGACTATTCTTCATCGCCTGCGCCGAGCAGTGGGGGTACGCGGGCGGACGCGAATGGGGCGTCGGCCACTACCTGCTCGCGCCGCGGAGCGAACCCTCCGAGCCCCGTTCGGCCGGCGGCTGAAGGCCCCGCGGCCGAGGATCAGGGACCGGTCCCGGTCGCGCTCTACCCTTCGCGCTCCTCCTCGCGTGCCCGGCGGCGCGCGCGGTCGATCCAGAAGATGTTCGCCGCGACCAGCAGGCCGGCCGCGATCCAGCAGATCGTCCCGAGCGTGGAGTCGTACTGGAGTCCCAGGCCCAGCCCGAGATAGAAGAGGACGAACGCAACCGCGAACAGCGCCACGTGGGCGCCCTTGCGCAAGCTTCGGCGAAGCATTCCCGCCTCCGTGCCTCGGTGATGGTCGATCGGCCCCGATTCTGCGCTGACCGGGCGGGGCCGGGCCGGGAACCGCCCGTCGGCAAGCACCGGGGAGTCGGCGCGGCGCGGGTCATGGCGCCGGGCGGGGCGACCCCGGACGATGAATGCGGCCGACTGGCGGCGGCCGGATCGCGGGGCGCCGATACCGGTTGCGACCGGGACGCGGCGGACAAAATTGCATGAGACGAAACTTCCGCCGGAAGGGGGCCTGCGGGTGCGCGCGCGAATCGGGGTGATCGGGGCCGGCTGGTGGGCGACCCAGCACCACATCCCCAGCCTCAAGAGCTACCCCGCGGCCGAACTGGCGGGGATCTGCGACCTCAAACCGGACAAGCTCGAGCGGGCGGCCGACTTCTACGACGTCAGCGGCCGCTACACCGACCACCGCGAGCTGCTGGCGCAGGACCTTGACGGGGTCGTGGTGGCGGTCCAGCACGCCTACCACTACCAGGTCGCCCGCGACGCCCTCGACGCCGGCGTGAGCGTGCTGGTGGAAAAACCGATGACCCTGCGCGCGGAGGAGGCCTGGGACCTGGTGGACCGGGCCGCGGCCGGGGGCCTGCAGCTGATGGTCGGCTACACGTTCCACTTCACGCGCCACGCCAGCGCCGCGCGCGAAATCATCCGGTCGGGCAAGCTGGGGGAGATCCAGTTCGTATCGGGGCTTTTCGCGACGATGGTCGAGTCGTACCTGCGCGGGCGGCCGCAGGATTACGTCGACCATTTCAAGTTCCCGGTCACCGCCCCGGAGCCCTCGACCTATTCGGATCCGGCCATCGCCGGCGGCGGACAGGGCGTGCTCCAGGTCACCCACCCGATGGGAATGGTGCTCTGGGCGACCGGGCTGCACGCGGTCGAGGTCTCCGGGTTCGTCGAGAACTTCGACCTGGAGGTCGATCTGGCCGACGCCTTCTCCTACCGCCTGAGCAACGGCGGCCTCGGCGTGATGGGGTCGACCGGCGGGGTCAGCACCCGCCAGACTCCGATCCAGGCCAACACCTACTTCGGCAGCGCCGGGATCGTCCAGCAGGACCTGACCGGCGGGACCCTCAAGGTCAGCTACCACGACGGGGCGGCGGAGGAATTCGAGGACCTGGCCGAGAACGAGCTCTATCCCCAGCATGCCCCGGCCCGGGCGCTGGTCGACCTGATCAACGATGGGGGCGAGAACCGCGCCCCGGGAGCCCTGGGCGCCCGGGTGGTCGAGTTTCTCGAGGCCGGCTACCGGGCCTCGGCCGAAGGTCGGTCCGTCCGCGTCCCGGCCCGAACCGAAGGGTGACAGGGAACGTGCAACGCGTCGGGTTCATGCTCAAGGTCAAAGAGGGCCGGATCGAGGAGTACAAGCGCCACCACCGCGCGGTCTGGCCGGAGATGCTTGCGGCGCTGCGCCGGCAGGGCTGGCGCAACTACTCGCTTTTCATGGCCCCCGACGGACTGCTGTTCGGCTATTTCGAGGCCGAGCGGGGCCTGGCCGAGAGCCTCGAAGGGATGGCCGCCGAGGAGGTCAACGCCCGCTGGCAGGAATTTATGGCCGAATTCTTCGAGGGCCCGCCGGGCCATCCCGACCAGCGCATGCTCGAGCTCGAGCAGGTCTTCTTCCTGGACTAAACGCCCCCGGCCCGCCGCGGCGCGATCGATCCGCGAAGTTGCTGGCGGTAGCATCCGAACACAAGCGCCCAACACCCTGGAGCAATCCGTGAACCTGCCGCGATTCGTCGATTCGCATGTCCACTACTACGACATGCAGCATCCCGAACTGATCTATTCGCACTGGGGCCCGGACGTGGTCCACCCGACCCTGGGAACCCGGGTGCGCACGCTCGGGGAGCGCAATTTCCTGGCCGAGGACTACATCGAACTCACGCGCCCCCACAACGTTGACAAGGCGGTCCACGTCCAGGCCGCCATCGGATCGCCCGATCCGGTGACCGAAACCGCCTGGCTGCAGGAAGCGGCCGACCGCACCGGTTTCCCGCACGGCATCATCGCCGCCGCCGATCTCTCGAGCCCGGACATCGAAAAAACCCTGCGGCGCCACTGCCGCCACGCCAACATGCGCGGGGTCAGGGATTTCGAGGTCGCCGCGCGGCTCGAGGATCCGGCCACCCTGCGTGGGTTCGCCCTGCTCGAAGAGATGGGCCTGATCGCCAGCATGAACGTGGCCTGGGAGCACATGGCCCTGGTCCGCTCGATCGCCGAGCGGCATCCCGACCTGCAGGTGGTGGTCGACCACACCGGATCCCCGCGTGGACGCAGCCCCGAATACGTCGCCAACTGGCGGCGCGGGATGGCCACCGCGGCCGGGGCCGGCAACGTCTGGTGCAAGCTCTCCGGACTGGGGATGACCGACCACGACTGGAGCACCGATTCGATCCGCCCGTTCATCGAGTACTGCATCGAGACTTTCGGCGTCGAGCGCTGCTTCTTCGGGACCAACTGGCCGGTCGACTCCCTTTTCAGCAGCTACGGGGCCATCGTTTCGGCCTACGCCGAAATCACCGCCGGATCAAGCGACGGCGACCGGGCGGCCCTGCATTCGGGCAACGCCGAAAGGCTCTACCGGATCTAATGCCCGCGGGCCGGGCCGGCCCTTCAGGCGGTGACCGCCGCCGACCCCGGCGCGGCGCCGAGCGCGCCGGTGTAGATCGCCCGCAGCGTGGCCACGGTCAGGGAAATCAGCACGACCGCGAAGAACCCGCCTCCCATGAACGTTAAGACCGCCGGGGCGCCAACCTCGTCGGCGGCGATTCCGTTGATCAGGTTCAGGACCGCCATGTTGCCGCCGATGTTGATCTGTTCCAGGCCGGTGATGCGTCCCCGCATCCCGTCAGGGGCCAGCGACTGGATCATGGCGATGCCGATCGCCATGAACGCCGCCTGCGCGCCGCCCATGGCCGCGGCCCCGACGATCGCCATGGTCACGTTCGAGGAGACCGCCAGGAGGACCATCGACGCCCCGCTGAGCAGCCCGGTGACCAGCAGCGCCTGTCCGCGCAGGGCGGCGCTCTGCATGCCGGCGACCGTCACGACCCCGACCACCGCCCCGCCGCCGACGCCCATCATCAGGTAGGAGACGCTGGCGGCGGCCTCGCCCAGGGCGTCGCGCGCCAGGACCGGCAGCATCGATTCGAACGACATCGTCATGGCGCAGTGCAGGGCGACCAGGATGAACAGCCAGCGCAGCGGCCGGTTGCCCCAGACGAAGCGGTAGGCGGCCCACAAGCTTGCGGCAAGCTTCTCGCCGCCGGTGAGTTCGCCCGAGGACCGGACCCGGATCGCCATCACGCTGGCTATCCCGAACACGTAGAGGAATATGCTGGCCACGAACGCCGCCTGCGGCCCCTGCAGCAGCATGACCGGGGCGATGACCGCCGGTCCGACCAGGCGCGAGCCCTGGATCGCCAGCTGGTTGAGCGCCACCGCGTTCAGCAGCAGATTGCGCGGCACCAGGTTCGGGATCAGGCTCTGGGTGGCGGTGATCTGGAAGGTCCGGAACGAGCCGTCGATCAGGGCCAGGACCACGATCTGCCAGACCTCGATCGTCCCGGTCAGCGCCAGAACCGACAGAAGAACCGCGTGTCCCAGCTGGAATCCGTAGGCGGCCGCCAGGACCGTGCGCCGGTCGAACCGGTCCGAGACGTAGCCCGACAGCGGCGGAACGATAAAGCGCGGCGCCATGGCCGCGAACGTGGCAAGGCCGACCAGCCCCGACGACCCGGTTGCGGCCAGGATGAACACCCCGCGGGCGATGATCAGGGCCCAGTAGGCCGACTGGCCGCTCAGACTCCCCAGCAGGACCCAGCGGAAGTCGCGGTGGCGCAGCGCGCCGGACCCGCGCAGGTAGGCGCCGAAGATCGCCTGGCGCATCACGGCGCGGGCTGCCCGGAATCAGGCACGGGCGTCACCGCCTGGATCCGCCGGCGAATCTGCCTTCGACCGGCTCGGCCCGGGGCGCATCTGGGAGCCGGATCAGCCGACCGGGGACGGCGACTGGCCGATCGCATCCAGGCGGGCCTTGGCCTCGGCGTAAACGTCCGGCGGCAGCGGCCCTTCGCGCACCGCGGCGACGTTCTCGGCCAGGTGCTCTTCCCGAGTGGTCCCGACGATGATCGTGTGGACATGCGGGTGCGAGAGCGTGAACCGCAGGACGAACGCGGCGCGGCTCTCGCCTTCCCGGCACAGGTCGTTGAGGCCGGCGCGGTCGAACTGCTCCCACTTGGCCGCCGGTTGCCGCGCATCGCCGCCGCCCTGGGCGATCCCGCCGCGGACGATCGTGCCGACGCCGGATTCGGCCGCCTTGGTGATCCAGTCCTCGTGCTGGCGCTCGAGCGCCGAATACGGGATCTGCATGGTTTCGAACAGCCCCATGTCCAGAAAGGCCGGAAGGTGCGGCAGGGTGGTCGAAATTCCGATGTGGCGGACCTTGCCGGAATCGCGGATCTCTGCAAGCGCGCGCGCCAGGTCGCCACCGGTGAATTCGTCCACTGACGGGTTGTGCGGCTGCAGGATCTCGACGCTCTCGCGCCCCAGGCGGTCCAGGCTCACGTCGATGTTGTAGTGGAGGTTCTCGCGCGTCCAGAGGTGGTCGGAGTTGTTCAGCGTCGGGCGCGTGTTGGTGCAGCCGCACTTGGTGGCCAGCGCGAACTCCCCGTAGCGATCGCCCAGTCCGCTACCGATCCACTCCTCGGCCAGGACGTAGTCGAACGCGGTGTCGATGAAGTTGATGCCCGCGTCGAGGGCGGCGCCGTAGACGCCGTGCGCGTGCTCTTCGGTCCAGTACCCGCGCTCGGGCCGCCATAGCGCGGTCCCGAATCCGAGCCGCGTCACCTCAATGCCGGTCTCGCCCAGCTCCGCCGTCGGAAGATCGTTGCCCATGCTGCGGCTGCCCCCTGGCTGGAGTATCGCCGCGCCGGGACGGCAGTACTTCCCAAATTTAGATTGAGGCCCCCGGAATCCGCGGGCAACGCGCGCGGCGAACCCCGATGCCGCCGGAGCCGTCATCTTCGGACCGCCTGCGGACGCGGGGCCGCGGCGCGGCCCCGGACGAACGTCAATTAAGGTGAAAAATGTCCCGCCGCATAGCCGCGCCAAAGACAGGTATGCAATGGCCGCCGCCCGCGCCGAACCCAAATCCCGCGTCGCCGGCCGGCGACGCGAACAACGGGGTTAGCTGACCGCCGTGCCCGACCCCATCCTGTCCGCGCGCGGACTGGTCATGGACTTCGGCGGAGTGCGGGCGGTCAACGACTGCGCGATCGACGTAAACGAGGGTTCGATTACCGGCCTGATCGGGCCCAACGGGGCCGGCAAGACCACGGTCTTTAACCTGATCGCCGGTTTCCACAAGCCGACCGCCGGCCGGGTCAGCTTCCTTAACCGGCGGATCGAGGGACTGCCCCCGCACCTGATATTCGGGGCCGGCATCGTGCGCACCTTCCAGATTCCGCGCGAACTGAAACGCATGAGCGTGGTGGAGAACCTGATGGTGGTCCCGGCCGCCCAGGCCGGCGAGAGCATCTGGCGGGTATTCCTGACCCCCTGGTCGATCCGGCGCCAGGAACGAAGGATTGAGGCCCGGGCGCGAGAGGTGCTTGAGTTCGCCGGGCTGACCGAGGTGGCCGACCAGGAAGCCGAAAGCCTCTCCGGCGGCCAGAAGAAGCTGCTCGAACTGGCCCGCACTCTGATGGCCGAGCCCCGACTGGTCCTGCTCGACGAGCCCGGCGCCGGCGTGAACCCGACCCTGCTGCGGCGCCTGGAGGGCGGGATCCGGCGCGCCCGCGAGGAGCTGGGCATCACCTTCCTGCTCATCGAGCACGACATGGGGCTGATCGGCCGGCTCTGCGATCACGTGATCGTCATGGACCAGGGCTCGGTCCTGACCCAGGGCGCGCCGGCCGACGTGCAGCGCAACCGGCGCGTCATCGACGCCTACCTGGGCGGCTAGCCGATGTCCCTGCTTGAGGTCGAGGGGCTGCGCGCCGGCTACGGCGACACCGAGATCGTGCACGGGGCCGACCTTCAGGTCGAGCGGGGCGAGATCGTCACGATCATCGGCCCCAACGGTTCGGGCAAGTCGACCCTGATGAAGACGCTGGTTGGGATCGTTCCGGCCACCTGCGGGTCGGTCCGCCTTGACGGGCGCCGGATCGATGGCCTGCGCCCGGACCTGCGCATCCCGCTCGGGATCTGCTACGTCCCGCAGACCGACAACGTATTCCCGCGGCTGACGGTCCTGGAAAACCTCGAGATGGGCGGATTCCTGCGCCGGGACGGGCTCGCCGGGCGGATCGAGGAGATGTTCGACCTGTTCCCGGACCTGGCCGCCCGCAGATCGGTTCCGGCCGGGGCGCTTTCGGGCGGGCAGCGCCAGATGATGGCGGTGGCGCGGGCGCTGATGCTGGAGCCTCAGCTGCTGCTCCTGGACGAACCCTCGGCCGGGCTCTCGCCGCGGCTGGCCAATACGGTGTTCGGGACCGTCGGGCAGATCAACTCCACCGGCGTGGCGATCCTGATGATCGAACACCGCACCAAGCAGGCCCTGGCGATCTCGCACCGCGGTTACGTGCTGGCGAACGGCCGGGTGCGGATGGAGGCTCCCGGGCCCGAGCTGGCCGCCGACGAGCAGGTCGGCCTGCTCTACCTGGGCAGGGCCTAGACCGCGATGCTGGCCACCGTCCTGCGAGCCCTCGCCAGCCCGGCCGCGCGCCGCCTGAGCCGCGCCCTGCAGCTGCTGGTCGCGGTCGCCTTCGGGGCCGCCGCCGCCAGCCAGATAGACCTGACCGTCAACGGGATATTCCTGGGCAGCGTGCTGGCGCTGGGCGCCATCGGGATCACCCTGATCTACGGCGTTTTGCGGTTTGCGAACATCGCCCAGGGCGACATGATGACCTTCGGCGCCTACCTGGCGTTCTTCCTGCTCGTGAGCGTGCTGCCGGAACAGGCCGGCCTGGGACCATTCACCTTCGGTTTGCCGCTGCTGCTGGCGATTCCGATCGCCATGGCCGGGGTGGCCGCCCTGGCGCTGGGGATGGAGATCCTGGTGTTTCGGCGCCTGCGCCGGCGGCGCGCCAACATCGTCACGATCGAGATCGCCTCGCTCGGCCTGGCGATCGGGATTCGCGGCGTGGTGCAGATGGTCTGGGACACGCCGGTGCGCTACTACCCGCACGAGAGCCGCGACCACATATCGCTCCCGGCCGGCATCAGCATCGCGCCCAACCACCTGTTCGTGGCCGGGGCCGCGCTGGCGCTGGCGATCGGGCTGCACCTGCTTCTGACCCGGACCAAGTCCGGCAAGGCGATGCGGGCCACCGCGGACAATCCGGACCTTGCCCGCGCCAGCGGAATCGCCACCGACCGGGTCCTGCTCTGGACCTGGGCCATCGGCGGCCTGCTGGCTGGGGCGGCCGGGGTGCTGCTGGTGATCTTCAACGCCACCTCGCAGCTAAAACCCACCATCGGCTTCCAGCTGCTGGTGCCGCTTTTTGCGTGCGTGGTCGTCGGCGGCATCGGCAACCCCTACGGGGCCTTCCTGGGGGCGATGCTGATCGGGGTCTCGATGGAGGTCTCGACCGCCTGGGCGCTCCCGACCTACAAGCCGGCGATCGCGTTCCTGGTGATGGTCCTGGTGCTGCTATTCCGGCCCCACGGGCTGCTGGGGACCAAGGACTGATGCTCGAGTACCTGATCGGTTTCCTGATCCTGGTCGGGGTCTATTCGGTGTTCACGCTGGGTCTGAACCTGCACTGGGGCTACACCGGCCTTTTCAACATCGGGGTGGCCGGGTTCTTCGCGCTCGGCGCCTACACCGCGGCGCTGGTCACGATCCGCCCGCCGTTCCCCGAACAGGGCGAGGACTATCTCTACTCGGCGACCTCGAGAATCGGCTGGACGCGGTCTCAGCGCTCGCCCCGTTCGATCTCTGGTTCCCGCTCGCCCTGCTCGCGGCGTCGCTGGTGGCGGCGCTGGTGGCGGTTGCGGTCGGGGCCATCACCATCCGGCTGCGCGGCGACTACCTGGCGATCGCGACCCTGGGCATCGCCGAGAGCGTGCGCCTGCTGTTCCTTAACGAGAGCTGGCTCAGCAACGGCAGCCGCGGGATCTACACGATCCCGCGCGTGCTCGGCGAGCTGCCGAACCGCAGGACTACGACCGGGTCTACCTTGTGATCGTGCTGGCGGTCTTCGTGCTTCTCTTCGCGCTCGTGCGGACGCTGGTCCGCTCGCCCTGGGGGCGGGTCCTAAGGGCCATCCGCGAGGACGAGGTCACCGCCCAGGCCTGCGGCAAGGACGTCTTCCGGTTCAAGCTGCAGGCGTTCGTGCTCGGGGCGATCATCATGGCGATCGGCGGCGCCCTGTACGCGTTCAACATCCGCGCGATCTCTCCGATCGCCTTCACCCCGCTGCTGGGAACTTTCATCATCTGGGCGATGCTGGTGGTCGGCGGCAGCGGACGTCTCTACGGTCCGATAGCCGGCGCCTTGGTCGTCTGGGCGATCTGGAGCGGGTCGCAGTTCACGCCCAACGCGCTGGCGCTGCTGCCCGACGCGCTCGGCGATCCCGTGCTGGCCGCACTGGAGCGAGTCGGCCTGGCCAACGTGCGCTACTTTGCCATCGGCGCGCTGGTGGTCCTGGTCCTGCTGTACGCCCCCGACGGGATCACCCCGGCGCTGGAACGGCGCCCGCCGCCGCCTTGGAATCGGGCCGCAAAACGCCGGACCCGGGTGATGCCCCAAGGCGCCACCCGGGTCCGAAAGCCCTGGAGGCTCAAGTCCTATTCGCTGATAACGCGCTCGCTGACGATCTCGCCGCCCTCGATCTTCCAGATCTCCATGGCGCCGCTGACGTCGCCGTTGGCGTCAAGGTCGACCGGACCGCTGGCGCCCTGGTAGTTGATCTCCTCGCCGTTGCGCAGGAGTTCGAGCGCGCGGGCGATCTCGGCCGCGCCGGGTCCGATTTCGGTTCCCGGACCGCCGGATACCGCGCGCAGGGCGTCGCGGATCGCGACCGGGTCGTCCGACCCGGCGGCCTCGACCGCCAGGGCCAGCAGGATCGCGGCGTCGTAGGACTCGCGCAGGAATATTCCGCCGGAATCAGGGGAGAACTCCGCGAATTCGGCATCGAACCGCTGCGTTCCCTCGTTGTCGATCGCGCCCGGGGCGGTGCCGTAGGCGCCCTCCAGATCCTCGCCGCCGACGGCGGTGATCAGGTCTTCGGAGCGGCTGCCGTCGACGAACATGAACGTGTCGAACGCGCCGCTGTCGATCGCCTCGCGGATGTAGACGCCGGCGCTGACCGGGTAGCTGACCGCGATCAACACCTCGCCGCCGCCGGCGCCGACCTGGGTCAGCTCGGAGGCGTAGGTGGGCTGACCGGACTCGTGCGCAACCGCCGTGACCTGCCCGCCAAGCCCCTCGAACGACTCGGCGAACTGGTCGGCGAGCCCTTGCCCGTAGGCGTTATTGACGAACAGGACGGCCGCGTTCTGGTAGCCAAGTTCCCAGGCCAGGTCGGCCAGGACCACGCCCTGGAAAGCGTCCGACGGGGCGGTCCGGAAGACGAAGTCGTCGTCCTCGAGCACGGTTATCGAGGGTGCGGTCGCGGACGGGGAAATCTGCGGAACCTGGTTGGGGACCGTGACCGCGTTGGCGACCGCGAGCGTGATGCCGCTGGAGAGCGGGCCGACCAGGCCCGAGACTCCTTCGACCGACACCAGCTTGCGGGCCGCGTCAACCGAGATCACGTCGCTGGTCCCGCCGTCCTC
Organism: Chloroflexota bacterium; assembly: GCA_963664795.2. Classification (GTDB taxonomy): domain Bacteria; phylum Chloroflexota; class UBA11872; order UBA11872; family VXNJ01; genus VXNJ01. The sequence goes on along the minus strand of CAXXYJ010000045.1, from coordinate 3,898 downwards.
GGTGAGGATTTCGATCATGCGTCCGTCCAGGGACGCCGCCGGCCGCGTTCACGTGCTCGGCGGCCAGCCGAACGGCCCTCGTTCATTGGGCCGCCGAACTCGCCCAGTTCGCCTGTAAGGTCCATCAGCGATCCGATCTTCACCGGTCCCGTCTCAGGCTCGGGCTCAGGTGCGGGCTCGGGCGCCGGCTCCGGTTCGGGTGCGGGTTCGGCCGGTTCCTCGGCCGGTGGGGCGGCGGGCTCTGGCGCGGCGGCCGGGGCCGCGGGCGCCGGCTCCGGTTCGGGATCCGATCCGGTCAGGTCACAGGCGGTGACCGCCAGGCAAAGCACGGTCGCCAGCAGGATCGCCTGCGCGATTCGAAGTACTCGCTTCATCTCTTCACCGATCCCTTCCGGATACATGTCTAATTTTCGTACGTTGCGTTCACTGCTAGTTTGGACTGAAGAACCAAGACTGACCGCGGCCAATTCGGCCGTGCCCCAAGCGGTTCACGGGCCGTGATCGACGCGGCCCGTTATCGCTCCGATTTCGAGATTTGGCGCGGCGGCGGGAAACCCACCCGACCTTGGCCGGCGCGGTCCGGGTCCGTCGCCGCGACCGCTGACCGGCCGGGGCGTTGATGCCTACACTGGCACGGCGAACGCGGCCGGGTTCTTGAAAGCGCAGCACGCGACAGGATCCCCGAGCGGAGGAGGTTCGGATCAGCCAGAAGATTTCAACGCGCGAGATTTCGGCGCAGCCGATATTGGGCATCAGGACCACGACGACGATGGAGCAGCTCACCGAACTCATCGGCGAACTCTTCGGCGAGGTCCACGAATTCATCCAGGACCAGGGACTGCAGCCGGCCGGCATGCCGCTGATGGTCTATCACTCCATGGACGGCAACGTGCTCGACATGGAATGCGCGATGCCGGTTGCAACCGGAGTCGCCGGGTCGGGTCGGATCGCCGCCGGAGAACTGCCGGCCGGGTTGGCCGCGGTCACCACCCACGTGGGGCCCTACGACCAGCTGGGGCATACCTGGTCGAAGCTGAACGAGTGGATCGCGCGCGAGGGCCTCGAGCCCGCCGGGGCTCCTTGGGAGGCCTACGTGACCGACCCCGGGGCCGAGCCCGACCCGTCGAAATGGCGAACCGATCTCTACTTCCCGGTCTGCCGGTGACCGGTCCGGCGACGCCGCGTCGTAGGGGTTCGGCTTTGACGCCGCCGCCTGGCCAGCGGTCGAACCGGCGCCGGTCTCCGGTCGAATCAGAATGCCCGGCCGGGGACCTTTAGGAAAACGAGACGCAGACCCGGTCCACGACGCGAAGCACCGATTCCTGATTGAACTGCCGTTCGTATTCGGCGGAAATCGCGTCGATCTTGGCCGGCAGCAGGTCTTCATCGCCGGTGACGTAGAGGATCAGCACCTTGGAGCGCTCCTGCCGGATCTGGCCGCTGCCGTCGCGCCACTGGCCGAAGCCGTCGAGTACGGTCAGGCCGTCCGGAAAGCGCGGCGTCACCGAGGCGTCCAGGAACCGAGTCTAGTCGTCCTCGCCGACTACCTCACCTTCGGCCCCGCCGCGACCCATGAATAGCTGGTACTCGACGAACGGCTCGGAACCTTCCGGGCAGTCCGGCCCGGCCAGCGGATTGCAGGCCGCCAGGAAGACAGCAAGTGACAGGGTGCAAACCAGGACCGCCGCCTGGGTTGGGCCCGATCCCCGCGCCGCATCGGCCGCAGTTTCGGTCCGCGCGCCCACGTTTCTGGCAGGTCGGTCGATCATCGGCAGAATCTAGGTCCCAGACGGGGCCTGTGCGCCAGGCTGCCCGCCGCCGGCGAAATTGACGCTCGCGCCATAGCGGTTTAGTCTTGCGAAATCGGAGTGGCTTGGAGCCGGGGTACGGAGATGGCAGCTGTCGAGGGAGTCGGTTCGGAATACCGACCGCTGGCCGAGGTGCGCCAGGACCTGCGCGTGAAGTGGTACCGCTGCCCGATCGAGGGCAGCGTCCTGCGCGAACTCTCGCGGCGCAGCGATCTGAAGGGTTTCGTCCAGGCCGGCGGGCACGTCGCCCTATTTGCGGCCAGCGGCGCGCTGACGTATTTCCTCTGGCTGCAGGAAATCTGGATCGCGTTCGTGGCGGCGCTTTTCGTGCACGGAACGATCGCCAGCTTCTGGGTAGGGGTCGCCGGACACGAGCTCTCGCACGGCTCGGTCTTTAAGACCAAGTGGCTCAACAAGCTGTTCCTGTACACGTTCAGCACCATCAGCTGGTTCGACCCCTTCGACTACTCGGCCAGCCACACCTTCCACCACCGCTACACCCTGCACCCCGAGGGCGACCGCGAGGTCCTGCTGCCGATCAGTCCGACCGTCGGCCGGACTTTCCTGCTCCAACTGCTGACGATCAACCTCTCCACGCCGGCCGACCGCACGCTTTCCAAGGGCGGCCTGTTTGCGACCATCCTGACCACCGCCCGCTCGGCCCTTGGTCCGGCCGGTTCGAAGCTGTTTCCCAGCAACGCGTGGCTCACCGCGGTGCACGAGGACCAGCCGCGCCAGCACATGCGGTCGGCCTGGTTCTCGCGCTGGCAGCTGCTCTTCCACGCCGGCGTTGTGGTGGTCTCGATCGCGACCGGACAGTGGGTCTGGATCCTGCTGCTGACCGTCGCCGCGAGCATCGGCAACTGGGCCCGCCACCTCTGCGTGATGCCGCAGCACTGCGGACTCATGGACAACAATCCCGACTTTCGCAAGTGCGTTCGCTCGATGACGATGATCTGGCCGCTCGAATTCCTCTACTGGAACATGAACTGGCACCTCGAGCACCACATGTACGCGGGTATTCCCTGCTACAACCTCAAGAAACTCCATCGCGCCGTGGCCCACGACATGCCGGAACCGCGCACCCTGATCGGTGCTTGGCGCGAGATGTTCCACGTCTGGAGCCGCCAGCAGGAAGACCCCGACTACCAGTTCGACACGCCGCTGCCGGAAGGGGCGGGCCGGATCAGGCGCGACAAACAACACGCGCTGGAGGCCTCGATCGGCGATCTGGCGCCCAAGGAGCTGGCCTGACCGCTACGGGCCGACAAGCCCGGGCGCGACCGCAATGCCGAACGGCCGGGCACGGATAAGGCGGGGGCCGCGGGCCTGACCTGCCGCCGGGCTGGGACGCCACTTCGGCGCTAACCGCCCCAAATACTTATATTTGGCTTGTACGGTGCCAAGGAATTTGAACCGGGCGCCGGCGTTTGCGGACCCGGCCCGAAGCGGTTGGGCCTGCCGGGCGGAATCGCCGGTCCGTGATCTTGAGTGGAGCGGGAATAGAGATGGCAACGGCGCAAGATTCTGAATACCGGCCGCTGGCCGACGTGCGCAAGAGCCTGCGGATCGAATGGTATAGGTCCCCGATCGAGCGGACGGTCTTAAAGGACCTCTCGCGCCGCAGCGACCTCCAGGGCTGGATCCAGGCCGGCGGCCACCTGGGGATATTCGTGTTCACCGGGGCCCTGACCTACTTTTTCTGGTCGCAGCACATCTGGATCGGATTCTTCCTGGCGCTGTTCCTGCACGGGACGAGCGGCAGCTTCTTCGTCGGCACCAACCCGCACGAGCTCGGGCACGGATCGGTCTTTAGGACCAAGTGGCTGAACCGCTGGTTCAACTACGTGTTCTGCATGCTGGCCTGGTACGACCCCTTCGACTACAACGTCAGCCACACCTTCCACCACCGCTACACCCTGCATCCCGAGGGCGACCGCGAGGTCCTGTTGCCGCTCAAGCCCACGGTCGGGAAGTTCTTCCTGCTGCAGCTGTTTACCGTCAACTTCTTCACCCAGCCGGGGCGCACGCTCGCCAAGGGCGGGCTGCTTTCGACCATGATCTTCACGGTCCGCACCGCCTTCGGCGTG
>CAXXYJ010000044.1:0-3521 GCA_963664795.2 Chloroflexota bacterium | reverse complement strand
GAATAGACCACGACCGCTTCGGCCCTCCCTTTAAGGAACTGGAGCGTCGGGGCGACCGCGCGCAGGCGGGTCTTATCGAGGATGGAGCCGTCCTCGGCGGTGGGAACGTTCAGGTCCGCGCGGACCAGGACCACCTTGCCGTCCAGCGGCGCCGCGTGCAAATCCCGCATCTTGATTGGATCCGCTTCAGACTGCCCGGAGGGGCGTCAGTTCCGGGCGGTATCGCACCCGATCTTGTTCACCACGTCGGCGAGGCGGGAGGCGTAGCCCCACTCGTTGTCGTACCAGGCCGCGATCTTGGCCAGGTTCCCGCCGACCACCATCGTGCTGGCCGAATCGACGATCGACGAGTGCTCGTTGCCTTTGAGGTCGGCCGAGACCAGCGGTTCGTCGGAGACGTCCAGGATCCCGGAAAGCTGGTCCTTTGCGGCCGCGCGCAGGGTGCGGTTGATTTCATCGGCATCGGTTTCGCGGTCGAGCTCGACCACGAACTCGACGATCGAAACGGTCGCCGTCGGCACCCGGTAGGCCGCCCCGTCCAGGCGTCCGTTCAGGTCGGGGATTACCTGACCGATCGCCCGCGCCGCGCCGGTCGCGGCAGGGACGATGTTGGCCCCGGCCGCGCGCGCGTCGCGTAGGTCGCTGGTCGCCGTATCCACCAGCGACTGCGACGAGGTGTAGGCGTGCACCGTGGTCATCTGGCCTTTGCGAATCCCGAAGGCGTCGTGGACGACCTTTACCGCCGGCGCGAGTCCGTTGGTGGTGCAGGAGGCGTTGGAGACGATGCGGTGGCTATCCGGATCGTAGGCGGAGTCGTTGACCCCGAGCACGATCATCACGTCGGCGTCCGAGGACGGCGCCGAGATTACGACCCGGCGGGCCCCCGCGGCCAGGTGGCGTTCGGCGAATTCCCGCCTGGTGCCGACCCCGGTGGCCTCGATGACCACGTCGACCCCCAGGTCCCGCCAGGGCAGGTTGGTCCAATCGCGCTCGGCGTAGATGTCGATTCTTTCCCCGTCGACCACCAACGCGCTTCCGTCGGCGGTTACGGTCCCGTCATAGGGGCCGTAATTGGAGTCGTACTTGAGCAGGTGGGCATTGTGGGCCGGATCGGTCAGGTCGTTGATGGCCACGATCTCGATCCCCGGATAGCGTTTGCGGAGGGAGCGGAAACACAGGCGGCCGATTCGGCCAAAGCCATTGATGGCTACGCGCATGCGGGCGAGTCCTAAGCAACTGGGGGTGGAGCGGATCCGAGCGCCGGCGTAGTTAGGGCGGCGATGTTGGATGGGCGCTGCGGGGAGTGATCAAATTGCAGGTTGCGCGAAATTTTATCCAGAGTCGCGGCCTCGCCGGCCGGTCCGGATCAGCGCGTGCGGGCGTTGCGGGTGCCGCCCTCCAGGTTGCCGTGCAGTTCGATCACCGGCGTGCGGACCTGGCCCTCGGCGGCAAAGTAGATCTGGAATATCGTGTTTGCCAGGAGCTCGGGGTCGTGGTGGACGGGCAGTTCGTGGTCGATGATCGAATCGGTGAACGTCTCGTAGCCGCGGGCGACCAGCTGCGCCTGGTGGCTGGCCGAAGCCATCACGTACGTCCGGTTGCGCGCCGCCGCCGGGAGCTGGGGGGCGGTGTCGCTGTTGACCAGGATGAAATCGAAGATGTTGGGACCGACGTGGTCCTCGATCGCCCGCACGTGGTCCAGCAAATCGAAGCTCTCGGTCTCGCCGGGCTCGGTGACCACGTTCACCACGAACAGCTTCATCGCCGCCGACTGGCGGACGGCGGCGGCGATCTCGGGCACCAGCAGGTTGGGCAGGATCGAGGTGTAGACGCTGCCGGGACCGATCACGATCAAGTCGGCCGCCAGGATCGCGCTGACCGCATCGTCGTTTACCACCACCCGGCTGGGATGCAGGTAGACCCGGCGGATGCGGCGGCGGCTGGAGCCGATGCGCGACTCGCCGATGACGGTGGTGCCGTCGACCATTTCAGCGGCCAGGTGCACGTCCGAGGCGGTCGAGGGGGTAACGCTGCCGTGTATCCGCAGGACCTCGGACAGGCCTTCGACGCCGCGCTCCACGCCGCCGGCGATGTCGCGCATGGCGGCGATGAGCAGATTGCCGAGGCTGTGGCCCTGGAGCCCGTCCCCGCGCCGGAAGCGGTAGTCGAGCAGTTTCGTCATCAGGGCTTCCGAATCGGCCAGCGAGGCCAGGCAGTTGCGCAGGTCGCCGGGCGGCATCAGCTGGAACTCCTTGCGCAGACGGCCCGAGCTGCCGCCGTCGTCGGCGACCGTGACCACCGCGGTGATGTTGGCGGTGCGGTCCTTGAGACCGCGCAGAAGCACTCCCTGGCCGGTCCCGCCGCCGATGCTCACCACCTGCGGGCCGCGGCGCAGCAGCCGGCCCCGGTAGACCATTTCGGCAACGTCCTCGCCGGGGGCGATGACCACCGAAATGACCGAGCGAAACAGCAGGAACACGCTGCCGGCCATGATGCAGAAACCGGTCGCGCCGACGATGATCTCGCGCAGCGGGTGCGCGATCCACTGCAGCGTGACCGCGCCGACCGCGGCCGACGTGCTTTCCGGGAAGTCCACCGTCCGGTAGACGGTAGCCAGCACCATCGCGATGGCCAGGCCGACCAGCACAGTGCCGGCCATGATGCCGACCACGTAGCGCTTCACGCCCATGCCTATTCGCAGCCAGCGCATGGACCGCATTCGTCAATTCCCCTTTTCCGACCGGGCGACCTGGGCGTTTCGATCCGCGGCGCCCCGGGACGACAACCCGTCGATTAGCCAAGTGACGGGCGACATGAGTAATCCCAATTTAGCAGGGCAAACCTATTTTCTCTCCCGCGCATGTGCACGACACGCCAAGCGCGGCGCGCGCGATCGTGCGGCGCCCGGCGCCGCCCCATGCGGTCGATGCGGATTCTTTGCCCGGTGGCCGCGGAATCGGGTCGGTCCGGCCGAAATCGGCGTGCGCGAATCGGTTTCCCCGCCACGGTCGCGGCTCCGCGAAAGTCACGGGCCGGATCGGATCGAATGCCGCCCCGGGGCATTGATGCGAATCGGGGGCCGGTCCGCGCGGGCAAGCGGCCGGCGAATTCAGCGGGTCCACGCGAGTTCGCCGGCCCCGCCCGCTAACGGGCATCTCTGTTTCCCGCGGCCCGGCGCGAAGCACTACGCACCGGGGCGGACGGCCGCGCGCGGTCACCGATCCGCTATCCGACGCCGTCCAGTTCACAACCCGTGTCGTACTCCTGGGAGAACCAGATCGGGATGCACCAGGGCGCGAATTCGGCGATTCTTCCGCCCGAAACGGTCACGTCGTAGCTGCCGTCGGGATTCTTCCTGACGCTGACTGACAATCCGCTTCCGATTTCCCTGGATCCGCCGTCGGCGATGACGGAGTAGTCGTCGCGGCCATCGTTCACGTCGGCGGCGTAGTCGGGGTTGGATGGGTCGTGCAGGGCCGGACCCAAACGCGCGTTCTCTCCGGTGCCGGCGGTCTGGTCGT
>CAXXYJ010000043.1:0-4457 GCA_963664795.2 Chloroflexota bacterium | reverse complement strand
CGGTTGCGGTGCGTCAGGGAGACCTGGTCGAGCCCGGCGACCTGCTGGCCGAACTCGAGACCGGCAACCTGGAGTCCCAGGTCGAAAGCGCCCTGGAGTCGTTCGAGACCGCCTCGCTGCGGGTAAAGGCGGCCGAGCAGGCCCTGGCCAACGACAAGGCCAGTTCGCTCCAGCAGCTGCTTTCGGCGCGCAACGACGTGATCAGAAAACAAGAAGAAATAGACCTCTCGCGCGAGGGCGGGGACCCCGACCTGGTCACCACGGCGCGGGCGCAGCTGGCGGCCGCGCAGATCTCCTACAGCAACGCCCAGCTAAAGCTCCAGGTGCTGCAGACATCGCCCGAGTCGGTCCGCGCCGCGGTCGATCTGGAACTGAACGCAAGCTCGAACGCCTCGCCTCGCTCCAGCTCGCGCTGCAGGATCTGACCACGGCCGGCCCTCCGACCGACGGCGAGGCCCGCGCTGAAGCGGTGCGCCGCCTGGCCGACCTGCGCAGCGCCGTCACCGTCGCCCAGGCTAACGCCCTGCTGGCCGAGGAAAACCTCGACCGGGTCCGCAACGGGGCCAGCGGCGATGACCTGGAGCAGGCCCGCCTGGTCTTCCGGCGCGCCGAAATCAACTACGAAAACTCGCTCGAACGCAACTTCAGCGGCGACCAGCGCGAGCAGGCCGAAATCACCTACAACCTGGCCCTGCTCGCCTACGAACGCGCGGTCAATCCGGGTGACGAGGCCGATGTCGCCAAGGCCCAGGTGGCCCTAGACCAGGCCCGCACCCAGCTCGCGCGGGCCCAGGAATCCCTGGACAACGTCCTGGTCGGTGGCGACGAACCGGGCGCGCTGGAGCGCCTCATCGCCCAGGTGCGTTCCGAATACGGAGTGAGGGTCGCCAACTCGCAACTGGCGGTCGTCCAGGCGCAGCGGTCGGTCGACGAATCGCGCGTGGAGCTGTCAAACATCGACGCCGGCCTCGGTTCGAGCGAGCAGCGCTCGGCCCAGGCGAGCTTCTCCCAGGCCAGCAACAACCTTGCCCGGGCCCAGTCCCGCCTCAGCGATCTCCTCGATCCGCCCCCCGCCGATCTGGACGTTGCCCAGAACGCCCTGGACGCGGCCGTTTCCCGCCTCGAAAACCTGGAATCGCGCTACGCCCAGTTCGAGCGCCAGGAATCGCAGAAGGACATCGATCTCACGATCGCCGCCAACAATCTCGACCAGGCCCGGATCCAGCTCGAACGCCTGCAGGCGCAGACCTTCGAAAACCAGATCGTGGCGCCCTTCGGCGGGGAAGTAACGTTCACCCGCGGGCGGCCGGCGACCAGGTGCAGGCCTACCAGGAAATCATCGGGCTTTCAAATCCCGAGAACCTGGTGATCGAATCCCTGATCCGGAGACCGACTTCGAAAACCTCTCGATCGGACAAATCGTCGACGTCCAGCTGGACGCGTTCCCCGGCCGCAACTTCGTGGGGACGGTTTCCTCGCTGCCGCGCAACATCGTCTCCAATACCGGCCAGACGATCAAGATCCCCGAGACCGAAATCGAAGTGGACTGGGCGACGCCGCGATCGACCTGGGCATGCTGGCGCGCCTGAAGGTCACGGTTCAGGTCAAGGAGAACGTCCTGAAAGTCCCGGTTGCGTCGGTGCGCCGCGTCAATGCCCGCGAATTCGTCGAGACGATCGTCGACGGGCAGCGCCGCAGCCTGCAGGTGACCACCGGAATCGCATCAGACACCGAAATCGAGATTGAATCCGGCCTTGAAGAGGGCATGGAGATCTACGCGTCGCCGTAGTTTCCAAACTGCGGTTTTGCAAATGACCGGTCGGAGTCGCTGAGACCATGCTGCTGCCGATGGTGGTCTTCGCCGCCAAGCGCCTGCTGCACAAGAGCCAGCTAATCCTGGCCACCGTGCTCGGCCTGATCATCACCGTCACCCTGGTAACGGCGGTCCCGGTGTTTTCCGACGGGATGTCCGAGTTCCTGCTCCAGCGCGAGCTCAAGGAGCCGAACGTGGACCGGCGCCAGCCGGCCTCCTCGGTCATGCTCCGCCACTTTTCCAGGCCCGAGGTCAACGAAGCGCCGACGTCGGTCGAGGAATTCCTCTCCGCCGACAGCTTCTTCGCCCATCGCATCGGGCAGCTGACGGGCATGGACGAGATCTCGCAGGTCACGTACCTGCAGACCGACGTCCACCCGGTGCTGCCGTACGAGGCCTCGCTGCAAACCGGGCGCCGCGAGCGCACCCTCGAGTACGCGTGGTTCGCCACGGCCTCCGACATCAACGAGAACATCCGGTTCCTGGAGGGCCGGGCCGCCACCAGCGAAGTCGGTTCGATCGAGGTGGACGGCGATCCGGCCATGCTGCTGGAGGTTTCGGCCTCGAACGACCTGCTCGACAAGTTCGGCTATCTGGTGGGCGACCGGGTCAAGCTGATCTATACCGACCAGGACACCGAGGAAGAGCACCCGATCGTCTTCGACATCGTCGGGCGGTGGGTGCCGACCGAACCCGAAAACCGCAGCTACTGGTTCTACAGTCCGGTCTCTACGTTCGACCGCGGCGGGTTCATGATCAATCGCGACGTCTACCTGGACCACCTCGTCGCAACCTTCCCCGGCATCTTCTACGAGGCGACCTGGTATTCGGACTTCGACCCGGCCTCGATCAGGGGCGTCGAGTTACCGCGCCGTCGCCGGCGGCCTGGTCACGCTGCGGGCCGCGACAAACCAGATCCTTCCCGGGACCAAGCTCGATTACTCCCCGCAGGACGTGATCGTCAGCTTCAACGACAAATTGTTCTTCTTAAAGCTGCTGCTGTTCATCCTGGCCGCTCCGGTGGTGGCCATCATCCTCTACTACGTGAGCCTGACCGCCGGCATGGTGATCGACCAGCAGCGCGGTGAAATCGCCGTCCTGAAAAGCCGCGGCGTCGGGACGATGCAGATTGTGGGGGTTTACATAATCGAAGGATTGCTGGTTGCCGCGATCGCCCTGGGGCTGGGGCCGCTGCTCGCCCTCGGGCTGGCCCAGATCATCGGCAAGACGTATACCTTCCTGGTGTTCACCGACCGCGAAAACCTGCCGGTGATGCTCACCCAGCAGCACTACCTCTACGCGGCCGGCGCGGTCTTCCTGGCAGTCATGGCGACCCTGATCCCGGCGATCGGGGCGGCCCGGCTTACGGTGGTGGAGTTCAAGCAGGACGTCTCGCGCACCCTGGGCAAGCCCTTCTACCAACGCTTCTTCCTCGACGTCCTGCTCGTCGGAGTGGTCATCTACGGCTACGTGAACCTGCGCGAGCGCGACTCGCTGCTCTCGTTCGGACCCGGCGGAGAACTTTTCTCGGACCCGCTGCTGGTGGTGATGCCGGTGCTGTTCATCTTCGCCCTGGCATTGCTGTTCCTGCGCTTTATCCCTTACCTGGTCGCTCTCCTGGCCGCGGTCGGGGGGCGCTTCTGGGGCGTCGGCATCCACCTTGGCCTCAGGCAGATCGGCCGCAGTCCGGGCCAGTACACCAGGCTGGTCCTGCTGCTGGTCCTGACCTTTGCGCTCGGAACCTTCTCCGCCTCGATGGCCGCCACGATCGACCGCAACATCTCCGACCGCGCCTATTTCGAAGTCGGATCCGAGGTCCTCTTCGAGGAGACTGGTTTCTGGGACGCCGACAACGGCGTCTGGATCATCCAGCCGCCCGACCTGCATTCGCGCGCCGTCGACGAGAACGGCGAACCGATGCTGTCCGAATTCGCCCGGCTCTGGCACGACGACGACGCCCACTTCACGCCGCCGGGGCGCACCCAGGCCGAGGCGATAAACGTCTTCGGGGTGGATCCGATCCCGTTTGCCAAGACGGTCTGGTGGCGTTCGGACTTTGCCCCCTACCACATCAATTCGATGATGAACGCGCTGGCCGGGGACGAACGCGCCCTGCTGGCCGACCGCTCGTACTTCGCCGACCAGCTGCTGCTCCGCCAGGGCGACCCGCTCACGGTCCGCTTCTCGCAGCTCGACATCGAGTTCTTCATCGCCGGCTGGATCGACGATTTCCCGACCCACTACCCCGAATCCGGACCGTTCGTGGTCGCCAACCTGGACTACATCCACCGCAACATCGGCGAGAGCCCCTGGAACGTCCTCGGAATTCCGGCCGAGGGAGTGGCGGTGCCGGACATCGCCGAAAAACTCTGGGAACTGCGCATCGACCTGCTCCGCTACAACGTGACCGCCCTGGCCATCCAGGACTCGCGCGCCGACGCGACCCAGACCGGGACCTTCGGGATCCTGACCGTCGGGTTCGTGATCTCCACGCTGCTGACCCTGCTCGGTTTCCTGCTCTACTCGTTCCTCTCCTTCAGGCGGCGCCTGCAGGAATTCGGCGTCCTGCGGGCGATGGGTCTTTCGGTCCGGCAGATGATCAACCTGTTCATGTTCGAGAACGGATTCCTGATCGGCATGGGAA
>CAXXYJ010000042.1:0-32579 GCA_963664795.2 Chloroflexota bacterium | reverse complement strand
GGCCGGGCGGACGCGGGCACCCAATTTTGCCTAGACCGGGCCCCCGGGCCCGGTTGCGGCTAGACTGCGCCGAATCTCCCGTTCCAACTTCCCCCGCTCCGGAGCCGGCCGCGATGCCTACCGCTCTCATGGGCCGGCCTATGGCCGAGTCCTGGCTCAAGCAAGTCCAACTCGACCGCCTGCGGGCAGCCGGGTGGCAGGTCGTGGTCTCGGAGGCCGAACCCCCGCTGACCGAGGAGGACCTCCTGGGCGAGATCGGCGGCGTCGAATACCTCTTCGCCAACGGCCGCGACGACGTAAGCGCCAGGGTGATCGCCGCCGCGCCCAGGCTGAAAGGGATTCTCAGGACCGGGGTGGGGGTCGACATGGTCGACCTGGAAGCCGCCGCCGCCCGCGGCATACCGGTCTGCAACACCCCGGGCAGCAACAGCGAGACCGTCGCCGACATGGCCCTGGCGATGATGCTGATGCTGCTTAGGCGGGTGCCCGAACTCGACGCCGACATGCGGTCCGGCAGCTGGCAGCCCAAGTTCGCCAACAACCTGCACGGCAAGACGGTCGGCATCTTCGGACTGGGCCGGATCGGGCGGGCGGTGGCCCGCCGCGCACGGGCCTTCCAGATGCCGATTCTGGGGTTCGACCCCTACGTGACCCAGGAAGACGTCGCCGACGAGGGGATCGGCGTGGTTTCGTCCGTCGACGAGCTCTTCGCCGGCGCCGACATCGTCACGCTGCACGCGCCGGCCACCGGCGGGACCCGCGAGATCGTCAACGAGCACACGCTCTCCCTGATGCGCCCCAGCGCAATCGTGATCAACGCGGCCCGCGGCGACCTGGTCGACGAGGCCGCGCTGCTGGCGGCGCTGCGCGAAGGCCGGATCGCCGGCGCCGGGCTCGACGTTTTCAAGAACGAGCCCGCGTTCGACAAGGCATTCGGCGAGCTGCCCAACGTCGTGCTGACCCCGCACGTGGCCGGCAACACGGTCGAGACCACCGCCTCCACCGCCCACGCCTGCGTCGACAACGCGCTGGCGCTCGAATCGGGCCGCTGGCCGCGCGAGGTGGTCGCAAACGGCGTGTACTCCGACTAACGGGCGGCGGTAAGGCCATGGGGACCCTCTTCGTGGTCGCCACCCCGATCGGCAATCTGGAGGACGTGACGCCGCGTTCGCACGCGGTCCTGGAATCGGTGGCCGCCATCTACGCCGAGGACACCCGCCGCACCCGCAAGCTCCTGACCCACCTGGGGATCCGCAACCGCCCCCTGAGCCTGCACGGGGACTCGGACGACTCGGCCTGGCGAGAAGCCGCCGCGGCGCTGGACGACGGCGACGTGGCCTACGTGACCGACGGCGGGACCCCGGCGGTGGCCGACCCCGGCGCCCGCCTGGTCCGCCTGGCCCACGAGCGCGGCCACCCGGTCAGGTCGGTGCCCGGACCCTCGGCCGTCACCGCCGCGCTGGCGGTCGCCGGCCTGGAGAGCGGCGGCCACGTGTTTCTCGGCTTCCTCCCGCCGCGGCGCTCGCGGAGGATGGCGCTGCTTGAATCGGCGATCGCGACCAACCTGCCGATGGTGGTTTTCGCCGGCCCGCACGATCTGCCAGCCCTGCTGGCCGAACTCTCCGACCTGCTGGGGTCAGAAGCCGGTGTGGTGATCTGCCACGAGCTGACCAAGCTGCACGAGAACGTGGTCCGGACCACGCTGGGCCGGGCCCCGCAGCTGGCGGTTGTGGGAATGGGCCGCGGCGAAAAAACGCTGGTGCTGGACCCACCCCGGAAGCCGTCCGAGCCCCCGCCCGAATCCCGGCTCCGGGCCGAACTGGCCGAACTGCGGGACGCGGGCCTCTCGCCCAGCCGGGCGGCGCGCGAGCTGGCGGCGCGCCACCGGTTGCCCAAGGACCGGATTTACCGCCTGGCCGTGGAACCGGACCGCGATTGACCGCCCTCCGGCCGGACAGCACCGCCGCCCTGGCGGAGATGATTGGCGGCGCCGAAGCGCAGATCGGAATCCTGGCCGCCTGGTCCTCGCACTGGGGGCGCCGGCCCCCGGAGGCCGAATACACCGGCCTGGACCTGGGCGCGCTCGACCGGGTCCTCTCCCTCTCCGAAGGCGACCTGACCTGCCGGGTGGAGGCCGGGATCGCCCACAACAAGCTGGCCGCTCAGCTGGAATCGGCCGGGCTCGAATGGCCGCTGCGGCCGCTGCCGGGGCAGGCCCTGCTTTCGCAGACCTATCTCTCCGGGGCCGCCTTCGCGGGCAGCGCGCTCTTCCCCAACCCGCGCGACTGGATCCTGGGCGGCACCCTGGTGAGCGGGCGCGGCGAGATCGTCACTACCGGCGGGGCCACCGTCAAGAATTCGGCCGGCTACGATCTGGCCCGGAGCTGTTTCGGAAGCATGGGCGCGCTGGCCGTCCCGGCCCAGCTCCAGCTCCGCCTGCGGCCGCGGCCGCAGGAACGCGCGGAAATGGCCGGGCCGGCGCTGGAACCGGAGCAGTACCTGGCCCTGCTGGCCGAGGCCCGCCGCCAGCTGGACGTGGTCGAGGCTTTCCAGCTCGCGCACGCATTCACCCGGCTGACGCTGTCCGGACCCGGCGACCGGGTGGAGGAGGCGGCCAGCGCGCTGGAGGCGGCCTGCCCCGCCCTCGCAACCCGCGAATCCGCCGACGGGCACGCCGGGGCCGACTGGTCCGGACGGCGCCACCAGGTCGCCCTCCCGGCCGATCGGATGGCCGGGCTGCTGGGTCGAGCCCGCCCGGGCCGGTTTTGGGCGTTTCCGTTGCAGCGCCTCGCCTACACCCAGGGACCGCCCAAGAACCTGGCCCCCGGCGCCCGCGCGGTCCAGGCGCTGCCGCTGGATGACCCGCAGCCCCTGCGCGAGGGCCTGGCGCTGCTCTGCCGGGGACTCGATCCCGACCGCCGGTTCGTCTGAAACCGGCCGGTCGAACTTGCCGCGTCCCACAGAATAGAGTCCGCCACGCGGAGCGGTCGCGCCGCGCGGACGCTATTGCGGTACCGGCCCTGAAAGGCGCATAGGTTGGCCACGACGATTACGAACGAGAACGTTCGCTACGAACCCGGCGAGGCCCCGCCGCTTCCGATCGCGATCGGGGCCGGCATGCAGTCGGCGATGGTCATCGTTGCCCCGGTCGTCCTGACCGTGGTGAT
The DNA here is from genome assembly GCA_963664795.2 of Chloroflexota bacterium. GTDB lineage: Bacteria > Chloroflexota > UBA11872 > UBA11872 > VXNJ01 > VXNJ01. The sequence goes on along the minus strand of CAXXYJ010000042.1, from coordinate 29,412 downwards.
CGTGGCCCGAATCGCCGACCAGCCGGACGCGTTCCTGAACTGGGCGGTATTTGCGGCCCTGCTGATCTGCGGACTGACCACGGTCGTGCAGGCGGTCCGCGTCGGCCCGATCGGTTCCGGGCACGTCCTGATCATGGGAACGTCGGGGGCATTCATCGCCGTGTGCGTCGCCGCCCTGGTCGAGGGCGGTCCGGGCCTGATGGCGTCGCTGATCGTGGTCTCTTCGCTGATCCAGTTCGTCCTGGCCTCGCGCCTGGCCCTGCTGCGCCGGATCTTCACGCCGGTGATCGCCGGCACCGTCATCACCCTGATCGCGGTCACCGTGATGCCCTTAGTCTTCGAAACCATGGGCGACGTTCCGGCCGATGCGCCCGAGGCGGCGGCACCGGTCACGGCCCTGGTCACGATCGGGGTGATCGTGCTGCTGATCCTGCGGGGGCCGCCGGCGCTGCGGCTATGGTCCCCGATCATCGGCATCGCCTCCGGCTGCGCGGTCGCGGGGTTTTTCGGCATTTACGACGCCGACCTGATCGCGGACGCCAGCTGGATCGGGGTGCCGTTCGGCGACTGGCCCGGTTTTGACGTTTCGCTGGGCCAGGAGTTCTGGGTTCTCCTGCCGGCATTCGTGGTGGTAACCCTGGTCGGGGCGATCGAAACGCTCGGGGACGGCGTGGCCATCCAGCGCGTCTCGCGGCGTCGTGCGCGCGCGACCGATTTCCGGGTCGTGCAGGGGGCGCTCAACGCCGACGGCCTCGGCAACCTGCTCTCCGGCCTGGCCGGGACGCTCCCCAACACGACCTATTCGACCAGCATCTCGCTGGCCGACGTGACCGGGATCGGGGCCCGCCGGGTCGGCGTGGTGATCGGGGTGACGCTGGCAATACTGGCGTTCCTGCCCAAGGCCACGGCGGTCCTGATCGCCATCCCGAACCCGGTCGCGGCCGCCTACCTGGTCGTCCTGATCGGACTGCTGTTCGTGCAGGGCATGCGGATCATCGTCCAGGACGGAATCGACCACCGCAAGACGATCGTGGTCGGGGTCTCCTTCTGGCTCGCGGTCGGGTTTCAAAACGGGGTGATCTTCCCCGAACTCCTCGGCGACGGTTTCCTGGCGGCGCTGTTTAGCAACGGGATGACCGCGGGCGCGATCATCGCGATCGTGATGATGCTGTTCATCGAACTGACCGGGTCGCGCCGGCGCCGCCTGCGCACCAACCTGGACGAATCCTGCCTGCCCGACCTGGAGAAATTCCTGCGCGGATTCGCCGGGCGCGGCAGCTGGGACCAGTCCCCGACCGAACGGCTGCTCTCGGCCGGCGAGGAAACGGTCGCAATCCTGATGCAGGCGGCCGAACAGGCCGGCGACGAAGCGCGCCGCCTGACCGTGGCGGCCCGGATGGACGGGCATCGCGCCGAAATCGAGTTCATCACCGCCAGCGAGACCGAAAACGTCGAGGACCGAATCGCCTACCTGAACGAACTGCCGCCGGCGCCGGACGAGCACGAGATTTCATTCCGCCTGCTCTGGCACTACGCCGACTCGGTCCGTCACCAGAAATACCACGGACTGGAAGTGATCTCGATCCAGGTTTCGCGGGCCGGCTGACCGCCGCGCCCGGCCGCGTAATCCGGAGTCGCGGCGCTCCGGCCGCTCAGCCGGAGGAACGGGCCGCCGAAGCTGCGGCTTTACCCAGGCTCCAGTACGAGACCACGGCGGCGGCCAGCATCATCAGACCGGCGATGTAGAAACCGATCGCAAAACCCTGCGCCTGCAGATCGGTCGGCGCATCGATCGCGCGCCCGCCGGTGAACTGCAAAAGGACCAGGAACGCGAACAGTCCGCCCCAGGCCGACTGCCCGGCCCCGAACCCGAACGTCCGCGTGGCCGAGATGAAGGCGCTGGCCGCGCCCAGCTGGCGGGGCGGCACCGAACCCATGATGATCGAGTTGTTGGTGGTCTGGGTCAGGCCGGTCCCCATGCCGACAAGGACCAGTGAAACGGCCGCGATGACCGTCGGCGTGTCGGGTCCCAGCTGGGCGAAAACCGTATATCCCAGCGCGCCGATCGCAAATCCCAGGGTGCGCGGGATGCCGGCCCCGACCCGGTCGGCCCAGACCCCAACGGTCGGGGAGAGGATCGCCCCGACGCCGGGGTAGATCGCCATGTAGAGGCCGATTTCAAAGACCGGCACCCCCATGACCCGTTCGAGCACGAACGGCCCGTTGAGCATCATCGCGGCCATGCACGCGAAACCGGTCAACCCGATCGACACCCCGACCGAGAAATCGCGCCGCCTGAACAGGTTCAGGTCCAGCAGCGGGTTCGGGGCGGTCGCGGTGCGGTAGGCGAATCCGGCCGCCATCAGCGCGAACAGCGCCAACGCCGCGATCAGTTCGGGGCTGACGCCCGCGGCGAAGCCGCGGTTGATCGAATACACCAGCGGCACGATCCAGCCCATTAGCAGGATCGAGGAGATGTAGTCGAAGTTGCCCTCGCCGGTGCCCGGCATCGGCGGGACCGCGGCCAGCGCCAGCACGAACGAGAGCAGCGCCACCGGCGTGAGGGCGATGAACATCCAGCGCCAGTCCAGGAACTCGATCATGGTCCCGGCCAGCGGCGGCCCCAGCGCCAGCCCGCCGGCCGCCAGGGTGAACCAGAGCCCCAGCGCGCGCGAGCGCTGCGAGGAAGGGAACACCGCCACCAGGATCGCGGTCCCGTTCGATTGGAGCAGCGCGGCCCCGACCGCAACCACGATCCGCGCCGCGATCAGCCAGCCCAGGCCCGGCGCCAGCCCGCAGGCCAGGGATGCCAGCGCGAACAGCAGGCACCCGAACGCGAACGCGCCGCGGCGGCCGTACATGTCCCCGTAGCGGCCGGTGGTCAGGTGCAGGCTGGAGACGATCACGAAGAAGATCAGCGCCACCCACTGGACGGTGGTGATGTCGGCCCGGAACTCCTCGGCCAGCGTCGGCAGGGCGACGTTGACCATCGAGGCCGTGATCGTGGTGATCATGCTGGAGACGCCGACCGCCACCAGGACCGCGTACCGTCGCGTCGCGGAGTATTCGACCTGCGGTTGGTTCAAGCGGCGCCGATCACGCGGGAAACTGCATGCACATTTGTCCGCGGGTCTCCGGATCTGGTCGGGGCGGCCGGATTTGAACCGGCGACCTCATCGTCCCGAACGATGCGCGCTACCAAACTGCGCCACGCCCCGTACCCGTCGGATCGGGTCCTCAAGATTCCCTGGCGGAATCGGCCCGAACCGCGCGCAATCATTATCCGCCATTTGCCGGCCGGGACCGTTGGGTCAGGCCATGTCCAGCGGGCGCTGGGGCTTGAGCGGCACGTGAATGACGGCCGGCCCGCCCTCGGCGATGACGGCCTGGACGGTGGCGGCCAGCTCCTGGGGATGACAGCGCCGGGCGCTGACCCCGAAGGATTGGGCGAAGGCCACGTAGTCCGGGTTGGCCAGGTCGACCTCGAAGGATTCGCCGTAGAGGTTCTGCATGCCCTGCTTGATCACGCCGTAGGCCGAATCGTCGAAAACGATCGCCACCACCGCCAGATCGTGGCGCACCGCGGTCGCCAGCTCCTGGGCGGTGAAGAGGAACCCGCCGTCGCCGGCCAGGGCCACGACCGGCACGTCCGGCATCACCGCCTTGGCTCCCAGCGCCACCGGGTAGGAATAACCCAGCGCGCAGCCGGTCATCCCGTAGATCCACTTGCGCGGTTTTGAGAACGGCATGAACGGCCGGCACCAGTAGCCCACGATGTGCGGGTCGCCGACAACGATCGCGTCCTCGGGGATGCCGGACCGCAGCTGGCGCACCAGGTCCATCTCGAAGGCGGCGTGATCGTTCATGTACGCATACACCTGGGCGCGGTCGTTGCCGGCCCGCGCCACCCAGGCGTCGTTCCGCCCGGCGCCGGGTCCCAGCGCCGAAAGGAGCGATTCCAGCGCCGGCGCCGCGTCGGCGCAGATGCCTATCTCGACCGGGTAGTTCTTGCCCGGCTGCCTCGGATCGATGTCGATCTGGATCAGCTTCTGGCCCACCGGCATCGCCCACTTGCGGGTCGGCGAGGCCCCGAACGCCGTGCCCACCGCCAGCATCACGTCGCAGTCGGTCATCAGGCGCTGGATCGGGCCGTAATTGAACAGCGACCCCACGTGCAGGCGGTGGTCGTGCGGCATCACCCCCTTGGCGGTGGTGGAGGTCAGCACCGGGGCGTCGAGGCGTTCGGCCAGGCGCTGGAAGGGCTCCCAGGCCGCCCCGGTCATGACGCCGCCCCCGGCCCAGAGCAGCGGCCGCTCGGCCTCGGCCAGCATCCGCGCCGCCCGTTCCAGGTCCTGCTGGTCCCCGCCGGGCGGCCTGGGCTCGGCCGGACCGGCGGCCTCGACGTGCCCGTCGGCCAGGTGCACGTCGTGCGGGACCTCGATCGCGACCGGGCGCGGGCGCCGCTCGCGCATCAGCCGGAAACCCTCGCGGATCGCCGGCGGAATCGCGGCCGGCGACTGCACCTGGGTGTTCCACTGGGTCAGGCCCGAGAACAGCTGCTGCTGGTGCTTGATTTCATGCAGGAAGCCCACGTCGCGGTAGAGCAGCGGGCGCTCCTCCTCGGCCATGATCAGCATGATCGGCGAGGAGTCGGCGTGGGCCTGGGCCAGCGGCGTGGCGGCGTTGAGCGCCCCCGGGCCGGGGGTTGTCAGCAGGACGCCCGGCTGCCCGCTGGCGCGGGCCGCCCCGATGGCGGCAAATCCCGCGCCCTGCTCGTGCCGGACCAGGATGTGCCGCAGGCTGCCGTCGCGGGGCAGGGACGCATACAGGTGCTGGGTGTGCACGCCCGGAATGCCGAATACGGTCTTAACGCCCTGGGACCGCAGGCCGGCCACGACCGCTTCGGAGCCGTTCATGCGCTCTGCGCCAACGGCGGTTAAGGTGTCCAACGCTACGGCTCCAAGAATCGGGGTCGGTTGCTTTAGGAACCTAATTGTTGCCAAAGCCGTGCCGGGCAGGCCCGGGCCGCACGAATTGGCCGCCCCCGCCCGGGCCTTGCGGGCGGGCGACGGGCGCAAACTGTTAAATTCATGAAATGCAATATCCGCCCGCATCGGAGACGGCTATGGCGATCGCGCCAGAAGTCAGACCGGCTGGAACCCGCGAACAACCGGCTGCCATCAACCTCGTCGACACCGACGTCCACAACTACATCGGCGGTTCGCGCGTCCTGCTCGATTACCTGCCCGAGCGCTGGATTCATTACCTGGAGCACACCGGGTTCGATTCGCCGCCGCGCGACTTCTACCCGCGCTATTACCGCCATGCGGCCCGCCGCGACGCCTACCCGCCTTCAGGGATCCCCGGCAGCGACGCGAAGTTCGCGGCCGAGCAGCTCCTGGACGGCTACGGGATCGACATCGGCATCCTCAACTGCCTGTATCCGGCCTACAAGATGTTCAACATCGACATGGCCAACGCGCTGATCCGGGCCGCCAACGACTGGCAGATCGACCAGTGGCTGGACGCCGACCCGCGCTGGCGCGCCTCGATCCTGGTCAACGCCCGCGACCCGCAGTTCTCGGCCGAGGAAATCCGCCGCTGCGCCCGCCATCCCGGTTACGTGCAGGTGCTGATGCTGGCCCGCAACCACGCCCCGCTCGGCAAACGCGAGTTCTGGCCTATCTACGAGGCGGCTCAGGACTGCGATCTCCCGATCGGGGTCCACTTCGGCGGCGGGCACGACGTGCCGATCACCAGCTCCGGCTGGCCGTCCTACTACATCGAAGACCACACCGGCATGGCCCAGTCGTTCCAGTCGCAGGTCCTGAGCCTGGTCTGCGAGGGCGTCTTCGTCGAGTACCCCAAGACCAAGGTCGTGCTGATCGAGGGCGGTTTCGCCTGGATGCCGCCGCTGATGTGGCGCCTGGACAAGAACTGGAAGGGCCTGCGCGGCGAGGTGCCGTGGCTGACCAAGCCGCCGAGCGACTACATCCGCGAACACATCCGCTGCTCGACCCAGCCGATGGAGGAGCCCGACGACCCGCGGCATCTGGCCCAGATCATCGACATGCTCGGTTCCGACGAGTTCCTGCTCTTTGCCACCGACTACCCGCACTGGGACTTCGACTCGCCCGAGCGGGCCCTGCCGTCGGTGATCGGCGACGACCTGCGCGAGAAGATCTTCTCCAAGAACGCCCTCAAGATCTACGACTTTGCCCGCGGTTGACGTAGGGCCGGTCGAAGACTTTCCGCACGGGGAGATTCGGCCGGCGAAATTGAATGGACGTGGAATAGCGGTTGTCCGCAACGACAACGCCGTCTACGCGGTGCGCGACACATGTCCCCACCAGGGGGCCAAGCTCACCCTGGGAACGCTTACCGGCGAGCCGGTTTACTGCGGGCCCGGCAACATCGAGTTCCGCCGCGTCGGGCAGGTCCTCAAGTGCCCCTGGCACGGCTGGGACTACTCGCTGGCCGACGGAAGCGCGATCGGCGGCAACCGCACGACCCGCATCCGCGCCTACCGCGCCCGGATCGAAAACGGCCGCGTCCTGGTCGAGACCGACTAGGGCCGGGCGGACGGGCCGAGTCTGAAATAATTGCTTACGACCGATCGGTCGGGGTACCCGAAGCCCTCGGGCGCCGGGGAGCACGGTTAGGAACGGCCCGGACTTGGCGATAGAAAAACCCGCGGAACCAAAAATCCGCGATCCGCTGCTGGTGCGCCTGGGCGAGAAGAACGGTGCCCTCGACGTACTCACAACCACCACCGACAAGCTCTTCTCCTGGTGCATGGCCAATTCGCTCTGGCCGATGACCTTCGGTCTGGCCTGCTGCGCGATGGAATTTATGGCCTCGGCCGCGCCGATGTACGACACCGACCGCTTCGGCGTGATCCTGCGATCCTCGCCGCGCCAGTCGGACGTAATGGTGGTGGCTGGCACCGTGACCAACAAGATGGCTCCGGTCGTCCGCACGCTGTACGAGCAGATGCCGGATCCCAAGTACGTCATCGCCATGGGAATCTGCACGATCGCCGGCGGCCCCTTCCGCACCTACAACACCCTGCAGGGCGTTGACCGGATCGTGCCGGTCGACATTCACGTGCCCGGCTGCCCGCCGCGGCCCGAGGCGTTCATCGACTCGATCCTGCTGCTGCAGGAGAAGATCAAGCGCGAGGGCGTCCTGCGCTGGAAGCCGCCCCCACTGCCGCCGGCTCCGACCGGAATCGGACACTCGCTCGAGCCGCCGCGGCCGGGCGAGAGCGTATCGCCGGTGCCGGAAGGAATGCTGCCGCCGCACCGCAGCTAGGGCGATAACCCGCCCGGCTTTAGCCGCCGAACCGATTCGACGGCAGCGGATTCGACTGGCCGGATTCGCGTTTCAAGCGGCGCAGCTCCCCGCGCACGTCTTCGGCAACGGCTTCAATCTCGGGCGAATACCGAGTTGATTGGCCATCACAATCTCGCAAGGCGGCAATCAGCGGTGTCAATCGGCGGCTTGCATTCGATTCCGAGATCGCCGCGAGTGTTTTAACGAATCCGCGGTGATGCGCGTCAAGCATGAGCGCTCTTACCGTATAGGGCGGCAACGGACCGGCCTCAACCAGGCACCCCAGCAAAAGATTTAACTCCTGCTCGTTGATCGTCTTGCCGGCGTCGGCTAGATCAACGATCTTCCGGACCAAGGTCCGCGCACAGGGAGCTATTGCCGGTTGGGCACGGCGCCCATAGGGAGCGGGCGAATCATTCAGCGCGCCGTCGATTTCAGACTGCGAGTAGAAACTCGTCATGAATTCGACAAGCGCCGTCACCATCGCGTCTTGACCGCCGCTCCTCCGCAACAGGTAGTAGATGCTGAAGAGGCGTTCCGACAACATGTACGTGTTCCGACCCGGCACCTCTCTGGCCATCGAAACAAGACCGCGACCCGCCAGCCGATTTAGCAGGGCGCTGCACTTGCTGGAGCCAAGGCGCGCCAGCCCGGAAACTTCCTTGGCCGACGCCGGCTTCCAAAGTCTTGCCAAGGCCAGGTAGACGCGCCGCTCCTGCGTTGGCAGCGCATCCAGTTGGCTCTTGAAGTGTTCGGTGTGCTCGTCTACGAGGTCCAGCAGGATTTCCTTAAGTTCCCTTACCGGCCGGCCGCCGCCAGACCGGGCGGCGATGGTCAACAGGCGAGGGTTCCCATCGGTCAGGATTTCGAGGGGCCGAATCGCTCCACCCGGCACCCTGGCGCCGGCTGCCGATTCCCACAGTCGCCGGCATTCGGCGGTGCCGAGCGGCCGCAGCGTAATCACATTGAAAAAGCAATACAGGGCGCGGTCGTAACTGTCTATCTCGGCGAATCGCCCGGTCGCGCTGCCGAGCAACAGGATCCGGGGCTCTGACTGTAGCGTTTTGCGTATTCGCCAGCCCGCGTCGACGTCGGCCATGTTTTCGAACACCATGTCCAGGTTTTCAACGACCAGCAGTAGGCGCCGCTCGTGCTCATCGGCGAAATCCAGCAACGCCCCGAGGGATTTCAACTCCAGTAATCGATCGTCGAATTCGCGGGTGAAATCATCATGACTGCGCTGTAATCGCTCGCCCCAACCCCCTTCGGTCTGCTCGGCCAGATGCCTCAGGCATTCCAGCCAGAACTCCCCGCAATTAGTCACCTCGTAGCTTTCCTCGGCAAGCAGGACCGGCAAGATGTCCAGCGAATCGGCTTCGCGACGTACCTGTGCCGCGATCCGATGCAGCAAATGGGTCTTCCCGGACCCGCGCGGCCCGATCACCAGGGTGTGCGAACCGATGCTCGAGGGCATTTCGCGGAGGCCGCAGATGATCGAGTCGTACTCGTGCAACCGCACACAGAATGAGGAGACGATATCCGCATCCTCAAGAAAACCCGGATTAAATTTCCGCGTCGGTGTGGTCACGGATCAGGCTCCGAACGGTCCGGGTCGTCGTTCGCCGATTGAATTAACCGACGCTTGATCCGGGTGAAACCAACGGGGGTTACACACTTAACTAGCCAATGGCAGAAACGTTCGTATTATGTTGGCTGCCATGTGCTATTATTGCCTCACCAAAGGGGCTCGAAAGACCCCTCGCGGGCGAGGTTTTTCCCGCGGTCGTGGGCGGCACGACGGAAATGCATGGTAACGCTAGTTAGTTATGTAAGCCTCAAACCAACTTACTAGATCCGGCTGCCGATCTTATCGCGCTGAGCAATTGCCCATTCGCTCCCGCATTAGGGTGCCTACTTGCTCTTTTCATTCTGAAGCGCGTACTCGTAACCGTCGATCAAGGCGGACCAGGAAGCCTCCACGATGTTGGCCGAGCTCCCGACCGTGCTCCACTCGCGTTCGCCGTCGGTCATTGCGATCAGGACGCGCGTGTACGCGCCGGTCCCCGAATCCGGATCCAGGATCCGGACCTTGTAGTCGATCAGGTGCACCTTGGCCAGCTCCGGATAGGAGGTCAGGATCGCCTTGCGGAAAGCCCCGTCCAGGGCCGACACCGGTCCGTTGCCGTCGGCGGCGGTATGGGCCTGGTCGCCGTTGACCTGGAGCTTTACGACCGCCTCGGACACGACCGGCTGCGAACCGCGGGTCTCGGTCAGGGCCAGGAAGTCGATTAGTTCGAACGGGGCCTGATAACCGGGCTGACGGCGCAGGAGCAGCAGTTCGAATGAAGCCTCGGCGCCCTCGAAGTGATACCCCTCGGCCTCCAGCAGCTTGACCGCCTCCAACGTCTCGGCGGCGGTCTCCGCGGTCTGCGAAATCCCCAGGCGGCGGGCCGTGCTGGCGATGTTCTTGGACCCGGAAAGTTCGGAAATCAGGATCCGCTGGCGATTGCCGACCAGGGCCGGATCGATGTGCTGGTAGGCGTGTTCGAATTTCGACGACGCCGAAGCGTGGTAGCCGGCCTTGTGGGCGAATGCTGAATTTCCCACGAACGGCTGGTGCTGGTCGGGGGTGAGGTTGGCCAGCTCCGAGGCAAGGTGCGAAAGTTCGGTCAGTCGGGCCAGATTCCCGTCGACGCCGCTGGAGTATCCCATCTTCAGCGCCAGGGTGGGGATCACCGAACAGAGGTTGGCGTTGCCGGTGCGCTCGCCGATCCCGTTGATCGTCCCGTGCACCTGGGTCGCGCCGGCCGCGACCGCGGCCACCGAGACCGCCACCCCCATCTCGAGGTCGTTGTGGGCGTGGATCGCGACCGGGGTGTCCAATTCGGCGACCACGCGCGCGGTGATGTCGGCCGCTTCCTGGGGGAGCGAACCGCCGTTGGTGTCGCACAGCGCCAGCCAGCTGGCGCCCGCGTCCCGAGCCGCCTTGAGCGCCGCGAGCGCGAACTCGGGGTCCTGCTTGAACCCGTCAAAGAAGTGTTCGGCGTCCAGGATCACTTCCTTGCCGGCCGCGACCAGGTAGGCGACCGTGTCGGCGATCATCGCCAGCCCCTCGCGGGGGGTGGTTTCAAGGATTTGCTCGACCTGGAAGAGCGAGCTCTTGGCCACGATCGCACAGGCCGGGGCCTGCGACCGGGCGACCGCCTGCACGGCGGCGTCGCGCTCGCAGGTCGAGCCCTTGTAGCGCGTGGCTCCGAACGCGGTCAGCTTGGCGTTCTGCCAGGTCATGCGTTCGGCCTGGCGGAAGAACTCCTCGTCCTTGGGGTTGGCGCCGGGGAAGCCGCCCTCGATGTAATCGATGCCGAAGCGGTCCAGGGCGCGGGCGATGTTGAGCTTGTCGGACACCGAGAACGAGACGCCCTCGGTCTGCGCGCCGTCGCGCAGGGTCGTGTCCAGGTAATTGATGCGGGCCATGTTGGTTTCAGTTGCTTAAGGAGGAAGTTGGAAAGGCGGAGATCGGGATCCGCCACACCCGGTGCCCGGGCCGCGACCGACTGCCTAGGCGGTCGCCGGCACCCCGAGGCGGGTAATGATGGCTTCGCCCATGTCGGATGTCCCGACATGCGACGAACCTGCCTCCTTGATGTCTGCCGTTCGGTAGCCGGCATCCAGCGCGGCCGCAACCGCTTCCTCGATCGCCCGGGCCTCGGTTTCGAGGTCGAACGAGAGCCGCAGCATCATCGCGGCCGAGAGTATGGCGCCGATCGGGTTGGCCAGGTCCTGGCCGGCGATGTCCGGCGCGGCGCCGTGGATCGGCTCGTAGAGGCCCCGCGGCGAATCCCCGAGGCTGGCCGAGGGCATCATGCCCAGCGATGCCGAGAGCACCGCCATCTCGTCGGTGATGATGTCGCCGAACATGTTGGTGGTGACCACGACGTCGAAATCGCGCGGGCTCAGGATCAGCCGCATCGCGAACGCGTCGACCAGGATCTGGTCCATCTCCACGTCCGGGTATTGCGCGGCGACCTCGGTCATCACCTCGTGCCAGTAGGCCGAGGATTCGAGCACGTTCTGCTTGTCGACCGACGTGACCCTGCCGCTGCGGCGCTGCGCCATCTGGAACGCCCGGTGGCCGATCCGTTCGACTTCGGAGCGGCGGTAGAGCATGGTGTCGCGCGCGGACGGTTCGCCTTCGACGGTCAGACGCCCGCGCGGTTCGGCGTAGTAGACGCCGCCGGTCAGCTCGCGCAGCACGACCATGTCCACGCCGCGCAGCACCTCGGGCTTTACCGGCGAGGAGTCGATGATCGGTTCGAAGATCTGCAGCGGACGGATGTTGGTCCAGAGCCCAAGCTCGGTGCGGAGCCGCAGCACCGCGCGCTCGGGATGGCGGCCGTTGACCGCCGCGCCCCCGGCCACGCCGCAGGCCCCGAGCAGCACCGCGTCGCTGGAGCGGGCCCGATCGACCACCTCGTCGGTGATCTCAATCCCCTCGACCGCGATCGCGGCCGCGCCGACTAAGGCGTTCTCGAACGCGAACTCGTGACCGAAGCGCTCGCCGACGGCCTCCAGGACCCGGCGGGTCTGGCCGACGACCTCGGGGCCGATTCCGTCCCCGGGTGCGAGCAGGATGTTGTGCGATGCCATAACAGTGCCGATTATCCGGCAAAACCGGAAACGTAGGGCAGGCTTTCGCGGACCTTGCGGACCGCGTCCATGTTCTCGCGCAGCTCGCCCAGCGCGTCCCAGCGGCCCGATAGCAGCGCCTCGCGGGTCGGGACCGGCAGCGAAATCTGGTGCTCGCGCTCGCCGGCGGTCAGGCGCAGGGCGCTGACGTCGAGGTCGAATTCGAGGCCGGGATCCTGTTCGGCCATCTCCTGCAGCTCGGACGCGGTCGCGGGCGATACCGTAACCAGCGGCAGGCCCAGGGTGGTGGAGTTGCCGAAGAAGATCTCGGCGAAGCTCTCGCCCACGATCGCCTCGATCCCCCAGCGCGCCAGCGCCTGGGGCGCATGCTCGCGCGAGGACCCGGATCCGAAGTTGTCGTTCACGAACAGGATTTTGGCGCCGCCGTAGCGCGGGTTATCGAACGGGTGCGCCCCGTCGGCGGCCTTGCGCTCGTCTTCGAACACATGCCGGCCGAGACCGTCGAAGGTAACCATGCGCAGGTAGCGGGCGGGGATGATCTGGTCGGTGTCGATGTTGTTGCCGCGCAGGACGATGCCGCTGCCGCGGACCGAAGTGATGGGGGTGCCGGGTACGTTCATCAGGCCACTCCGCGGACGTCGGATACCGAGCCCGCCAGCGCGGCGGCGGCGACCATCGCCGGACTCATCAGCAGGGTCCGCCCGGTCGGCGATCCCTGGCGGCCGATGAAATTGCGGTTGGAGGAGGAAGCCGAGACCTGGCGGCCTTCGAGCTTGTCCGGGTTCATACCCAGGCACATCGAGCAGCCCGCGTCGCGCCATTCGAAACCGGCTTCGAGGAACACCTCGTGCAGGCCTTCGGATTCGGCCTGGACGCGCACCTGCTGCGAACCGGGCACGACGATGGCCTTGACCGAGCCCTCGACCCGGTTGCCCCTGACCACCGCGGCGGCCTCGCGCAGGTCCGATATCCGGCTGTTGGTGCAGGAGCCGATGAAGGCCACGTCGATCGGGAAACCGGCGATCGGCTGGCCGGGTTCGAGCCCCATGAATTCGAGCGCGGCGGCGACCGCGGTCGAATCGGCCGGGTGTACCGAGCGCGGATCCGGCACGGCCTGATCCACTCCGACCACCTGGCCCGGGTTGGTGCCCCAGGTGACCATCGGTTCGATCGCCGACCCATCGAATTCGACCACGTCGTCGTAATCGGCGCCGGGTTCGCTGGCCTGGTCCGACCACCACTGCATGGCCCGTCCGAAATCGGCGTCGGCGGGAGCGAAGCGGCGACCGCGCATGTAATCGAACGTCGTCTGGTCGGGGTTTACGTAGCCGACCCGGGCCCCGCCCTCGATCGACATGTTGCAGACCGTCATGCGGCCCTCCATCGACATGGCGTCGAAGACCGGGCCGCCGTACTCGTAGGCATAGCCGGTACCGCCCTGGACCCCGAGCCGGCCGATGATGTTCAGGATCACGTCCTTGGGGTAGACGCCGCGCCCGAGCGAGCCGCCGACTTCGATGCGCCGCAGCTTGGGCTTGGAAACGGCCATGGTCTGGGTGGCCAGGATGTCGCGGACCTGCGAGGTGCCGATCCCGAACGCCACCGCCCCCAGGGCCCCGTGCGTGGAGGTGTGCGAGTCGCCGCAGGCGATCGTCATCCCGGGCTGCGAGATGCCGAGCTCGGGGCCGATCACGTGCACGATGCCCTGGGCCCCGGACGCCTCGTTGAAGAACGTGATGCCGGTCTTTTCGATGTTGCGTTCGATGGCCTGGAACATCTCCTCGGCCATCGAGTCGGCGTACGGCCGGGCGGCGCCGTCGGTCGGAATTATGTGATCGACTGTGGCGAAGGTTCGGTCGCGGAACGCGACCTCGAGCCCCAGCTCGGAGAGCATGTCGAACGCCTGCGGGCTGGTGACCTCGTGGATCAGGTGCAGACCGATGAACAGCTGCGACTGGCCCGAGGCCAGCTTGGCGACCTCGTGGTTCTCCCAGACCTTGTCGAGCAGTGTTTCAGACATGGCGCGTCAAACCGAGTGCTGGACCGGGACCCGCCCGACCGCCACGTCGGCGGTGAGGCGGTTCAGGCCGCTGACGAATGCGTTCGCGCTGGCCACGAGGATGTCGGTGTCGACCCCGTGACCGGTGGCGGCGCGTTCGCCCTGCTCGACCCTGATCACGACCTCGCCGAGCGCGTCCGGGGACTCCGAAACGGCCGAAATCGAAAAGTCGGTGAGTTCGACGTCCATCCCGGTCGCGGACATGATCGCCTTGTAGACGGCGTCGACCGGGCCGTCGCCCATCGCCGCGACCTGGACCGGTTCGCCGTCGACCTGGACCCGCACGGTCGCGGTGGGGACCCCGAAGGTCCCGCAGGAGACCTGCACCAGATCCAGCTTGAACCGCTGCTGGCGCTGCAGGCGCATGCGCGCTCCGACGATCGCCTCCAGCTCCTGGTCGGTGATCTCCTTCTTGCGGTCGGCGACCCGCTTGAATTCGTCGAACACGTCCTGGAAGTCCTCGTCCGGGATGTCGACCCCCATCATGCGCAGGTGGTTGCGGAACGCGTGCCGGCCGGAGAACTTGCCCAGCACGATCCGCGAGGAATGGTGCCCGACGTCCTCGGGCCGCATGATCTCGTAGTTGACCGCGTTCTTGAGCATCCCGTCCTGGTGCAGCCCCGAGGAATGGGCGAAGGCGTTGGCGCCCACGATCGCCTTGTTGGGCGGCACCGGCATGCCCATCAGGTTCGAGACCAGCCGGGAGGTCCGGTAGAACTCGCGCGCGTCGATGGCGGTGTCGGCCCCGTAGAAGTCGCTGCGGGTGCGCAGCGCCATCACGATCTCTTCCAGCGAGGCGTTGCCGGCCCGTTCGCCGACGCCGTTGATCGTGCACTCGACCTGTGCTACCCCCCTTGTCACGCCGGCAAGCGAGTTGGCGACCGCGTGGCCCAGGTCGTCGTGGCAGTGGACCGAAACGATGACCTCGTCGATTCCGGGAACGTTCTCCATGCAGTAGGCCACCAGCGATCCGAATTCGTCCGGCATCGCGTAGCCGACGGTATCGGGGATGTTCACCACCGTAGCGCCAGCCGAGATGGCGGTGGCCAGCACCTGCACCAGGTAGTCCGGGTCGGTGCGGGTGGCGTCCATGGTGGAGAACTCGACGTGCGGGCAGAGGCTGCGCGCCAGTTCGACCGTCGAGCGGGTCAGCTCCACGACCTCCTCGCGAGTCATGCTCAGCTGGTTCTGAAGGTGCACGTCGGAGGTCGAGATGACCGTGTGCAGCAGCGGGCGCTCGGCGTCCTTGAGCGCTTCCCAGGTGCGTTCGATCTGGTAGTCGCGGAAACCGGAGAGGGCCGCGATTTCGACGTCGCGCAGCTCGCGCGACATCCTGGTGACGGCTTCGAAGTCCCCGGGCGAAGTCGACGGGAATCCGGCTTCGATGACCGTGACCCCGAGCCGTTCCAGCTGGCGGCCGACCTCCATTTTTTCCTGCAACGTCAGCGCGCCGCCGGCAGCCTGCTCGCCGTCGCGCAGAGTTGTGTCAAAGATGCGTATAGTGCGCATCTGCAGCTTCCTATCTCGTTCTCGGTTGGGTTCTTGGAGTTCCGCTGCTTTGGCCCCGGGTGTCCGGGCCGCGTGCGGCGGCGACGCTTGCGGGTTCAGACCCCTCTGCCGGACCGGTCCGGCGAGGGGCCGCTAAGCGCGAGCAATAGAGATAGGTGCGCTGGTGCAAGCGGCGTTCGGAATAGCTGCATGGCAAATTGTATGTCCGAAAAGGCAGCTTCTAGTCGCGGCGGCCCTGCAGGTGCGGCATCATCCCGCGCAGGCGGGCGCCGACTTCCTCCAGCTGGCTCTCCTTGTCCTTCTGGCGCAGGGCCGAATAGGCCGGCCGGCCGGCGACGTTCTCCAGGATCCAGCGGTTGGCGAATGTCCCGTCCTGGATGTCGGCGAGGATTTCGCGCATCGCCTGGCGCGATCCGTCCGAAATCACGCGCGGGCCGGAGACTAGGTCGCCGTACTCGGCCGTGTCCGAGACCGAGTAGCGCATGTAGTCGATGCCGCCCTGGTACATCAGGTCGACGATCAGCTTCAGCTCGTGCAGGCACTCGAAGTAGGCAAGTTCGGGCGCGTAGCCGGCTTCCACCAGCGTCTCGAACCCGGCCTTGACCAGGGCGGTGGTGCCGCCGCACAGGACCGCCTGTTCGCCGAACAGGTCGGTCTCGGTCTCGTCGCGGAAGGTGGTCTCGATCAGGCCCGCCTTGGTGGCCCCCACGCCCTTGGCGTAGGCCATCGCCAGCTCGCGGGCGCGGCCGGTGGCGTCCTGGTGAATCGCAAACAGCGCCGGCACGCCGACGCCGTCTTCGAACATGTCGCGCACGATGTGGCCGGGACCCTTGGGGGCGACCATCGCAACGTCGACGTTCTCGGGTGGGCGGACCTGGCCGTAGTGGATGTTGAAACCGTGCGCGAACATCAGCATGTCGCCGTCGGAGAGGTTCGGCTCGATCTCCTCGGCGTAGGCCTCGGGCGCGTTCTGGTCGGGGACCAGGACCATCGAGATGTCGGATGCGGCCACCGCCTCGGCGGTCGGCAAGACCAGCAGGTCGGCGCTTTCGGCCCGGCCCCAGGAGGAAGATCCCTCGCGCAGGCCGATCACCACGTCCAGCCCCGAGTCCTTCAGGTTCAGCGAGTGGGCGTGCCCCTGGCTGCCGTAGCCGATGACGGCGATCTTCTTGCCGGTCAGTTCGCCCAGATCGGCGTCGTCGTCGTAGTAAACATCAACCATGGTCAGTAACTCGTTCCTTGTCCGTTGTGGGATTTTTGGGCTTCTTCAACCGGCGCCGAGATGATCTTCTCGCCGCGCGACATCGCCACCGCGCCGGTCCGGGCCAGCTCCATGACGCCGAAATCGTTGGCGACCCGCAGGAACCGGTCGATCGAATACGGCGAGGCGGTCAGTTCGATCATCACGTAGTTTCGGCCGACGTCGTCGACCCGGCCGCCGAACACCTGGGCCAGGCCGATCACCTCGGCGCGGTTCGAGCTGGTGGTGGCCACGCGTATGAGCGCAACCTCCTTGAGCACCGCGCTGCCGGCGGCAAGATCGAAGACTTTCAGGACCTCGATCACCTTGTAGAGCTGCTTTTCGACCTGCTTGACCTCGCGGGCGTCGCCCTCGACCACGATGGTCATGCGCGAAACCCCGGGCCGCTCCGAGTGCCCCACGACCAGCGAGGCGATGTTGAAGTTGCGGCGCCGCAGGACCATCGAGACCTTGGCCAGGACGCCGGGGCGGTCCTGGACGTAGGCCACGACGGTGGTGAGCCGCTTGGTCTTTTCTTCCATCGGGATCAGGCCTCCACGGTCTCGCCGAGCGATGCGCCCGGAACGACCATCGGCATGCAGTCCTCGAATTCATCGACCAGGAAATCGATCACGACCGGGCCGTCGATCGAGCGCGCCTCGGCGATGGCGTCGTCGGCCTCGGCCTGGGTGGAGGCGCGCAGGCCGGTGATGCCGTAGGCCTCGGCGACCTTCTCGAACGGCGGGTTGGCCAGGCGCGCGCCCAGCAGGCGGCCGTCGTAGAAGCGGTTCTGCCACTGCCGGATCATGCCCAGGTGGCCGTTGTTCATCACCCCGACCTTGACCGGGATCTGGTACTCGGCCAGGGCCGCAAACTCCTGGATGTTTATCTGGAGCCCGCCGTCGCCGGTGACGCACCAGACCTCGTCCTCGGGGCACGCCACCGAAACGCCCAGGGCGGCCGGCAAGGCGTAGCCCATCGGCCCGGTGCCGCCGGCCGAGAAGAAGTGCAGCGGGTGGTCGTAGAAGTAGTTCTGCGAGGCCCACATCTGGTTCTGGCCGACGTCGGCGATGACCTTGGCCCGCCCGCCGGAATGCTCGTAGATCTTGCGGACCATGTGCTGGGGCAGGAGGTTCTCGGACTGCGGCGGGTCGTGCGAGGGGTGGTCGGCCTTGAGCTGGGCCAGGTGCTTGAGCCAGGGCCCGTTCTGGGGCGGGCGGACCTGCCGGTTCAGCAGCGCCAGGGTGGCCTTGGCATCGCCCACGATCGGGACCTCGGTCGGGACGATCTTGCCGATCTCGGCCGGGTCGACGTCGATGTGGATGATCTTGGCCTGCGGCGCAAAGTCGGCCACCCGCCCGGTGACGCGGTCGTCGAAGCGGCAGCCGATGCCGATGATCAGGTCGCAGTCGTGGACGGCCATGTTGGCGTAGTACATCCCGTGCATGCCCATCATCCCCAGCGAGAGCTCGTGCCGCTCGGGGAAGCAGCCGACACCGTGCAGGGTAGTTATCACGGGCAGGCGGTTCTTGGTCGCCAGTTCGAACAACTCGTCCCAGGCGCCGGAGATGGCCACGCCGTGCCCGGCCATGATCACCGGGCGCTTGGAGTCCGCGATCAGGTCGGCCGCGCGCCGGACCATCATCTTGTGGCCGGCGGTGGCGGGACGGTAGCCAGGGACCTTCACCGACTCGGGGGTCGGGGCCTTGGTCTCGGCCAGGAAGACGTCCTTGGGGATGTCGATGTGCACCGGACCGGGGCGTCCCGAGCGCGCCAGGTAGAACGCCTCTTTCATGATGTAGGGGAGTTCGTCCGGGTCGGTGACCAGGTAGTTCTGCTTGGTGACCGGGATCGAGCAGCCGGTGGCGTCGGTCTCCTGGAACGCGTCGGTTCCGATGAACTCGCGCGCGACCTGGCCGGTTATGAAGACGACCGGCACCGAGTCCATCTGGGCCGAGGCCATCGAGGTAACGAAATTGGTGGCGCCGGGACCGGAGGTAGAGGTCGCGACCCCCACCTGGTTGCGGGCCCGCGCGTAGCCGTCGGCGGCAAAGCCGGCGCCCTGCTCGTGGCGCATCAGGTAATGGCGGATCTGCGGGTAGTGGTAGAGCGCGTCGTAGAAGGGCAGGCTGGCGCCGCCGGGCATGCCGAAGATGGCATCGACGCCTTCCTCGACCATCACGTCGCACACGACCTGGCCGCCGGTGCGAGCTTGCGTCGATTTCATCGCGGGAAAGTCCTTATCGGGTCTTGAAGGAGAGTGGGGAGGGGTTGCGCGGAAGCGCGGGTTTTCTGGTTTTCGAGAGCTGCCGGCTAGATTGCCAGGGCGCTCTCGCCCCGTACCGCTACCACTACCGACCATCCCGCAATGAGCGTGCGGGTGCGGATTGAGGCGGGTTCACCGATCGGGAACCGCGTTCGGCAGGTTGCGCGCGCGGCGCTGCTTCCGGTCAATTTGATCCTGATAAGGGAATGATCCGCAGGAAGCTGCGGCCTCAAATTTTATTGCCTGGGCGGAAATCGGCGCGGGCCGCCCGGTGATTTACGAAGGCAGCTCGATTTCCCGGCCGGGTTCAAGCTCCAGGACCTTGGGCTTGGCGGCCCCGCCCAGGCCTTCGAACAGCGCCCCGGCGTCCTGGGCCAGCAGCGGAAAGGTGCGGTAATGGCAGGGGACGACGTAGGCGCAGCCGAGCATGCGGGCGGCGCGGGCGGCGTGACGGCCGTCCATCGTGAAGTGCCCGCCGATCGGCAGCACCGCCAGCAGCGGGCGGTAGAGTTCGCCGATCAGGGTCATGTCCCCGAAAAGCGCGGTGTCGCCGGCAAAGTAAATCGAGCGGCCGTCTTCGAGCCCGACCACGAAGCCCACCGGAATCCCGGCGTTTTCGATCCGGTCGCCCACGCGCAGCGAGGTGGTGTGCTTGGCCTCCACCATGCTCACCGACACCCCACCGACGTTAACGGTCCCACCCAGGTTCATGCCGATCTGGGACTCCTCCGGCACGCCCAATTCGGCGAGCGCCCAGACCGCCTCGAGCACCGCGATCACCTTGGCCCCGGGGTTGGCGGCGGCGGTAGAGACCAGGTCCGCGACGTGATCGTCGTGACCGTGGGTCACCAGGATCGCGTCCAGGCCCTCCTGGGCATGCTCGCCTTCGGGGCAGGTGGGGTTGCCGGCCAGCCAGGGGTCGACCAGGATGGATCTGCCTTCAGGGGAGGTGAGCCGAAACGTCCCGTGGCCGAGCCACTTCAAGCGTGCGGAGTCCATGATCGCTGTCCGATACCGTTCGCGGGCGAAGCCGCCCATACCATTAGGTTGAAATTACACGCAATTGACCGTTGCCGGCAGCGCGAAGGTCGGGAATTCCCGACCGCTGGGGCCCGCCATGCAAACCTGGCTTGAAACCGAACATCGCATGCACCTGACCGGCGGTGACTCCAACCGCCGCATCCAGGTTCTGGTGGCGTTGGCGATGGCGCTACTGGTGGCGATGCAGGCCCAGGAACTGAACATCTTCACCGTGACCCTGGTCGGCGGTTTCGTGGTCTGGATCCTGACCCTGGTGATCCGGCGCAACGTGGAGGTGGTCTTCGACCGCCAGTTCAAGATCGTCGTTATCCGCCAGCACGACCTGTTCGGCTGGTTCTCGTTCCGCGACGAGGTCTACGAGTTCTCGCAGCTGGAGGCGATCCCGGTGGTCTCGCGGCGACGCTACGTGGCGTTCGGGGCCGAGACCTTCTGGCTGCTGGGAGTCAAGTTCATCGCCGAGGACTTCATCGCGGTCGGCACCGTCAGCGGCGACGCGCGCCGCATCGAGGACGTCCTGGCCGAGATTGGCGACTTCCTGAGCCAGCCTCTGGCCAAGGACTCATTTGAAGCCGGGTCGCGGATCAGTTCGGGGCCGCAGGGTCTGATCGCCGAGATTCTCGATTCGGAGGCCACTGTCCGGCTCGGGCAGGCCGCCTGCCTGGCGATGATCCTGCTCTCGCTGTACGCGGCGCCCGGGATGGCCATCTACTACCTGATCGCGCTGGTGCTGGGCACCTGGTTCGACTGGCTGGCGCGGCGTTCCGATCGCGCCTGAGAACGGTTGGCGGGAACCGGCTGCCGGCCGGCCCGAAGGCGGGTCGGATCTTGGCAAGTGGTACCGGTTCGGGTGATGGCCGCTCCCCCTCACTTACCGCTCGGCTGCCGGAACGGGCTTCGATCACTGGCGGTCCTTGCCGTCCGTCCGGGCGCGACCGGTGCATGCGGACTCAGTGCGCGGAGGTCCCCGCAGCTCAGCCAGGTCGGGCCGGCCGCCGGGCCCCGTCAATCCGGAAGATTCGGCCAAGGACCGGTTAAACGCAAATGAATCAAACGCTCGGATCTAGGTCGCGGCTCATTGCCGTCGCCGTCCTCATCGTGATAACCGCCGCCCTGACCACGCTGGTCAATCAGGCCTTCTTCGGGCCGGCCGATTCCCCCGCGGTCGCTCCCGTCCAGGCTGAACCGGAACCGGGCTCCGGGCCGGACGCAGCTGGGGATTCTCAGGAACCGGGTGAGCCTGATCCGGACACGGACGCCCTCGGAACGGAACCGGCCGATTCCGCAGAAGCGGTGGCAAATTCCAGCGGGTCCGGAACCGCCCCTTTGGCGGCCGAAGAAGAAACCAACACGGCCGAGCCCGATCCGGAATCCGATGCAGCGGAGGATGGCGAGGCGGGCGAGGCGGGACATTCCCATTCGGCGGACGCCGAGCCCCCGGAAGCCGCGCCCAAGCTCTGCGTGGTCGCCGACGGCGATCCGGGCAAGCTGTATTGGAAATTCGTCAAGTTCCACGCGCGGCGGGCGGCCGAAGTCGTCGGCCTGCAGCTGGAATACTCGACCCATCCCGACCCCGCCGACAGGGTTAAGGCGATCGAGGCGTGCGCCCGGAACGGCGCACCCATGATCCTGGCCACCCTGGCCGACCCGCAGGTGATCATCCCTGCCCTGCACGCGGCGGCCGAACAGGGCGCGCAGATCGCCAGCTTCGGCGCCGGCGCCGAGCACGCCGACGAGGCCGGTTCGCTGATCCACGTGTCTATGGACGCATCGGCGGCCGCCCGCCGCGCGGCCGATCATTTCACCGCGGCAGGGGTCTCGGGAACGGTGCTATGCCTGATCCCTGAAGGCGTTGAAGGGATTCGCCGCCATGCCTGCGACGAACTCGCAAAGACGTACGCCGGCGGAGCAGTCGACGCGCACCAGCTTGCCGAGACCGATCCGGTCGGGCAGATCGCCGACATCCTGGCCGATTCGCCCGACGCGGCCGGCATCCTCGTGCTAGAGGCCGACCTCCTGCCTGACGCCATCGAAGCGATGGACGACACCGGAATCGCGCCGGTGCTGGGCTCGATCGGCGAATACCCGCTCAGCAAGCTCGAATTCGCCCAGCGCGACCAGATCGCCTTCACGGTGATGGACCTGGCCCGGTTCGAGGTCCTGCTGTCGGCCGCCGCGCTGCGGCTGATGCACACCTACCACCCGAGCGCACGGTATTTCGAAGGGGCGATGATCTTCGAGGGCGTGCCCAACGTCCACACCGGCGGAGCGCGCGGAGGCCACGAGAGGCCGGGGTCCGGCGATGACCACGATCACGGGGACCACGATCACGCACACGGGGACGACGGCGAAGACCATCACTGACCGGCGCTGCCGGCGGCCGGGGCGCGGTGAGCGAGTGGGTCAACGGCCCGTATTGGGATGGAGCGCCGGACAGGAAGGATCCGCGGCGGCAGTCGCATTCATCGCGAACCCGGTCGCCACCAACCGCCCGCCCGCAGGGCCGCAGGGTCGTCGCCGGCCCACTCGTTAACCGGATGTGCGGTTCTTCCAGGCGCCGAGTCGCCATGGAAACTCGAAATCGGCCGTCCGGCGCCGGCCGCCGGATCAGTTCGCCGGCGTCAATGCGGTAATTCGGTCACTGCCCCCACGCCGCGAGCTCGTCCTCGGGCGACGGTTCGAAGAAAGTCTCGTCAAGGGATATTTGGCCTGCCAGGGCGCCGAATCGGCGAACGCCCGCCCGGTTGATCGGCACGAGCCTGGCGATCGGATCGCCATTGCGGGCGATTACGATCTCGGCGCCGTTTGCCGCCTCGGCGATCAACCGCGAAAGTTGAGTCTTGGCCTGACTGATGTTGTAGGTCGGCGCATCCAACTCCTCGTATCGCCAGCTGTCGCCAATTGACGCCGATCGTCGGCGCTCACGCAGAAAGCAGCCCGTTCAGGATTCAGATCTTAGGAACTCGCGGCGTCCAATTCGCGCGAGCCTGGGGTTAGTGGAAAAACGAGCCGGACCGTGCACCGGCACCGGGGTGCCTGCTAATCGGCCTGGTCGACCGCGGCCACGACCCTGGGCGGCGATATCGGCAGGTCACGGAGCCGCTTGCCGGTCGCGCGGGCGACCGCATCGGCGGCAGCGGCCGGGGCGGCGACGATCGAGGCTTCGCCGACCCCGCGCACGCCGAACGGGTGCGCCGGGTTGGGCACCTCGACGATGATGGCCTCGATCGGCGGAAGGTCCAGCGCGGTCGGGGTGCGGTAATCGAGCAGGGAGTCATTGGCCAGGACTCCATCCTCGTCGTACCAGTACTCCTCCAGCAGGGCCCAGCCCGCCCCCTGGGCGACGCCGCCCTGCATCTGCCCCTCGACGTACGGCGGGTAGATCGCGCGGCCGGCGTCCTGGGCGATGGTCCAGCGCAGCACGTCGCACTTGCCGGTCTCCAGGTCGACCTCGACGTCGCAGGCGTGAATCGCATAGGAAGGCGCCTTGACGGTGGGCGCAACCGTTGCGGTCGCCGTCGGCAGCTGGCCGGCCGCCGACAGCAGACCGGCCGCCTCGGCGAAATCGGCTCGCTGGTCCGGCCCCAAGAACACCCCGTCGTCGAACTCGATATCGCCGGAGTCGGCGCCCCAGAGTTCGGCCAGTCCGTCGGTCATTTCCTCCACCAGGCGGCGCCCGGCCAGTATGGCGGCCTGTCCGGTCACGTTGGTGGTGCGCGATCCGCCGGTCGAGTGGTTAAAGCCCACTGAGTCGGTGTCGACGACCACCGGCTGGATGGTGCTTACGTGAACTCCCAGGACTTCGGCCAGCTGCAGCGCGATCGAGGTCCTCGATCCGCCGATGTCCACCGACCCCTCGGTCAGGGTGACGCAGCCGTCGGCGTGTAGCCGCAGGTCGAGCGAGGACTCGAACGTGTTGTTGCGCCACATGCCGCTGGCAAATCCCCGTCCGCGGGCCTTGCCCGGTCCGCTCGGTTCGCCCAGCGGACTCTTCCAGTGGTCGCTCTGTTCGATCGCATCCAGGCATTCGACGTTGCCCGAAACCGGCAGCGTGGTCCCGTCGGCTCGCCAGGCGCCGGCCACGGCGGCGTTGCGGCGGCGCAGCTCGAGCGGGTCGATCTCCAGCATTTCGGCGATCTCGTTCATCAGCGATTCGACCGCGAAGCTCGAAAGCGGCGCCCCCGGCGCGCGGTAGGCGTGGACGTGCGGCTTGTTCACCAGCACCTCCCAACCCTCGATCTCCACGTTCTCCAGCCAGTAGGGACCGAACGCCATCAGCATCGCCTGGAATAGCGGCGACCCCGGATGCATGCCCGCCTCGAGCACCACCTCGGCGCGGGCCGCGGTGATGATCCCGCGCTCGTCAACCCCGACCTTCACCCGGGTGCGGCTGGCCGAGGTCGGCCCGGAGGCCCGAAGGACCTCGGAGCGGCTCATCGTCATCTTCACCGGGCGGGCGCACTTGCGCGCCAGCAGCGCCGCCGGCAGCTCCAGGTAGGAGGTGAGCTTGCCCCCGAAACCGCCGCCGATCTCCATGGGATGGACCCGGATGCGGGGCCGGCGAGAGGTCGAGCAGTTCGGCCAGTTCGGCGCGGATGGCGAACGCGGCCCTGCGACGAGCACCAGACCTCCAGCTGGCCGTCCTCCAGCCAGCGCGCGGTCGCGTTGTGGGGCTCGATGTAGCCCTGGTGCACCGTGGCGGTCGAGTACTCGCGCTCCAGGACCAGGCTGGCGGCCTTGAAACCGGCTTCCGGATCGCCCTGGCCGACCAGCGAGTGAACGGCCACGTTCGAGGGCTGCTCGTCTGAGCGGCCGTCGTGGTCGGTGTAGACGTCGGGCTGGATCAGCGGCGCCCCGGGGGCCATCGCCGCCTCCGCCGTCATCAGCGGCGGCAGCAGTTCGAATTCGACCTTTATGAGGCGGGTCGCCAGTTCGGCGGTGTGCGGATCGGTGGCCGCCACGGCCGCGATGGCGTGTCCGTCGTAGAGCACC
Source organism: Chloroflexota bacterium (assembly GCA_963664795.2). Classification (GTDB taxonomy): domain Bacteria; phylum Chloroflexota; class UBA11872; order UBA11872; family VXNJ01; genus VXNJ01. The sequence continues at coordinate 4,326 of CAXXYJ010000042.1, read as the reverse complement.
TTCTCGCGCGCCAGCATGTTCTGCGACTTGTAGGAGATGCGGGCGTCGATCCCTTCGCCCAGTTCGGCCAGGTGGTCTTCGATCTGAGGCAGGTCGGACGCCGATGCGACCGCCAGGACTCCAGAAAGGGCCAGCGCCTCGGAGAAATCGATCGACTTGATGCGGGCATGGGCGTGCGGCGAGCGCAGCATCGCCCCGTAAGCCAGGTTGCCGGGGAAAACGTCGGCGCCGTAGCAGGCGCGGCCGGTCACTTTGTCAACGCCGTCGTGGCGGACCGGTCGGGTCCCGATCGACTTGTATCCAGTGGTTGCGGACGTTTTCGGGCGCCCGGTTACTACGGCCAAACCGCTCATCCCTTCGAGTGGACTTGCTTTGTCCCGGCTCGGTATCTAGCCAAATGTAATTGACGGAACGCGGCCGATTCAAAACAGATCCGGTTCGACCCTGCCCGCCGGCCTAATTCGCGCGCTCGGCCGGATTCGCGCGTTCGCGTCCAAGGCAAATTGGCGCCCCAATAAACCGATTGACCCGAACATGTAGTTCACACCCGATCTCCAAACGGCCGGCAGCATGCGCATTTCCAAACGAGGGCAAGTCACGATCCCGAAAGAGTTGCGCGACCGATTCGGCATGCACCCCAACGTCGAGGTTGAGATGCTGGTCGCGGACGGGGGCCTGTTAATCCGCAAGCGGGCCGGGGCCGATCATCCGATCGACCGCGTATTCGGAATCCTCAAGAGGAAAAAGCATCGGGGTTTGCCGATCGAGGACGCCGATGCTTACATCGCGGAGATCAGGGGGCGTTGATCACCGCGGTCGATTCGAGCGCGCCGCCGGCAGATTCTCGGCCGACGACCAGATTGGCCGGCCCACCCAGACCCGCCCTGTTTCCGCGCACCGGTACGGGGCGTTATTCGCAAATGGTGAAGGCCTCATATTCCCCGATCTCCGGCACCGGTCATCCAGTCCCGGCGCCCGCCAACCTTCGCACGACCTCTTCGTGCAGCCGACCGTTCGTGGCGATCTGGGGACCCTCGGCGCGGCCCGCGATCCCGTCCGCGTTCGCGAATCGGCCGCCGGCTTCCTCGACGATCGGGATCAGCGCGGATACGTCCCACACGCTCAGGTCGGCGCCGTCGATCATCACGTCCGCCGAACCTTCCGCGACCAGGCAGAAGCCCCAGAAATCTCCGAACGCGCGGACCCGCCAGGCGGCATCAAGCAACCCACGGGCGCCGGGCCATAGATCAAGCGTCGAGACGATGTCTCCGCACGAGACCTGGGCGTCTGCAAGCCGGTCGACCGAAGACACCCGGATCCGTTCATTACCGTCTGAATCCTGCCGGTCGGTAGGGCCGCGAAACGCGCCCAGGCCGCGACCCGCCCACCACCTGGTACCCAGCGCCGGCGCGGAAACAACCCCGACTTCAATCGTCCCGCCGCGTTCGCAGGCGATAAGGGTCGCCCAGACCGGGACCCCGCGCATGTAGCTGTGGGTTCCGTCGATCGGGTCCAGGATCCACCGCGCCGAAGCATTTCGGACGCCGGAATCCTCGCCCTTCTCCTCGCCGAGCACAGCGTGATCCGGATAGCGTTCGGCAATCCGGGCGCGCAGCGCGGTTTCGGTCGCAACGTCGGCGGGCGTGACGAAGCTGCCGTCCGGCTTGCGTTCGACCGCCTGCCCGCTGCGGTAGGCGCCCATGGCGATCGCATCGGCCGCATCGGCCAGCTCGAGCGCGAACGCGAGGATTTCAGCGGTCGATGTCATGGTCCCGCGCGGTTGCCCCGACCGGCAGACGCCGAAGGAGTCCCCGCATCGCCCGAATTGGGGATCGAAGAGTCCAGGGTCAGCTTCCGGCGCCGGTCACGTAGAAGGGACTGGTCCAGGCGCAGTTGCAGTCGGACTGGACGATCCGCAGGTGGTAGCCGGCGTCGCGAATCTCGGCCGGATCGACAGCAAAGTCGAACTCGACCAGCTCGGGACCGGCGGCGGTCACCCTTTCGATCCGAACCCGGCGCTCGATCTCGCCGATCGAATGGGTGAGCATCTCATCGCCCAGCCGCTCAAGATCGACGTCCAGTTCGACGCCGCCCGCGTCGAACTCGAGTCGGCCGCCGGGACCGGCAAGCTCCAGCTCGACCCCGTCCATGTCGCCCTCGGTCACCGAGGTCCACCACACTTGGTCGTCGTCGCTACCTTCGATCCCCTCGGCCGGGTGATCGAAACCGACCCCGGCCGCGGAAAGTACACGGTTGCCCTTCACCCGGGCGCGGCCCGACCAGCGGACCGAGCGGCGACGGCCGCGGCTGGCGGCGCCGCTCCAGGTGATGCGGATACGCTTCGAATCGGCGCTGCGGCGCGGCCGCACCGATTCCACAAGCTCCCAGTCCCGGAGCAGGTCGATGCGCTGGATCGGGGCGGTGCCGTCGACGAACCCGGCGATGGAGAGCGGACCGCCCGCAGCCAGCGCCACGTCGGCGCCGATCGGGTGGCCGTTGGCGCTGGCCGAGACCAGGATCCTGGCTCCGGTCGTGCCGTAGCAGCGGCGCGCGCGCAGAGCCGCAAAGATCGCCTCGCGCGAGAGTTCGTCGGTAATCACCGCGGCCAGCCCGCCGGTCACGCCCAGCCCGTCCTCGCCGGCCTTGACCGCCGGTCGCGCCGCCCCCGGGCGGCCGACGTGGACGTCGCTGCCGCACAGGTATCCGACCTTGAGTCCGCGCTCGCGCGCGTCGCGGCCCAGCCATTCGAACGTCCCATGCGCCGAATGCAGCTCGACCACCGGCTCCAGCGACGGGTCGTAAAAGTCCAGGTTGGCGTAGCGCCCGCCCACATGCGGGACCAGCAGAACGTCGCTCCGCCCGGAGAACAGCGCGTGCAGCTCGCTGACCGGGCAGGCGTCGCTGCCGGCGTCGCCGACCTCGCGCAGCAGGGCGTGCGAGGACCGGTGCAGGGCCCCCGAATCGGCCAGGAAGTGGACGTTGCGGTCGCCGCCGGTGGTGGTGTTGCCCGACCACTCCCAGCCAAAGAACGGCACGAACCGGCCGGGCTCGTGCAGCGCCGCGGTCAGCTCCCCCAGGCGGGCCAGGAACCGGTTGGTTATCTGGAAGTCGTTGGCCTGGTGGCCGACGAACTCGACGAACGCGTCGTCGCGCGCGAACCGGAAGTAGTCGGCCGCGTCCAGGGTGCCGACCGATTCGCGGCTCTGCCCGTGCATGTCGCCCCAGCGGACCCGGCGCCCGTCCGGCAGGCTCTCCAGGACGTGCACCGCGTTCGAGCGGGCACCGGGCAGGCCCTCGGCGCTGGCGCCGAACCTGAATATCCCGCTTGCCGGCGCGGAGATCCCGCCGACCACCTTGACGCCCGCGTCGGCGGGGGTGAACTCGATCTCGGCCGGAAGGCCCCGGACCGGCCCGTCGGCCGAGAGCGCCACGCGCGTTGTCGCCTGCTCGTCGCTGTTGCCCCACTTATCGACCAGCCGCACGTGCAGGTCGATCCGCTCGCCCGGCAGGAACTGGGAGCCGCAGCGCAGCTCGATCGCGCTCGCGCGGTCGCCGAAGACGCCCAGATAGGGGTGGTCGGGGACCGGGAAGTAGCGCTGCGCGCCGAACGGGTCGGCCAGGACCTGGAATTCGGATTCGGGTTCGCGGAAGGTCTGGGCCCGGCGCCCCGGACCCCCGCCCGAGCGGTCGCCGTAGGTGACCACCACCCGTTCGCCGGGCCGCAGCGAACCGTTGGCGATCGTTACCTGCAGGGTCCGACGGAACGGTCGCTCGTTCAGGGTCTCGAACCAGGCCAGTTCGACCTCGGCCTCGCCGTCGGTTGTGGCGGTGGTGTAGCCGGAGCCTGAGGGCTCATCGAACTGCGGGCGTTCCCAGTCGCAGACCTGGCGTTCGCAGATCCGGATGTGGCCGCCGTCGTCCATCCCGACCCGCCCGCACACGAACGTGACCCGCCAGGTGCCGAAGGTTCCGGCCGCCACCGGCCCGTTAGGGTCGATAAAGGCGTGTCCCAGCAGCTCGCCGTCGAACGGGGCGATGGTGCCGGAGAACGGGCGCGGCGCCGCCTCCGGCGGCGGACGCTGGGCCTGGGGACGCCTAGAATCTGAATCCATAGGGGAATTAGACGATTAGCAGACGGCCATGATCCAAGAAGTTGACCTGCAGCGCGCCAAGGAGCTCATAGACGAGGGAATCCCGATCGTGGACGTGCGCGAACAGCGCGATTACGATTCGGCCCACGTCCCGGGCGCCGTGCACATCCCATTAAACGACATCCTGCTCGACACTTCGATCCTGCCCGACGGCGACATCCTCTTCGTCTGCAAC
>CAXXYJ010000041.1:0-13319 GCA_963664795.2 Chloroflexota bacterium | reverse complement strand
GCGGCAAACGTCAGCCCCGGCGGCATGCCCAGGGCCGAGGTTTCGGCCACGGCCGAGATCGAAAAGTCCGACGTTATGAACCCGGCCGCCAGGATTGCCATCGCCAGGGTGGTGGCCAGGCCGGCCCCGACGAGGGCGCCGCGGGCCGAGCGGGCCAGGCGATCGTCGCGCAGCCAGACCGAAAATCCCGACCCGCCGACCCCGTAGCAGGTCAGGGCCAGGGCCAGCAGCAGCGAAAGGCGGCCGAGCGCGGCTAGGTCCAAGCGCGCTCCATCGGCGAGATGTCAGGAACCGGCATCAGCCCGGGCGGCGCCGGCCCCCTCCCCGTCAGTCCTTCTCGCCCGGCCGGTCTGAGCCCTCCGCGGCGCGGCGGTCGAGCTCGGATGAGATCGCGCGCAGCCGGCCCCTGGCGTAGACCGCCCAGCCGGCCAGTCCCAGAAAGAGCGAGAGGTAGGCGATCGCCAGCATCCACAGGTTCGTGTCCCAGTCCGGCATTTCAGGTAAGCCCCTCCACGCGGTCGGCGGCGCGTTCTATTCCGATCTGCCACCAGAGCATCAGGCCCCAGACCAGCATCATCGCGATCGACGCCCCGATCAGGGTGTGCGCCATCGCCGGCGGCAGTCCGGGCGAATCGGGCGCGATCACCGTGGGCTCGGGATGGAGGGTGCGCCACCAGTAGGCCGACATGTAGTTGACCGGCACGATCACCGCGCCCAGGATGCCGACATAGGCGGCCAGTCGGCCGCGGCGGCGCGGATCATCAATCCAGCCGCGCAGCAGTAGGTATCCGGCCTGGACGAACCAGAGCACCAGCGTCGTGGTGAGCCGGGCGTCCCAGGTCCACCAGACGCCCCAGACCGCCCGGCCCCAGATCGCCCCGGTCGCCAGGACGATCGTGGTGAACACCACCCCGACGATGGCGGACGAGCGCGCCAGCCGGTCGGCGCCGGCGCCGCGGCCCGAGAGCACCGCGATGCTGGCGCCGGCGGTCACCAGGAACGACACGTAGGCCGCCAGGGCGGTTCCGACGTGGATGTAGAGGACCCGCTGGACATCGCCCTGCACCGCCTCGCGCGGCGCGTAGAAAAAGATCGCGGCCAGTGCGGCGACCGAGGCCAGCGCGGCGACCGCGACGTACGGTGTCGGCGGGGCGGTCTTGCTACTCAACCAGGATCTCCTCAATCGCCAGGATTGAAACTGCGCCGATCAACGCCGCGTAGGCAAGTCCCAGACCGATCGCCTGCAGCGTCTGCAAAACACTAGTTTGGCCGATTGCCGCCGGCGCGGTCAGGACCCCGGCCAGAACCACCGGCAGCGTCGCCGGCAGGATCAGCAGCGGACCCAGGACGGCGCGGGTACCGGCCATCGCCAGCAGCGCCCCGTAACCGGCCGCAACCGCCGCCAGTGCGAACGCTCCGGCGGCGGCGAGCAGGATCATCGCCGGGGTCAGCAGGTTGGCTTCAAAGAAGAAGCTCGCCGCCGCCAGCCCGACCAGCGCGGTCGGCAGCAGCCGGACCAGCTGGGTAAGGGTCTGGGCGACCAGCACGGCCGGGCGCGAGACCGGAAGCGCCAGCAGCAGCTCGAGCGCTCCGGACTGACGCCGCAGCGGGAAACCGTACTGCGATCCGGTCACGGTGGCGAACACCATCGAGGCCCAGAATCCGCCGACCGCGGCATCGACCGAATCCGAAAGCGGGGTCTGCAGGGCCAGGCTCACCGTCAACATGATCAGGACCGCGAACGCCAGCAGCGCGCCGATGTCGCGGCGCGAGCGCCAGGCCTGGGAAAGCTCCATCCGCGAAAGCGCCGCAACGTCCCGCCAGCGCCCGAGCGCCGGGGGGCCGGGGGCCGGCGCCGGGGCTTCTGATCCGGGGGCGCGCGGCCGCCCGTCTGCGATCTCGGCCAGCGCCCGTTCCGGATCGGTCTCCGCGGCCGGGCGGTCCGATACCAGGCGGCCCTCGCGCAGCACGATCACCCGGTCGGCCAGCGGCCAGACCTCGGCCGGATCGTGCGTGCTCAGGACCACCGTCGCCCCGGCCGGCAGGTCCCGCAAATGGGCCTTGAGGGCGCCGGCGCTGGCCGCGTCCAGGCCGGCGAAGGGTTCGTCCAACAAAAGGAGCCCGGGCGAACGCGCCGCCGCCAGCGCAAGTTCGAGCCGCTTGCGCTGGCCGGCCGAGAGCGCGGCGGCCTCCCGCCCGGACACCGGCGCCAGGTCGAACCGATCCAGCAGGAACGCGGCGGTCGGGGCCGATTCCGGGTCCAGCGAGCGGACGAATTCCAGGTTTTCTTCCACCGTGGCCCGGGGGTAGGCCCGCCCGCGGTGCCCGATCCCGCCGGTCGACCGGCGCCGGCTCCAGGAACCGGTACCGATCCGGCGGCCGTCGTAGCTGGCGTGACCGGCGTCGGGACGGATGACGCCTTCCAGGATCCGCAGAAGCGTCGATTTGCCGGCCCCGTTGGCCCCCAGCAGCAGGCAGACCTGGCCCGGCGCCAGGGAAAGATCCAGCCGGTCCAGGGCCAGGGTCCGGCCGTAGCGGCGCGTGAGCCCGCGTACCGCCAGTCCGCTTGCAGGGGGTGGCGGGTCGGCGATCAGGGGCTGTCCCCGGCCGCGTCGAGTTCGTCGACGGCCTTAAATTCCGGTCCGTGCTGGACCAGCAGGTTGCTGGCCTCCAGCCGGGCGCCCAGCCAGCTGCCCTCGACCACCACTTCCTGGTATTTCTGCTCGTCCGAATATCCCAGAAGGTCCGGCGGAGTCCCCTGGTAGCTGACCGGAAAACTGTGCACGCCGTCGGTGAGATCGAATTCGATCCACAGCCGCGTGTCGTCCTGGCGGATCGATCCGTCGGCGATCCGGCCCTGGACCCTTACCGCGCGCCCGGAGAGGTCGTCGGACTGCCCGACCAACTCGTCGATGGTCAGGTAGTAGACGGCGGCCGACTGGGCGGCCGAATAGGCAAGATAGGCCACCGCCAGGACGATGAGCGCGATCGCGACGGCCAGCGTCGGGGTGACCTTGCGCCGGGCCGGCGCCGGGGGTGCCGATGATTGCATTTGTTTTTCGCCGGCGGAACTTGGGCGGCGAATTCTCTTATTTTTTGATTTGGGCGCAGCAGCGATGGGTCTTCAGGCGACTTCGATCAGCTGCTGCATCAGCAGCGACACCGGATAGGCCGCCAGTCCGATCCAGGCCGCCAGGCCGACTCGCCCGCGCAGGAACCGGGGACCGGAATCCGGCCAGCGCCGCAGCCCGGCCGGCAGCCCGGCGCCGCCGCGCCAGACCAGCAGAAACGCCAGAAACGCCAGGGCGAGCTTGAGCGCCAGCAGGACCAGGTAGGCGGCGGTGGCGGCGGGGTCGGCGAGCCGGACGAAGACCAGGACCGCGCCGGTGAGCAGGAAGACCGACACCGAATGCGACATCGCGCGGCCGATCCGGACCGCCATTTCGGATCCGGCCGCGCCGGTCCGGGGCGCCACCAGGTAGAGGAACAGCAGCCCGCCGCCTACCCAGAACGCCGCCGCCAGAACGTGCAGCAGCCTGACCAGCAGTATCAGCCCGGCGAGCGCCGCCGGGACTTCAGCCACCGCTCTCCCGCAGAAGGTCCGCGGTCAGGTCATCGAGCGCGCCCGGGGTCAGCGGTCCGACCCAGCGCGCTCGCAGAACGCCGAGGTGGTCGACGATCAGCGTTTCCGGGATCCCGGCGACGCCGTAATCGACCCCGACCGCCCCGTCCGGATCCAGGGCGAGGGGGAAGCTGACACCGTAGGTTTCGGCAAATTCGACCGCGTCGTCGTGCTGGTCCCATAGCCCCACGCCGAGAACCGCAACCCGCCCGGGATCCGATGCCTCCCAGAATTCCTCCAGCACCGGCGCCTCCAGCTTGCAGGGGACACACCAGGAGGCGAAGAAGTTCAGCACCACGACCCGGCCGCGCAGGCCCGACATCGACGCCGGGTTCCCGTCCAGATCGGTGAGTTCGAAATCCGGAGCCGGGCGCGGGTCGATCACGCTTTTGCTGGCCAGCGTGTTCACTCCCGGCTGCGAGCGCGACTGCTCGCCCAGGGCCACCCCGAGGGTCACCAGGAGCCCGGCCACGACCGCCGCGCCGAAAAGCCCGATCAGCCACTGGCCCAGGGTCAGGCCGGCCATCCACCCGCGGGCGCGGACCAGCATGCCGGTGTTCAGTCCTGGCCCGCGAAGAGCTGGTAGGGCGTCCCGTCCGGTCCGGCCATCTCCGACGGCAGCAGAACCGGCGGGTCCCGGGACAGAGCCAGCTCGGCGACGCGGGCGTTGATTGCGGGCAACTTGTCCAGTCCGGCCAGGTCCTCGAGCCCGATCCAGCGCGCCCGGTCGGTCTCGACTCCGTCGGGGGTCGGCTCGCCCGATTCGTAGTCGAGCAGGAACACCACGTAGGTGCTGTTGTAGTCGTCCGTCCGCGAGCGCAGCCCCAGGACCCCGCGCACGCTGGACCTGACCCCCGGACTCCTCCTCGACCTCCCTTACGACCGCCTCCTCCAGGGTTTCATCGCGCTCGATGAATCCGCCCGGTATCTGCCAGTTGCCGCGACCGTAGCTCGACGCCCGCCTCACCATCAGCAGCTTGCCGCCGCGGACGACCGCACCGCCGACGCCGACGTTGTAGCCGCGGTTGTAGGCCAGGAAGGTGGAACTCAACGGTCGATGTCCGTCCGCGCAAGGGGGAGATTCGGGTCGACGGGGGCGCTCCGCCGCCGCCGGTCCCGGCACAGTCTAGGTAGGGGCCGGGCGTCGGGGCGGCGCCGGGGTTCGGGATAATCGCAAAAATCCGAGCCGGCCGCGATCTCTTGCCAGATTCTCCCGCCCCGCGCAGCCCCGACGCTGACGCGGGCCAAGACCAACCGCGAATCGTCCTGGCGGTGCGCGGCACCGTCCTGTTTCCGATTCGCGATTCGCTGACCCCGCTGCTGGTCTCGCGCGAGAAGAGCCTGGCCGCGCTTGAGGCCGCGATGATTGCCGACCGCTCGGTCCTGGTGGTGACCCAGCGCGAGATCGAAACCGAGGACGTCGAGGGCGAGGACCTATTCACGGTCGGCACGCTGGCGGCCATTAACCGGATCCTGCGCCTGCCTGACGGCACGACCTCGGTCCTGGTGGAGGGCCGGACCCGGATGCACGTGCGCCAGATCACCCAGGTGAGTCCGCACCTGCTCGCCCGGGCCGAGGCGATCAATCCGCACCGGGACGATTCCGAATCCGCCCGCGCCGTCGCCGAATCTGTCCTGGCATTGTTCGAAAAGGCGGTCGAGCGTTCGGACGAACTGGACAAGGAGGCCTACGTGCGGGCGCTGAACGCGTCCGCCCCGGGGGAGCTGGCCGACGTCGTCGCCTCCAGCCTGGAGCTCCCCTACCTGCAGGCCCAGGAGCTGCTGGAAATGGAGCAGCCGATCGACCGCCTGCGGCGGGTGCGGTCGATGCTGGAGCTCGAGCTGGCGGTCCTGGCGGCCCAGAACCAGATCCACGACCGGATCTCAAGCCGGGTCGAGGAAGAGCAGCACGAGCAGATCCTGCGCGGCCAGCTGCAGGCGATCATGGACGAGATCGCCGAGACCGACGCCCCCTCGCGCGACGTGCGCGAGATGCGGACCCGGCTCGAGGCGGGCCGCTACCCCGAGTCCATCCGGGCCCGGGTCGAAAAAGACCTGATTCGCCTGGCCGACATGCCGACCGGCTCGCCCGAGGTGAACGTTCTGCGCAATTACATCGAGTGCCTCCTCGACCTGCCGTGGCAGAAGTACACGCGCGACCGCATCGACATCGGCCGCGCCAAGGAGATCCTGGACCGCGACCACCACGGGCTCGACGACGTCAAGGAGCGGATCCTCGAATTCCTGGCGGTGCGCAAGCTGACCCGTTCGCGGCGCGGACCGATCCTGTGCCTTGAGGGGCCGCCCGGGGTGGGCAAGAGCAGCCTGGGGCGGGCGATCGCGACCGCGATGGGACGCAAGCTGGTGCGGGTCTCGCTGGGCGGGGTCCGCGACGAGGCCGAGATCAGGGGGCACCGGCGCACCTACGTGGGAGCCATGCCCGGCCGCATCCTCGCCTCGCTGCGCGAGGCCGGTTCCGCCAACCCGGTCTTCATCCTCGACGAGATCGACAAGCTCGGGGTCGATTTCCGCGGCGACCCCGCCACCGCCCTGCTGGAAGCCCTGGACCCGGAGCAGAACTCCGAGTTCTCGGACCACTACGTCGAGGAGCCCTTCGACCTCTCGCGGGTCTTCTTCATCACCACCGGCAACGACATCTCAGACCTTCCGGCGGCGCTGGTGGACCGGATGGAGGTGGTGAGGATTCCGGGCTACACCGACGCCGAGAAGAAAACCATCGCCCGGCGCCACCTGCTGCCGCGGCTGCTGCGCCAGCACGGCCTCGAGGCCGATCAGCTCAGCGTCTCCGACCGCGCGCTGGAGCGCATCATCTCGACCTACACGCGCGAGGCCGGCGTGCGCGAGCTCGATCGGCAGCTGGCCGCGCTCTGCCGCGGGGCCGCGGTGCGCACCCTGGAGAGCCCGGCCGACGCCACCGCCGTGACGCTGCGCAATCTCGCCCGCCTGCTGGGCAAACCGCGCTTCGAGCAGCAGCTGCAGCTGTCGGCCAATTCGGTGGCCGCGGCGAACACGGTTTTCTCGAACGCCTGGGGAGGGGCCCTGGCGCCGGTCGAGATCAACATGGCGCACGGGGCCGGCAAGCTCTCCCTGACCGGCCAGCTGGACCCGGTTCTCAAGGAATCGGTGCAGGCCGCGCGGACGTACTGGCGGGTCCACGCCGAGGACCTCGGCACCAGCACCGCGGACTTCGACAAGCTCGACTTTCACGTTCACATCCCGGCCGGCGCCCAGCCCAAGTCGGGCGCGTCGGCGGGCATGTCGATCTGCGTGGCGATGCACTCGGCCCTGACCGGGAAGCCGGTGCGGGCCGACACCGTGCTTTCGGGCGAGATCACGCTCCAGGGGCGGGTCCTCAAGACCCAGGACGTGAAGGCCAAGGTGCTGGCCATCGGGCGCGCCGGGCTGGGCCGGTTCGTCCTGCCCGCCGAAAATTGCGACGACCTCGAGGAAGTGCCATCGCAGTTGCGGAAAGGGATCGATTTCATCCTGGTGCGCAGTGTAGACGAAGTCCTAGCCGCGGCCCTGGCCCGGTAGTGGGCCGGCGATCGGCGGGCGACGCCGGTGATTAGGTTCCTGACGGACCTGCTCGGCATCTTCTCCGCCGACATCGGGATCGACCTCGGCACCGCCAACACGCTGGTCTACGTGCGCGGCCGGGGGGTGGTGGTCAACGAGCCCTCGGTCATCGCCATAGAGCAGCTCTCGGGGCGCATCCTGGCCGTCGGCAGCCCGGCCAAGGCCATGGTCGGGCGCACGCCGCAGAACATCGTCGCCCACCGGCCCTTGCACGACGGGGTGATCGCCGACTTCGACGTCGTCGAGCAGATGCTGCGGTACTTCATCACCCGCGTCCACCCCGGGAATCTGTTCCTCCCCCGGCCGCGGGTGATCGTGGGTATCCCCTCCGGGGTGACCGAGGTCGAAAAGCGCGCCGTCCAGGAGGCCGCCATCTCGGCCGGGGCGCGCGACGCCTACCTGGTGGAGGAACCGATGGCGGCCGCGATCGGGGCCAAGATGCCGATCCAGGACGCGGTCGGCAACATCATCGTCGACATCGGCGGGGGCACTACCGAGACCGCGGTCATCTCGCTCGGAGGGGTGGTGCTGGCCCATTCGGTGCGGATCGCCGGTACCGAACTCGACCAGGCGATCATCGACTACATGCGCGCCGAGCACGGACTGCTGATCGGGGAACGCTCGGCCGAAGCCTGCAAGATCGAAGTCGGATCCACCCGCCCGTTCGAGGGCGAGGGAACCACGGTCGTGCGCGGTCGCGACCTGGCCTCGCGACTGCCGCGTTCGCTCGAGGTCTCCAGCGGCCAGGTCCGCGAGGCGATCATGCCGGTGGTGTCCGAGATCCTCAACTGCGTCAACACCGCCCTCGAATCGACCCCGCCCGAGCTGCTGGCCGACATCATGATCTCGGGGATCTCGCTGGCCGGCGGCGGAGCCCTGCTGCGCGGCATCGATTCGAGCGTCGAGGGCGTCACCGGCATTTCCGCCTACGTGACCGAACGCCCGCTGGAAGCGGTCGCGATGGGCACCGGAATCTGCCTCGAGAACATCGACCTCTATCGCGACGTGTTCGTCGGCGACGGGGTCGCGGCCCGTTAAAAGGAACGCGCTGCCGGTGGGCCGCCCGCAAATCCCGCTCCTGGCCCTGGTCCTGGGTGCGGGGCTGTGCCTTCTGCTGGCCATCCTGCACAACAACGGCCTGCTGAGCCCGATCGAGGACACCACCCTGCGCGCCGCCGCGCCGGTCCAGCGCGGGCTGCGCCGCGTGGCCGAAGGGGTCGGCGGCACCCTGCAGGCGGTGCCGCGGCTGGGTTCCTACGCCGAGGAGAACCGTCAGCTGCAGGAGTCGGTCGATCTCCTCCAGGCCGAACTGGCGCGTCTGCGGCAACAGGCGCGCGACGACGCCGAGCTGGTCGCGGCGGCCAACTTCGCCGCCGCCTACCCTGAATTCGAGTTGATCAGCGCCAACGTGGTGGCGCGCGACGGATCGGCGCTGCACGAATTGCTGCAGATCGACCGCGGCAGCGCCAGCGGGCTGGCGGTCGGAATGGCGGTGATCTCGACCGGCGGACTGGTGGGGAGAGTGGTCGACGTGGTCCAGGATTCGGCGCGGGTACTGCCGATCAACAGCCCGGATTCCTCGGTCGCGGTTTCGGTCCAGGGGCAGACCGAGGATGTCGTCGGATCGGTCCAGGGGACCGGCACGGCGCTGCTGGAAATGGACAACGTACTGCTCGGCGACAAGATCACGCCGGGACACTTCGTCGTCACCTCGGGACTCGGATCGCAGATCCCGCGCGGAATCCTGGTCGGACAGATCGTCGAGGTTCGCGACCGCGCCGACATCATCACCCGGTCGGCCGACGTGCGGCCGGCGGTCAACAACGACGAGCTAAAGCAGGTCCTGGTGGTCCTGGCCGAGGTCGAATCGCAGTGAACGCCGGCCTTGGCGACCTGGCTCCGGCCCGGCGCAGCCCGCGCCGCCCCTGGACCGAACTGGGCATGGCGATTGCGCTTGCCGTGCTGTGTCTTGTCCAGGCCAGCTGGGAGGGCGTGCTCTCGGTGTTCGGCCAGCTCCCCGACCTGGTCCTGGTCCTGCTGGTGGTCTGGGCGGTCCGCTCGCGCCGCAGCGCGGTGCTCTGGGCGGCGGTCGGGGCCGGGCTGCTGGCCGATCTCCTGGGCGGGACCGTGCCGGGCGGCCAGTCGGCGGCGCTGATGCTGGCGGTCGCCCCGGCGGTGACCTGGCGCGTCGTCCTGTTCTCGAGCACGCTGGCGTGGGCGGTGTGCGCGGCGGCGGCGGCCACCGCCATCTACTACCTGGTCTTCGGCGCGCTGCTCTCGCTGCAGGGCCTGACGGTCGCGGCCGACGCGGCGATCGCGGCCGGCGCCTACGCGGTACTTCTCAACTGCGTGCTGGTGGCGGGCGCGCACTGGGTCAGCGACCAGATAAGCGGCTACCTCTGGCCGCTCTCGAAGCGGCTGGGCGCGCGGGGCCGCGTCGGGGGCTTCTGGCGGTGAACCAGAACCCGGGTCGCACCGACCGCCGCGCCAGAGACCTGACCACCCGGCGCAAGCTCATCCTGGGCGCGGCCGCCGGCGGGGCGGGCGCGCTCCTGGTCGGGCGGATGTGGCAGCTGCAGATCTTCCAGCACGAGGACCTGGCGCTCGAGGCCGAGGCCAACCGCACCCGGGTCGAAGAGGTGCCCCCGGTCCGCGGCATGGTGTTCGACGCAAGCGGGCGGCGGCTGGCCGACAACGTGCCGGTGTTCGATTTCTGGCTCGACACGTCCGAGGTGGACATCGAAACCCTGCCCGACCTCGTGGCCGCGACGGCGAACGCGATCGAGGCCGATTCGGACGAGCTTTTCCGCACGCTGGAGCGGGCGATCCTGAACGGGTTCGGGGAGCTTGAGATCGCCCGCAACCTGGACCGCAACACCGCCCTGGCGGTGCGCGAGAACTCGTTCCGCTGGCCCGCGATCGAACTGCGTCCGCGCTACCGCCGCGAGTACTTCGACGGGGCCACCATGGGCCAGATCGTGGGGTTCACCGGCCCGATTCCGGCCGAATCGCGCGACGCCTACCTGGAGAGCGGCGCCAACCTCTCCGAGGAAGTCGGCCTGTCCGGGATCGAGATGCGGTTCCAGGACGACCTGCGCGGCACCAGCGGGCGCCGCCTGCTGGAGGTGGGGGCGCTCAAGCAGGACATCCGCGAACTCCACTACACCGCGCCGGTGACCGGCGCCAACATCCACCTGACGATCGACACGCCGTTCCAGGCCGGCATCACCGCGATCCTGGAGCGCTTCCTCTCGCCCGAGGGGGCGGGCGTGGTGGTCGTGCTCGACCCGCGCAGCGGCAACGTGCTGGCCCTGGTCGACTTCCCGACCTTTGACAATTCCTCGTTCGCAGCCGGAATCTCCGACGACGAATTTCAGGGCCTGATCGCCGACCCCCGCCATCCGCTGATCAACCACGCGATTTCCGGCCTCTACCCGCCCGGCTCCACCTTCAAGATCGTCGCCGCCGCGGCCGCCCTGGAGGAAGGGGTGGTCGACGCCGACACCCCGTTCCAGTGCGGCGGGCACCTGATCCTGCCCTCGGGCTGGATATTCCACGACTGGCTCAAGACCGGGCACGGCACCGTCGACCTGCACCGCGCGATCGCCGAGTCCTGCAACGTTTACTTCTACAAGATCTCGGGCGGCGACCCCTACGCCGGATTCAGCGGCGTCCGCGACAAGGCCCTGGCGCGCTACGCGCGCGAATTCGGGTTCGGCCGCGCCACCGGGATCGATCTCCCGCACGAGTCGGTCGGGACCGTCCCCGACCGGACCTGGAAGCAGACCGCGCTCGGCGCCCCCTGGGTCACCGGCGACACCTACCAGGCCGCGATCGGGCAGGGTTTCGTCCAGGTCAACCCCCTCCAGCTGGCCAATATGTACGCGGCCATCGGCAACGGCGGCACCCTCTACCGGCCGCGCCTGGTGACCCACCTGACCAACTCCAACGGGGCCACGATCCGCCGGATGGAGTCGGAGGCGATCGGCAATCTGCCGGTCACCGACGGCAACCTGGCCCTGATCCGCCACGCGCTCGACGACGCGGTGCAGGGCCTGAACGGGACCGGGTTCCGCGCCCGCACCGGCTCGGTGCGGTTCGCGGCCAAGACCGGCACCGCCGAATACGCCGGCCAGCGCGACAAGAACGGCAACCTGCCCCTCGCACTCCTGGTTCGCCGGCTACGCTCCGTACGAGGATCCCGAGATCGCGTTCGCGGTGCTGATCCGCGACGGCGGCGAAGGATCGCACACCGCCGCCCTGGTCGCCCGCGACGTGCTCGAATTCCACTTCGGCGGCAAGGTCCCGCCGCTGCGCTACCCGACCCTGGCCGCAATCCGCGCCGAGGACCCGGGAGTGACCCCCGGCGCGGCGCCTGGCGGCGCTGGCGGCGCGCTTCGAGCGGCGCGACGCGGTCCTTTTCGTCGGCGTGGGCGGCCTGATCGCCGCCAGCCTGGTGGCGCTGGCCTTCCTGGGCGAGCCGATAAACGCCGGCCTGGGTTCGCAGGTCCTGCGGCAATCGATCTTCGTGGCCCTCGGCGGGGCCGCCTACCTGGCGATGTCGCGGCTCAGCTACCGCTTCTGGTGGCCGCTGGCCTGGTCCACCTATGCCCCTGGCCATCATCCTTTTGCTCGGGGTTCTTTTCTTCGGGGTCGAGCGCGGCGGTTCGCAGCGCTGGTTCCTGGTCTGGGAGCTCCAGTTCCAGCCCTCCGAATTCGCCAAGCTCGCCCTGATCCTGACCCTGGCCCGCTTCTACACCCGCTCGAAACTGGCCCTGACCTCGATCTGGGGGCACCTGCTCGCGGGGGCCATCACGCTGCCGCTGGTGGCGCTCATCCTGCGCCAGCCCGACTTTGGTTCGGCGATGCTGATGCTTGGAATCTGGCAGGGCATGGCCCTGGCCGCCGGGGTGGCCTGGCGCCGCCTGGTGATTCCGCCGTTGATCACGATCGCCCTCTCGCCGCTGATCTGGCTGGCCCTGCGCCCGTACATGCGCGAGCGGATCCTCTCCTTCTTCGACCCGGGATTCGATCCGCTGGGGGTCGGGCTACAACGTGCTCCAGGCCCGCATCGCGATTGGCTCGGGCGGACTCTGGGGGCGCGGGTTCTCCGAGTCCTCGCAGACCGTGCTCGAGTTCCTGCGCGTGCGCGAGACCGATTTCATATTCGCGGTTATCGCCGAACAGGCCGGCTCATCGGCGCGACCGTCCTTTTGGCGATGTTCGGCCTGGTGATCCTTTACTGTCTGCTGGCCTCGCTCTCGGCGCAAGATTCATTTGGTGGTTTAATCGCCACCGGAGTGATGCTTATCTTTGTTTTCCAAGTGGTTATCAACGTCGGCATGAACGCCGGCGTGGTCCCGGTGACCGGGCTGACCCTGCCGCTGGTGAGCGCCGGCGGGAGTTCGGTCCTGGCGCTGCTGGCCGGTCTGGGACTGGTCACCAGCGTGTCGCACTACCGCGAGCCCACCTACATCCAGACGCGCCCCGCGCCCCGCCATGGGGGGCGTCGTTGACTGAACAGGCCGCGACCGGGGAGCTGGCGCCGCCGCAGAATCCGCTGCGGGTGCAGGTCCCGGCGACCTCGGCCAACCTGGGGCCGGGATTCGACTCCTTCGGGCTGGCGCTGGACCTGTACGACGAATACCAGTTCGCGCCCGCCGAGGAGCTGGCGATCAGCGTCGACGGCGGCGGGGGGCGCCGAGATGGTCTCGCGCGAAGACGACAACCTGGCGATCGCGGCCGCGCGCCAGCTCTGCGCCCGGGCCGGCGGCGAGTTCGAACACCTGCGCCTGCACGAGGCGCTCAGGATCCCGATCCAGCGCGGCCTGGGCTCCTCGGCCGGGGGCGATCTGCGCCGGCCTGGTGGCGGCCAACTCGCAGCTGGAGGCCCCGGCCACGCTCGAGGAGCTGATCGAGGTCGCGGTCGACCTGGAGGGCCACCCCGACAACGCAGTCCCGGCCCTGGTGGGCGGGTTCTGCATAGTTCTGGACACCGGTCCGCGCCCGGAGTGGATGCGGATCGAACTGCCGGAGGACCTGGCGATCGCGGTCGCGGTGCCCGAGCTGCACATCCCCACCGAGGCCGCCCGCCGCATGC